>NZ_CP115463.1:2447500-2790000 GCF_027912495.1 Caulobacter sp. NIBR1757 | reverse complement strand
CCCGGGACGAGCTGGATCTGCTGCCGGCCTATGCCGTCCTGCTGAACGGGTTGGGGGACAGCCACAGCTTCGTCCAGGTCCCACGTGAACGGCAGACGGCCTTCTTCGCGCGGTACGGTCGCACCTTCGACGCGGTGGCCGGGCTGTCACGTGGCGGTTCCATCCCGCCGTCCTCCTTTGCGGGGCGCCAGACGCGTGAGGCGCGAAGCCTGCCGCTGGCCAACGGGGCCGAGGCGCTGTTGATGGTCGTTCCGTCGTTTAGTGGCTACCCGCCGGAGGCTCAGGCCTTTGCCGATGGTCTGTTCCAGACCTTGGCTGACGGCGCCCGGACTGCCTGCGGCTACGTCATCGATCTGCGCGGCAACGGCGGCGGCAACATGTGGCCGATGGTGACGGGGCTATCCCCCCTGCTCGGCAACGGCATGGCGCTGGGCAAGCAGGACTCCTCCGGCCCGCCCTATGTCTACGCCAATCTGCGGGACGGCGCGGCGGTGATCGCGCAAGGCGGCGGGGCGCCGAACCGGCTGCAGGCGGTGCAGGGCTGGCGGGACCTGCGTCTGACCGGAGCGCCGGTCGCCATTCTGCAGGACGGCGGCGTGGCGAGTTCGGGTGAAGCCGTATTGGCCGCCTTCATTGGCCGCCCCGCCACCCGAACTTTCGGAGAGCGCAGCTTCGGACTGGCCAGCACCAATGCCGGCTACAGGCTGGCCGACGGGGCCAACCTGGTCATCACCGTCGGCATGATGACGGACCGCGAGGGGCGCACCTATCCGGCGGGCTTCACGCCGGACGAGCCGATCCCCGCCGGACCTGGCCTGGCTGCCGATCCGGATGACGCCGTGGTCGAGGCGGCCAAGCTCTGGCTTGTCCGCCAGCCGGCCTGCCGCAAAGGCTGAGGCGCTATGAACCAGGTTCCCGATCCGGCCAGCTTTACACCCGATCCCGACCTGGATTGGTGGGAGCAGCCGAGCCGGCTGTCGGGAGCGATCTTCAACGCCAAGGTCATAGCGTTCCGGACCCGTCGTGGGTTGATAAATCTCACCGCCGGACTGAAGCCTTTGACGCCTGCGCCCAAGCCCGCCGACTATGTCCTGCTGGCCGAGGCGCGTAGCGGGCTGTGGACCGACGAGCGGTCGCGCGAGCATCGCCACCAGCGCGGCAAGGTCGAGAACCTGCGGCGGGCTACGACGGCGATCGGGGCGGGGAAGCTCGAGGCCGGACAGGTGTTCAGCTTCTGGCGGATCGTCGGCAAGGCCACGCGGCGGCGCGGCTATGTCGATGGGCGGATGATCCAGGAGGGTTGCCTGGTGCCGGCCGTCGGCGGCGGCCTCTGCCAGCTGTCGAACGCCCTCTATGACGTGGCCCAGCGGGCCGGGTGCGAGATCTTCGAACGGCATGGCCATTCGAAGGTGGTGCCGGGCTCGGCCTCGACGCATGGCCGGGATGCGACGGTGGCCTGGAACTATGTCGATCTGCGGTTTGCCCATGCCGCGCCGCTGCACATCGAAACCCGGTTGACCGAGGGCGAGCTGATCGTGCGGTTCAGTGGACCGGCGGCCGCCGGAGCCGCGGCGCCGAAAGGGTGCGCCGAGCCGGGCCGGGGCCCGATACTGGAGGCGCGCAGCTGCGACAGCTGCCAGCAGATCAGCTGCTACCGGCATGAAGGGCCAAGTCCGGCGACAGCCTCGGCGCGACGGGTCTGGCTGGTCGATGAAGCCTGGCCGGAGTTTCAGGCGCTGTGGGCGGAGCAGGCCGGGCCGGCTGATGTGCTCGGCCTGCCGCTGGATGGCGGGCGTTGGTGGATGGGACGCTATGCCTGGGCCGGCGCGCCGGCGGGCCGGACGCGGGACGCCATGCTGGCGGCCCTGGGACGGTCGGCGGCGGTGCGCCGGCTGGCCTCAAGGGGGCCGGAACGCCGGCGGGCCGAACTGGCCGGCGCCGAGGCTATCGCCCGGTCGCTGGAGCGGTTGCTGACGTCGGATGACCTGGACGTGGTGGTGGCCCAGAGCCTGCTGCCCTACCTCTGGCGACGGGGGCGGCTTGGCGGCCGGCGGTTCAGCGTGCTGATGACCCGCGCCCCGATCGGCGTGCTGCAGGCGCGGCTCGACGAGGCGCATGTGGCCGCGCCGGAGCAGGCCAGCCTGGCCGATTTCCGGGCCGATCCCGCCCTGGTGTCGGCCGAGGCCCAGGCGCTGGCGGCGGCGCACAGGATCCTGACGCCCCATGCGGCCGTGGCGGCGCTGTTCGGCGAGCGGGCCCAGCGCCTGGACTGGATCGCGCCGAAGCGTGGGCCGGCCGCCGCCGCCGCCGGCCGGCGCATCGCCTTTCCCGGCCCCACGGCGGCCCGCAAGGGGGCCTGGACGGTGCGCGAGGCGGCGCGGGCGCTCGATCTCGAGGTGGTGACGGCCGGTTCGGAGCTTGAGGGCGCCGGCTTCTGGGACGGGGTGAGGGCGCGGTCTGCCGGCGCCGACTGGCTGGAGGGCGTCGCCGCCGTGGTTCAGCCGGCGGTGGTCGAGGACAATCCGCGCCGGCTGCTCGGCGCCCTGGCGGCCGGCGTGCCAGTGATCGCCACCCCGGCCTGTGGTCTGGTCCCCCAGCCGGGGCTGATCCTGATCCCGCCGGGCAACGCGGCGGCCTTAATTGCGGCGTTGAAGTCGGTGATGGGCTGAGGGGACGCCGCAAGGAGGCTCCCTCGATGATCCGCTTCGCCCTCGTTCTCGCCCTGTTGCTGAGCGCCGGCGGCGCCTGGGCGTCCGAGCCCGTCGATCCGTTTGAGCGCCAGATCGCCCTTGGTCGGCTGTCGGCCATGGTCGGCGCCGCGGAGACGGTGATGGGCCAGGCCGCTGATGACGGCGAGGACGCCGCCGCCCAGTACGCCCGTCTCTATCGGACGTCGCTGGACCTGGAAGTCTTGCGGGCGCGGGCCTGTGGATCGGGGCGGATCTCGGGCAAGGTCTGCCGACAGCGCTATGCGCCGAAGTGGCTGCGGCCGCCGGGCAGCTTCAACCCGACCCTGGAGCAGGTCTGGCGCTGGACCGACCTGTTGCAGGGCGAGGTGATGGACGTGACCGCCGCCGTCTGCGCCACCGCGCCGCCCGACCCCGAGGGACCAGGCGCCTGTTCGGTGGAGTAGGGGCCTAAGCCGCCATTTTCGCGACGTGGCGCTCCAGCTGGTCGAGGCCGGAATTGGTCCCCTGTTCGAAGCCGGCGCCCACGTGCTCGGCGTACATCCGCTGGGAGGCGAACACCGTCGTCGAGGTGACGGTCGTCTTGCCGCCCAGGTCTTCGAAGGTGATGGTGGTGACCATCCGCTCCGCTCCGGCGATCTCGAAGCCGTTGTCCCATTTGATGAGCCTGTCCGGCACGATCTCCAGATAGGTCCCGCCGAAGGGCGGGTTCTGGACGCCGGTCGAGCCGGTCATCGCCATTCGCCACTGGCCTCCAACCCGGAAGTCCATCTCGCAGAAGGTGACCGGCCAGCCGACGGGCCCGAACCACTGCATGATGTGCTCGCGCTCGGCGTGGGCCTTGAACAGCAGGCGGGCCGGGGCGTCGAACACCCGGACGATGCTCAGGGTGCGGGCGGCAACGCTCGTGTCATCGCTCATCTTCTGCGTCCTTCTCCTTGAGTTGCTTCACATAATCATCGAGCCGCTCGAAGCTCTCTTCCCAGAACCGGCGATAATCGCCGAGCCAGGCGTCGACGCCGGCCAAGGCTTTCGGATCTAGCCGCACGGGGCGGAACTGGGCCTCACGGCCTCTCGACACCAGGCCCGCCCGCTCCAGCACCTTGAGGTGTTTGGAGATGGTCGGCTGCGCCAGGTCGAAGGCGTTGACCAGCTGGTTCACCGTCGCCTCCCGTCCGGCAATGCGGGCCAGGATGGCGCGGCGGGTCGGATCGGCCAGGGCGCCGAACACGCGGTCCAGGGTGTCGTCAACGACAGGCATGTGCATCGCCTCTCTTCAATATAGCCAAATGGCAATATGAATGGGTAGCTGTCAAGAGCGGGTGCGGGGCCGTGTCGCAGGGACAGGAGCGGAGGCCTCCACTATTCGGGGCGCCTTGCCTTCGTAGCGTCGAGCCTCCCCATGACCCAGCTGATCCGCGCCGCCTTTTCCGCCCGCTGGCTGTCCGGGGCCACGGTCTTCCTCGTCGCCTGGATCATCGGCTCGAAGGCCGCCGAGGGCATGAGCGCGCTGCAATGGGCCGGGGCCATCGTCGCCCTGGCCGGCTCCATCGCCTGGGCGGTGATCGAGCAGGTCTGGCCGGCGCATCAGCGTCTGCCCGCGGAAGACTAGCCCGGCGCGGGAACATCGCCCCAATCGGGCGATATCATGCGGAATTTCCTGATTCTTTCGGGGCTTATCCCCGCCTGTGACAGCGGGTCCGCTTGAATGCGCCCGCGAAGCGCCCAACTATCTTCTCAAACGTACCCGGTCGTAACGGTTTGGGTACGCCGCGACGCCGATTATCGGGTCGCGGGCAGGAGACAGGTAAATGTCAGAACTACGTACGCTTCCGGTGTTGCCGCTTCGGGACATCGTTGTGTTTCCCCATATGGTCGTGCCCCTGTTCGTGGGCCGCGAGAAATCCGTCCGCGCCCTTGAAGAGGTGATGCGCGGCGACAAGCAGATCCTGCTGGCCACCCAGAAGAACAGCGCCGATGACGATCCGGCCGCCGACGCCATCTATGACGTCGGCGTCGTGGCCACCGTGCTGCAACTGCTGAAACTGCCCGACGGCACCGTCAAGGTGCTGGTCGAGGGCAAGCAGCGCGCGGCCGTCACCCGCTTCGTCGGCTCGGAAGACTTCTATGAAGCCGAGGCCGCCATCCTCGACGAGGACGACGGCGAGGAGCATGAGGCCGAAGCCCTCAGCCGCGCCGTGGCCGAGCAGTTCGAGGCCTACGTCAAACTCAACAAGAAGATCCCGCCGGAAGCCCTGGCATCGATCCCGCACATCACCGAGCCCGGCAAGCTGGCCGACAGCATCGCCGCCCACCTGTCCGTCAAGATCGGCGACAAGCAGCAGCTGCTCGAGCTGTTCAATGTCGTGAAGCGGCTGGAGAAGGTGTTCTCGCTGATGGAGGGCGAGATTTCCGTCCTGCAGGTCGAGAAGAAGATCCGCAGCCGCGTCAAGCGGCAGATGGAGAAGACCCAGCGCGAATATTACCTGAACGAGCAGATGAAGGCGATCCAGCGCGAGCTGGGCGATCAGGACGACGGTCGCGACGAACTGCTCGAGCTCGAAAAGCGCATCAAGAAGACCAGGCTCTCCAAGGAGGCGCGGACCAAGGCCGATGCGGAGCTGAAGAAGCTGCGCAACATGAGCCCGATGTCGGCCGAGAGCACGGTGGTGCGCAACTACCTCGACTGGCTGCTGTCGATTCCGTGGGGCAAGGCCAAGCCGAAGAAGATCGACATCGCCAAGGCCGAGGCCATCCTCGAAGAGGATCACTACGGCCTGGAGAAGGTGAAGGAGCGGATTCTCGAGTACCTGGCCGTCCAGGCGCGGACCAACTCGCTGAAGGGCCCGATCCTTTGCCTTGTTGGTCCTCCCGGCGTCGGCAAGACCTCGCTCGGCCGTTCGATCGCCAAGGCGACCGGGCGTGAGTTCATTCGCCTGTCGCTCGGCGGCGTGCGCGACGAGGCCGAGATCCGCGGTCACCGCCGGACCTACATCGGCTCGATGCCCGGCAAGATCATCCAGTCGATGAAGAAGGCCAAGGCGGTCGATCCCTTCTTCCTGTTCGACGAGATCGACAAGATGGGCAGCGACTACCGGGGCGATCCGTCCTCGGCCCTGCTGGAGGTGCTGGACCCGGCGCAGAACTCGACCTTCGCCGACCACTACCTCGAGGTCGACTACGACCTCAGCCAGACGATGTTCGTGACCACGGCCAACAGCCTGAACATGCCCCAGCCCCTGCTGGACCGCATGGAGATCATCCGCATCCCCGGCTACACCGAGGCCGAGAAGATCGAGATCGCCAAGCGGCACGTGCTGCCCAAGCTGACCAAGGACCACGGGCTGACGACCGAGGACTTCATCGTTCCGGACAAGGCGATCCAGGACCTGATCCGCTACTACACCCGGGAAGCCGGCGTGCGGTCGCTGGAGCGGGAACTGGGCAACCTGGCGCGCAAGACGGTTCGTGACCTGGCCCGGGAAGACGTCACGTCGATCACCATCGATGACGAACGCCTGGCCAAGTACGCCGGCATCCAGAAGTACCGCTATGGCGAGACGGACGAGGAGGACCAGGTCGGTATCGTCACCGGTCTGGCCTGGACCGAGTTCGGCGGCGAGATCCTGACCATCGAGGCGGTCAAGATGCCCGGCAAGGGCCGCATGTCGATCACCGGCAACCTCAAGGACGTCATGAAGGAGTCCATCGCCGCGGCGAACTCCTATGTGCGGTCGCGGTCGACCAAGTTCGGCATCAAGCCGCCGCAGTTCGAGAAGACCGACGTCCACGTCCACGTTCCGGAGGGGGCAACCCCGAAAGACGGTCCCTCGGCCGGTGTGGCCATGGCCATCGCCATCATCTCGGTGCTGACCGGCATTCCGATCCGCAAGGACATTGCCATGACCGGGGAGGTGACCCTGCGGGGCCGCGTCCTGCCGATCGGCGGCCTGAAGGAAAAGCTGCTGGCCGCCCTGCGCTCGGGGATCAAGACCGTCCTCATCCCGCAGGAGAACGAGAAGGACCTGGCCGACGTGCCGCAGACGGTGAAGGACGCCCTCGAAATCGTCCCGATCTCGACGGTGGATGAGGCCATCGCCCGGGCCCTGATCAGCGCTCCGGTCGCCATCGAGTGGTCGGAGGACGATGAGCCGGTTGTTGCGCCTGCGAAGGTGGAAGACGCCGACGGAGACGCCGTAATTACCCACTAAGGGTGACCATCGGTATATGAACGTCGATAATGTGCGCGGCCCGGGGCGACTCGGGCCGCGTTTCTTTTGACGGCCAGCCGACAGTCTTCATAATCGTTTCAGGCGAGGGGCCTCGCGCGATGCGCGAAGACCGCGCCGCACAACGGATTTGGGCTGGGAGACTGCGTATGACGAAGGCCGAACTGGTCGCCGCGATCGCGGACGGCGCGGGATTGAACAAGACCCAGGCGGGCGCCGCCCTGGAAGCCTTTACCGCGGCGGTGACCGCCTCCCTGAAGAAGGGCGAGGATGTCCGTCTGGTGGGCTTTGGCGCGTTCAAGGCCGTCTCCCGGGCGGCCGGCACAGCCCGCAATCCGCGGACCGGCGAGACCGTCAAACGTCCGGCCAGCAAGACCGCCCGCTTCCAGGTCGGTGAAGGTCTGAAGTCGGCGCTCAACGGCTAGGCTTCCGTTCGGCGGCGACGGCGGTTACACCCGTCCGGCGCGGGCGGCTAGCTCAGCTGGTCAGAGCATCTCGTTTACACCGAGAGGGTCGGCGGTTCGAACCCGTCGCCGCCCACCATTCTCTTTCGGGAGATTGACGGATCACCGCCGCCACCAGCGTCTTCATCCTGATCGTCGCCTTTTTGACCGCCGTCCTGACCGGCGTGTTCGGCCTGGCGGGCGGGCTGGTGCTGATGGGGGCGCTGGCGCTGGTGCTGCCGGTGTCGGCGGCGTTCGTCACCCATGGGGTCATGCAGATCGTCGCCAATGGCTCGCGGGCCATCCTGCATCGCAAGCACCTGAACTGGCGGATCATTGGGCTGTACGCGGTTGGCGCGCTGGTGGCGGGGATCATTGTCACCCTGGTCAGCTACAGCCCGTCGAAGCCTCTGCTGTTCCTGATGCTGGGGCTTTGCCCGGTCCTGGTCTGGCTGCCGCGCGGCTGGCTGTCGCTGGATGCGGCCAGGCCGCCGCAGGCGCTGGCCTGCGGGTTGCTGGTCACCGGGCTGAACCTGTTGGCGGGGGTGGCGGGGCCGCTGCTCGACATCTTCTTTGTGCGCACGGAGATGACCCGCCACCAGATCGTCGCCACCAAGGCGGGGACCCAGGTGTTCAGCCACCTGGCCAAGGTGGTGGTGTTCGGGGCGCCGTTGATCAAGCTTGGCGGGGCGGGGGTTCCGCCCTGGTGGGTGTTCGCCCTGGCGGCGCCGCTGTCGATCCTTGGGACCATGGTCGGCGGCAGGATCCTCGACCGGCTGACCGATGTGTCGTTCCTCAAGTGGACGCGCTGGATCGTCACCGGGGTCGGGGCGGTTTACCTTTTTCAGGCCTGGAGGCTGTTTCAGGCCTGAGCGGTCATCCAACGGGAGGCGCGGCGCGTAGGTAGGGGCATGATCCTGCTCGCTGTCGCCGTGGCTGTTGGCCTGAGCGCCTGGATGACCATCGCATGGTCCTACCAGAGGGCCGTCGGCAATGGCGGCTGGACGGACGTCTTCTGGAGCTTCGGCATGGGGCCGGCGGGGGCGGTGGCCGCGCTCTGGCCGCTCGGCGGCGAGACCAGTCCGCGCCAGTGGATCGCCGGCGGGCTGATCCTCTTCTGGTCGCTGCGGCTGGGCAGCCATCTGAGGCGGCGGGTCTCCGGAGCGCCGGAAGATGCGCGCTACGCCGGCTTCCGCAAGGCCTGGGGCAAGGCGTTCCAGGCACGGATGTTCGGCTTCCTGCAGTCGCAGGCCGTGGCCGGCGCTCTGCTCTGCATCGCCATCCTGGTGGCGGCGCGCAACCCTGCTCCGGGGCTGGCCTGGAGCGATATCGCGGCGGGGCTGATCCTCGCGGGCGGTATCGGCGGCGAGAGCCTGGCTGACGCTCAGCTGTCGAAGTTCAAGGCCGACCCGGCCAATAAGGGCAAGGTCTGCGACGTCGGCCTGTGGGGCTGGTCGCGGCATCCCAACTACTTCTTCGAATGGACCATCTGGCTGGCCTGGCCGGTCATGGCCCTGGGAACCAGCCTGACGGCCTGGCCCTGGGGCTGGCTGGCGCTGATCGGGCCGGCCTTCATGGCCTGGCTGCTGATCAAGGTCTCGGGCGTGCCGCCGCTGGAGCAGGCCATGCTGAAGTCGCGGGGCCAGGCCTACGCCGACTACCAGGCCCGCGTGTCCCCCTTCTTCCCTCTGCCGCCGAAAGCCTGAGCCATGGATCTTCTGAAGACCGCGATCAACGCCGCCGAAAGCCTTCCGGCCCCCGACATGATCCGCAAGGCGGCGATCAGCTGGCTGGTCGAGAAGCAGCGGCTGGAACTGCTGGGCCTGCCCGACGATCTGCCGGAACAGTTCGCCAGGGACATGCGCGCCCGCCCGATCGCCGAGCACACCGATGCGGCCAACGACCAGCACTACGAGGTGCCGGCCGAGTTCTTCCGCATCGTGCTGGGGCCGCGCCTGAAATACTCGAGCTGTCTCTACGACCAGGGCGCTCGGACCCTGTCCCAGGCCGAGGATCGGGCGCTGACGGTGACCTGCGAGCACGCGCGGCTGGAGGACGGGCAGGACATTCTTGAGCTCGGCTGCGGCTGGGGTTCGCTGTCGCTGTGGATGGCGGCGCGGTACCCGAATGCGAAGATCACCAGCGTCTCCAACTCCAACGGCCAGCGCGAGCATATCGAGGCCCAGGCGAAGGCCCGGGGCTATTCGAACCTGAAGGTCATCACCGCCGACGCCAATGTCTTCCAGCCGGAGGGGACGTTCGACCGGGTGGTCTCGGTCGAGATGTTCGAGCACATGGCCAACTGGGGCCAGCTGCTGGGCCGGGTGCGGGACTGGCTGAAGCCGGAGGGACGGCTGTTCATCCACATCTTCAGCCATCGCTCGCAACCCTACCGGTTCAGCCACGAGGATCAGGAGGACTGGATCGGCAAGTACTTCTTCACCGGCGGCTTCATGCCCAGCCACGACCTGATCCGCGATTTCGGCGACCTGTTCGAGGTCATCGAGGACTGGAAGTGGAACGGCGGCCACTATGAGAAGACGGCGCTTGATTGGCTGGCCAACATGGACCGCGAGGACCTGGCGGTTCGGCGCATCATGAAGGCGACCTACGGAGACCATGCCGGGGTCTGGCGGCGGCGCTGGCGGCTGTTCTTCCTGGCCACGGCCGGGCTGTTCGGGCATCGCGACGGGCAGGAGTGGGGCGTCAGCCACTACCTCTTGAGGCCGGTGAGATAGCGGCTGAGGCCGGTGCTGCCCTCATCCGACCCCTTCGGGGCCACCTTCTCCCGACAAGCGGGAGAAGGGCGCTAGATCCAGTCGCGGCGGTAAATCACCGTCGGCTCGTCGTGGTAGGTGGTGTGGGCCAGTTCCTGGAAGCCGAGCTTTTCGGCGACGCGGACCGAGGGGCCGTTGCCCGGCGAGATGATGCAGCAGCTGGGGGCCGTGAACACCGTCTGGCCCCAGGCGAGGGCGGCGGCGATGGCCTCGGTGGCGTAGCCCTTGCCGTGCGACCAGGGCTGCAGGGCCCAGCCCATTTCCGGCATGCCGGTCAGCGCGGGGGAGATGTCGCGGTGGAAGTCGGCGAAGCCGGCCTCGCCGACGAAACGGCCGGAGGCCTTCTCGAAGATAGCCCAGAAGCCGTAGCCCAGCGCCTGCCAATGGCCGATGTAGCGCAGGGTGCGGGCCCAGACCTCTTCACCTGAGGCCGGGCGGCCGCCGATGAAGCGGGTGACCTCCGGATCGCTCCAGAGGGACAGGCAGTCGTTGAAGTCGTCGGGCGTGTGGCCGCGAAGCACAAGGCGGTCGGTTTCGAGCACCGGCGCGGCGGAGAGGGCAGGAGTCACGTGGTGGCTCACCCGAAAGGCAGTCAGGAAGAGGAAGGGCCGGCCCCCGCAGAGGGCCGGCCCTGAAAGCTCTAGTCGATCTTGAGGTTGGTCGCCGAGGTCTTGCCGCTGCGACGATCCTGCTCGAGGTCGTAGGAGACAGCCTGGCCTTCGTTCAGGCCACGCAGACCGGCTTGTTCAACCGCCGAGATGTGGACGAACACGTCGCCGCCACCGTCGTTGGGCTGGATGAAGCCGAAGCCCTTGGTGCCGTTGAACCACTTGACCACGCCCGAACCCGGACCAGCCGGTTCACGCGAGCCGCCGCCGCCACCGCCGGCGCGGGGGCCGTCGAAGGAGCGCGGGGGACGGTCGAAGGAGCGTTGCGGACGGTCGAAGCCGCCGCCACCGCCACGCGCGCCGCCGCTGGGGGGCGGGCCGCTGCCGGTGACAACCAGTTGGCCGGCCGACAGCTTGCCGCTGCGGCGGTCCTGTTCCAGCTCGTAGTTGACCTGATCGCCGTCGTTCAGGCCGTGCAGGCCAGCTTGCTCGACCGCCGAGATGTGGACGAAGACATCGCTGCCCCCGTCATCGGGTTGGATGAAGCCAAAACCCTTGGCTCCGTTGAACCATTTGACCGTACCGCGCGCCATGTAGTCGTCCTAGTAGAGTAGTGACCGCCAGATGGCGGCCCAGAATTCCGCCACGATGGCGGCATCGACCGGTGGATTTAGCGTCATAGTGGGCAGAGCGCTAGATGCTACCGCGCCGTTCGGGCGAACGACGTTTGAAGTTTTTCGCGTGCCGCCTAGAGCTTTCTCCCTTCCGCCAGCCAAGGCTGGGCGCCGGATGTGGCGGAAGGGAGGCAGGCCCGGTCATTTTTCGGCGGCGGCCCTGAGATCGTTCAGGCCCTTTTCGAAGTCCCTGCCGAGCGTCTTGTCCATGCCCATAACGGTGTCCATCACCTTGAACATCAAGGGAGATTTGCCGGTCATGGCCCAGGTCACCTTCGTGCCGGCGCCCTCGGGAACGAGGTCGAAGGTGGCGGTATTGCTGGCCGGAAAGGGCTTGGTGAAATCCAGCGCGATGGCCACCCGGCGGCCGGGCTCGGCCTCCTTGATCCTCATGCTGCCGGCGCCGGCCTTCTTGCCGTCCCAGGCGTAGGTCCCGCCCAGGCCGGCCGCCGGGTCGCCGAAGGTGCGCGTCATGTCGGGATCCAGCTTCTCGAAGGGCGACCACTGGCCCCACTGATGGAAGTCCTGGATCAGGGCGTAGACCTTCTCGGGCGGGGCGTTGATCGTCGTGCTGCGCTGGATGATGAAGCTGTCAGGCTTGGTGCTGGCGAAGGCGACCAGGGCGATGACGGCCAGGGCGATGACGCCGAGGATGATGAGGATGATCTTGAGCATCGGGGTTGTCCTGAATGCCTGACCGGTACGGCCAGGGCGTCGGTCATGGGTGTTTCGTACAAAACCTAAGGACGGTGGGGAGGTACTGAATCCGACAGCGGCGGGAAACTTCACCGCAAAAAGCCTAAGTCACTGACAATAAACAATAATGGGTATGGCAGGTGTTACGATTGCGACGGGTGAGTGTTGTGGTCTTGTTGGGGTTGTATGGGGGTGGTGTTGGGGATGCGTTGTGGTGGCGTACTGAAATTGGCAGGCGTGTTCGGAAAGCTGGGCGCCCCGCTTATCGAAGCGGTTCGACCATTATAGCCCCGATGCCTCGAGCCACCCACAACCGTCACCGGGGGCAGGCTACCCCGCCAGCAGGCTGTCGATCTGCCGCCGGATGTGGGTGGCTTCGGCGAGGCTGCCGGCCAGGGCGATGGCGCGGTCGAAGGCTTCGCGGGCTTCAGGCTTGCGGCCGAGCTGGGTGAGCAGCCAGCCGCGCAGGCCGTGGAAGTGGAAGTAGCCGGAGAGGCGGTCGGCCAGGGGATCGACCAGGGCCAGGGCGGCCTCGGGGCCGGCGGTCTTGGCCACCGCGACGGCGCGGTTGAGGGTGACGACCGGGGAGGGGGTCATCCGCTCGAGACTGGCGTAGAGGGCGTCGATCTGGGCCCAGTCGGTGTCGGCGGGCGTCTGCGCGCGGGCGTGAAGGGCGGCGATGGCGGCCTGGATCTGGTAGGGGCCCGGCCGGCGGTGGCGGATGGCTTTGTCGATCAGGGCCAGGCCCTCGGCGATCATCTTGCGGTTCCACCGGGACCTGTCCTGGTCGTCGAGCAGGATGACCTCGCCCCCGGCGTCGAAACGGGCGTCAGCCCGCGACTGCTGCAGCAGCATCAGGGCGGTGAGGCCCATGATCTCCGGTTCGGTCTGGAAGAGGCGGAGCAGGAGGCGGCCGAGCCGGATGGCCTCGCCGGCCAGCTGGCCCCTGTCCTCGTCGCCCGGGCCGGCCGAGTAGCCCTCGTTGAAGATCAGGTAGGTCATGGCGGCGACGGCCGCCAGGCGTTCGGAGCGCTCTACGGCGCCGGGAGTCTCGAAGCTGGTTCCGGCGGCGGCGATGCGGGCCTTGGCGCGGGTGATGCGCTGCTCCATGGCCGCCTCGCCGACCAGGAAGGCCTTGGCGATCTGGCGGACGCTCAGGCCGCTGACGATGCGCAGGGCCAGGGCGATCTGCTGGGTGGCCGGCAGGGCGGGGTGGCAGCAGATGAACATCAGCCGCAGGACGTCGTCGCGGTAGTCGGCGCCGTCGAGGCGGTCGGCGAGGTCGGGCTCGGCGTCGCCCAGATCGCTGATCTGCTCCTCGTCGGGGAGGGCGGTTTCCCGTTTCAGCTTGCGGACCTGGTCAATGCCGGCGTTGCGGCCGACCATGATCAGCCAGGCGGTCGGATCGCGCGGCGGCCCCTTGTCCGGCCAGGTGCGCAGGGCCCGCAGGCAGGCGTCCTGAAAGGCCTCCTCGGCGGTGTCCAGGTCGCGGAAGTAGCGGAGCAGGGCGCCGACGGCCTGGGGGCGGGCCGAGGTCAGGGCCGACTGGATCCAGGCCGGATCGGTCATCAGAGGGCGCCGAGGGACGCGCCGGGATTGAACAGCGCCAGCGGGCGGACCTCATAGCTGCCGAGGCCGGGGTTGGCCCTGGCCAGATCCCTGGCGACGCCGAGCGCTTCGCCCAGGTCAGCGACATCGAGGATGTAGAAGCCGAGCAGCTGTTCCTTGGTCTCGGCGAAGGGCCCATCGATGACCAGCGGCTCGTCGCCCTTGCGCAGGGTGGTGGCGGCGGTGGTCGGCAGCAGGCGGGCGACGGGACCAAGCTTACCGGCGGCGACCAGCGGCTCCTGCACGGCCCGCAGGTCGGCCATGACCCTGGCCTCATGGTCCGGGGCCCAGGCCGAGGTGACGTCTTCCTGGTTGTAGCAGAAGATGGCGTAGAGCATGGTCGTGGCCTCCGGTGACAAACTGAGGACGGGCGATGGGAGGGTGAGCCGACAACGCCGCCGAAAAATTGTCCAGCGGGACGATGGGTGAGGACAGGCGAACGCGTCGGCGGGCGATGAACTGTCATCCTTCGGTCGGCGAAGCCGATCCGGAGGACCCACCGGGGAGCGGAACCGGCTGGAGCTGGAAGGCCGGCATCGCTGTTCGAGCAACCCTTCCGACGCCAGCTGCCAAGCTTACGGGTGGGTCCTCCGGATTCCGCTTCGCGGAACCGAAGGATGACAGGGAAAAGAGGGGAACCGCCCGTTGTCCGCGTTACAATCCGTTCATGACAAGATGATAATATTGCAATGAGACAAGCGTCTCACTAAAGAACGCCGTATCGCAATCACAGACGCTACGGACTATCCCCATGACCAACCCTCAACGCCACGACCTGTACGGTCCCATCCACAAGGGCCTGCGGCTCGGCTCCTCGCGCCTGTTGATGGCGCTCGGCCAGATCGAGACCCGCGACCGCCACGCCGTCGCCGACTTGATCGGCCAGTTGCGCCTGCACCTGCAACTGGCCGAAGAGCACCTGCAGCACGAGGACGCCGAATACAACGAGCCGCTGCGCAGCCGCGCGCCCGAGCTGGCTGCCCGGCTGGCCGACGACCACGACCACCACTACGAGACCTTCCGCGCCCTTGAGCGGATGATCGACGCCCTGGAAGCCGCCCCCGACGAGCGCCGGGCCGCCGTCGGTCGGGCGCTGTACCTGCGCTTCTCGACCTATTTCGGCGACGACCTGGCCCATATGGCCCGCGAGGAGCAGGAGGCGCTGCCCGCCTTCCACGCCCATTTCAGCGACCAGGAGCTGATGGACATGGAAAGCCGCATCATCCAGTCGATCGCCCCCGAGCGACTGACCCAGTACTATTTCATCATGCTGCCCGGCATGAACCCGGCCGAGCGGGCGACCTTCCTGCGCTACATCCGCGCCAACGCCCCGCCCGAGGCCTACAGCCACATCCTCGACGACGTGGCCCGCACCGCCCTGCCGCCCGAGCAGTTCCGGGTGCTGAATGAGGACCTGGCTTATGTCGCTTGAGAGCGCCCTGACCCCGGCGCAGATGGACGCCCGCATGGACGAGCATTTCGCCTTCGAGGCTGCCGACAATGTCGCCGGCGTGCTGGCCACCCTGGCCGAGGATGTCGAGCACGACATCGTCGGCTGGCCGACGGGGCCGACGCATGGGCGGGCCGGGGCGCAGCCCTTCTACGAGACCCTGTTCGCCGACCTCGCCGACGGCCGGGTGGAGACCCTTCGCCGGCTCTACGGCGAGGGTTTCATGGTCGATGACTCGATGTGGCGCGGCCGGGCGCCCGGGCGTCCGTTCGGGCTGGAAGGCCGAGGCCGGCCGCTCGAATTCCGGCTGTTGCATGTGGTGGAATTCGCCGACTCGGGGGCAATCCGTCGGGAGAATGTGTGGCTCGACCTGGCCGCCATCCTCCAGCAACTGCCGCAGGACTGAGGTTTGCCCCAGACACCCGTCAAACCCGGTCGCAGCAACCAGCGCCAGCGCACCCGCAAGGACCTGCT
This sequence comes from Caulobacter sp. NIBR1757, assembly GCF_027912495.1. Classification (GTDB taxonomy): domain Bacteria; phylum Pseudomonadota; class Alphaproteobacteria; order Caulobacterales; family Caulobacteraceae; genus Caulobacter. The sequence continues at coordinate 2,774,354 of NZ_CP115463.1, read as the reverse complement.
GGAGGCCGCCGGCCGGCTGATGCGGAGCGGCGAGAAGCCGAGCCTGGAGGCCATCGCCGAAGCGGCGCTGGTCTCGCGGGCCACGGCCTATCGCTACTTCGCCAACCTCGACGACCTGCTGGTCGAGGCGGCCCTGCATATGAGCACGCCGGAGGCGGCCGAGCTGTTCCCGGAAGGGCCGCCGGAAGACGCCGTGACGCGGCTGGGCCGGGTCGATGACGCCCTCGACGCCATGATGGCCGCCAACGAGGGGACGTTGCGGCTGATGCTGTCCTCGGCGGTGCAGCGCGGGCGGGCCGGGCCGGACGACCCGCCGCGCCGCCAGAACCGCCGCTCGCCGATGATCGAGGCGGCGCTGGCGCCCTGTTGCAGCCAGTTCGAGCCGGCGGCCCTGGAGCGGTTGGCCAAGGCGCTGGCGCTGGTCGTGGGGTCGGAGAGCATGATCGTCTTCAAGGATGTCCTGGGCCTGGAAGACGCCGAGGCCAAGACGATCAAGGCCTGGGTGATGGCCGCGCTCGTCGAGGCGGCGAAGAAGGGCCTCTGAGTGGTCACCTTCGGCTGACAGAGGCGTTGTAGCGTGCTGCTATGGCCTCCCCCGCTAAGGACTCCCGATGAGCGACACCCCCAACTGGCGAAGCCGACTGCCGGGCGCGCGGCTGCCGACGCCCGGGCTGACCAAGGCGTTGATCGCCGGGTTCGAGGGCGTGCGCCTCAGTGTCGAGGAGGCGGAGGACAGTCTGGTCGCCGCCGCCGATCGGCTCGCCCCGCTGCGGGCCCCCTGGGCGCGGGAGGCGTTCAACATCCTGGCCATCTCCGGCGGGGCGGCGGGCGGCGCCTATGGGGCCGGCATCCTGGTCGGGCTGACCCGGGCCGGGCGGCGGCCGGACTTCGCCATCGTCACCGGGGTCAGCACCGGGGCCCTGATCGCCCCCTTCGCCTTCCTGGGGCCGCGCTGGGACGACCGGCTGACCGACGCCTACACCGGCGGCCATGCCTCGGACCTGCTGGGCATCGCCAAGCTGGGGCCGGGGTCGGGGGCCATCTTCCGCTCGGACTCCCTCGACCGGCTGGTCAGCCGCTTCGTCAATGCCGAGATGCTGGCGGAGATCGCCGTCGAGCACGCCAAGGGCCGCCGCCTGCTGGTGGCGACGACGGACCTCGACCGCCAGCGCACGGTGATCTGGGACATGGGCGAGATCGCCAGCAAGGGCGGCGATGAGGCCCTGGCCCTGTTCCGCACGGTGCTGGTCGCCTCGGGCAGCCTGCCGGGCATCTTTCCGCCCAAGCGCATCGTCTGCCAGTCCGGCGGGGTGCTGTACGAGGAGATGCATGTCGATGGCGGGGTGACGACGCCGCTGTTCCTGATGCCCGAGGCGCTGCTGCGCTGGCGCAAGCTGGGCCAGCGGCTGGCCCGCAGCCAGGTCTACGCCATCGTCAACACCGTGCTCGACCAGGCCCCGCGCACCACCCAGAACAACATCGCCGCCATCCTGATCCGCAGCTTCGACACCATGCTGCGCTTCAGCTACCGCCACGCCATTGAGGTGACGGCGGCCTTCTGCGCCCGCCACCGGCTGCCGTTCAGCATCGCCTCCATCCCCGACCCGGGCGAGGCCTTCAGCATGATGAGCTTCGACACCGCCTCCATGCGGCGCAACTTCGACAATGCGGTGGAGCGGGCGATGGGGGACAGCCTGTGGGTGACGCCGGTGGCGGAGCCGAGCGTGGCGGCTGGCCTGCTGGCGTCGCTGAAGATGCGGCCGGAGCGGGCCGGGGCGGTGCCGAGGAACGGGCGGGTGGTGGATCCGGGAGGGGAGCCGGAGGGGTAGGCGCTGCCATCACTTCAGGGCCGGGAAGCGCTTGTGGCGGCGAACCGGCGACTGTGAGTTCGCCTCTGGGCTCCCTTCTCCCCTCGCGGGAGAAGGTGTCGGCGAAGCCGACGGATGAGGGGGCTCCCCGGCCTTCGACACAGCCTAAATTTACCGCCACTGCGCGGCTTAGAGACCTATCGACCCCTCATCCGGCGCTTCGCGCCACCTTCTCCCACAAGGGGAGAAGGGACCCCTCACGGCAGCTGAACCCGTCTTGGGCGCCGGTTGTCACCAGCGATAGCCCGGGGCTTCGTGGAGAGAGTTTTACTCAGTGCCCGGTCGCGCCCTTCTTCTTCGGGATCAGGTGCAGCACCCCGACGATGACGCCGCCGATGACCGCGCCGACCACCGCCGACAGGGCGGCGAAGGTGATCCAGCCGAGCAGGGGGCCGACGGCCGGGACCGCGCCGGCGGCATGGGCGGCGGCCTCGACCCAGACCGGGATCGGGCCGAGATGATAGTGCTCCAGGCCATGCACCAGGATGCCGCCGCCGACCCACAGCATGGCGGCGGTGCCGACGACCGACAGGCCCGACAGCACGGTCGGCATGGCGCGGACCAGGCCTTTGCCGAGGGCGGCCGTCGGCCGGCGCGGGCTCTTGGCCAGGTGCAGGCCGATGTCGTCCATCTTCACGATCAGGGCGACGACGCCGTAGACGGCGATGGTGATGCCGATGCCGACCGCCATCAGGGCGACGGCGCGGATCATCAGCGGCTGGCTGGCCACCTCGCCCAGGGCGATGGCCATGATCTCGGCCGACAGGATCAGGTCGGTGCGGATGGCGCCGGCCACCTTCTGTTTTTCCAGCTCGGCCGAACTGAGGGCCAGATCCTCCGGCCCGTCGACCTCGTGCTCGCCGTGGAGGAAGAGGGCCTCGAAGATCTTCTCGGTGGCCTCGAAACAGAGGTAGGCGCCGCCCATCATCAGCAGCGGCTGGATGGCCCAGGGGGCAAAGACGCTGAGCAGCAGGGCGCCCGGCAGCAGGAAGACCAGCTTGTTGATGAAGCTGCCCCTGGCGATCTTGGCGACGATCGGCAGCTCGCGGTCGGGCGTGAAGCCGACGGCGTAGTTGGGGGTGACGGCGGTGTCGTCGATGACCACCCCGACCGCCTTGGTCCCGGCCTTGCCGGCGGCGGCGGAGACATCGTCCAGCGAGGCGGCCGCGATCTTGGCGATGCCGGCGATGTCGTCGAGAAGGGCGGCGAGTCCGGAAGCCATCGGCGTCCTTCCGTTGCAGGGATGGTGGTTGGGTAGAGGCTAAGCGCCGGGCCGTAAAGCCGGCAGGCGTCGGGCGCGAACCTTGCCGCCGCCGTCGGCCGTCTGGAAGTCGCCGGCCAGGCCCAGGCGGGCGTTGCAGGCCGGACAACGGACTTCCTGGTCGGCCGGCTCCTGGCCGGTGATGACGACCACGCCGCCGCAGGGCTTGCACTTCCAGCGGTCGCCGGCCGATTCGACCGGCGTCGGCTCCGGGCGCGGCGGCGCGGCCGGCGGAAACTTCAGCTTCAGGATCGGCCGGCGGGGGGGATCGGACATCGGTGGGGCCTTCTGGACGGCCGCGGACTTTAGGCCGCAATGGTCGCAACGCAAACGCTCGGGCGGCCAAAAAGCCGGTGCGCAAAGCGGACGGTCCTGGCGCTCCGCGAATACTGACTGCCGCGTTAGCGGGCAGGCAAGGACAACCCATAGGCAGCTTTGGTTATCCGAAGGTGGAGATTAAGCATTAATACAGCCAATGGTGTGTTGACTAGATCAAAGGTTGAGCTCGTCAACAACTTAAAACGGGTAATATGTGGTCTTGATCTATTTGGCGCGGCGATGTGGCGCACTCAATTCGAGCCTAGTAAGTCTTCGTACATATAACGCCGTTCAACCCCTGTTAACTCCAAGGCGTCATTGGTCGCGCATCAATACCCCCCGGAGAAGACCTGATGAAATCGTTGTTCAAAAGCGCGGGCGGCCAAGGGGCGGTCCTGAGCGCTCTGGACCGTTCCCTGGCCATCATCGAGTTCAACAAGGATGGCGTCATTCTCCGGGCCAACGCCAACTTCTGCGGCGCGATGGGCTATGCCGAGGCGGAACTGAAGGGCAAGCACCACAGCGTCTTCGTCCCCGCCGAATACGCCCGGAGCGCCGAATATTCGGCCTTCTGGTCCAAGCTTCGACGCGGTGAGTTCGACTCCAACGAATATTGCCGGCTGGCCAAGTCCGGCCAGGAGGTCTGGATCCAGGCTACCTACAACCCTGTTCTCAACGGCCGCGGGGCTGTCGAAAAGGTGGTGAAGGTGGCCCAGGTGACCACCGAGGCCAAGCTGAAGGCCGCCGAAGCCGAGAGCAAACTGACGGCGCTGGACCGGGTCCAGGCGGTCATCGAGTTCACGGTCGGAGGCGAAGTCATTACCGCCAACGAGAACTTCCTGAAGGTGCTCGGCTACCGGCTGGACGAGGTCAAGGGCCGCCACCACCGGATGTTCGTCGATCCCGCCTATGCCCAGAGCCCCGAGTACGCCGCCTTCTGGCGCAAGCTGAACGCCGGCGAGTTCGTCGCCGACGAGTTCGAGCGGCGCGCCAAGGACGGATCGTCCGCCTGGATCCAGGCCTCGTACAATCCCGTCTTCGACGCCAGCGGCCGGGTTGTGAAGGTGGTGAAGTTCGCCACCGACGTCACCGGACGCGTGCGGTCGGTCGACCAGATCGCCGGGGCGCTGGCCAAGCTCGCCGACAATCAACTGGGCTACCGGATCACCGCCGCCGTCGATCCGGCCTTCGAGAAGGTCAAGGCGGACTTCAACGGCGCCGTCGCCACCCTGCAACGCACGATGGACGCGGTGAAGTCGGCGACGGACACCGTCAGCGGCGGATCGAGCGAGATCGCCCAGGCCTCCGACGATCTGTCCCGCCGCACCGAACAGCAGGCCGCCAGCCTCGAGGAAACGGCCGCCGCCCTCGACCAGATCACCGCCACGGTCAAGCGCACGGCGAACGGGGCCAAGCAGGCCGCCGACGCCGCCGGCCAGGCCCGCGTGGAGGCCCAGAAGTCCGGCGACGTCATGCGTGAAGCGGTCGGCGCGATGAACGAGATCGAAAGCTCGTCGGCCCAGATCAGCCAGATCATCGGCGTCATCGACGAGATCGCCTTCCAGACCAACCTGCTGGCGCTCAACGCCGGCGTCGAGGCGGCGCGGGCCGGGGATGCCGGTCGGGGTTTCGCGGTCGTGGCCTCCGAGGTGCGGGCGCTGGCCCAGCGGTCGGCCGACGCGGCCAAGGAGATCAAGGCGCTGATCAGCACCTCCAGCGCCCAGGTCGGGCGCGGCGTCAAGCTGGTCGGCGACACGGGCCAGGCGCTGTCCATCATCGTCGAGGCGATCGCCAACATTGACTCCCTGGTCGTCGATATCGCCGCATCCACCAAGGAGCAGGCGACGGGGATGAGCGAAGTCAACACCGCCGTGAACCAGATGGACCAGGTGACGCAACAGAACGCCGCCATGGTCGAACAGGCCACCGCGGCCGCCGCCAGCCTGCAAAGCGAGGCGGCCAACCTGGCCCGGCTGATCTCGGTCTTCGACGTCGGACAGACCGACTCGTCGTCCTACGCGGCCCCGCGTCAGGCCCCGCAGCCTCGCCCAGGCGTCACCCATTCCTCGACCGGCCCGACCAATCCGGTCCATCAGGCGCGCTCGCGCGTCGCCGCCTTCGCGCGCACCGGGGCCGCGACGGCCTTGAAGCCCGCCGCCGAGTGGGAAGAATTCTGATGTCCGTCGGCTGCCGCTGAGATCGCCGGGCGTCTGGCTCCAGGCCGGACGATCCGCTAAGGACGCGGCGTGATCCGCCCGCCGCCCCATACCTTCTCCGTCGCCCCGATGATGGACTGGACCGACCGTCACTGCCGGGCGCTGCACCGGGCGCTGACCGGACGGGCGCTGCTCTACACCGAGATGGTCACCACCGGGGCCGTGCTGCACGGCGACCGGGACAGGCTGCTCGGCTATGACCCGGTCGAGCATCCGGTGGCGCTGCAGCTGGGCGGCTCGGACCCCGACGACCTGGCGGCCAGCGCCAGGATCGGCGCGGACCTGGGCTATGACGAGATCAATCTCAACGTCGGCTGTCCCTCCGACCGCGTGCAGTCGGGGCGGTTCGGCGCCTGCCTGATGCGCGAGCCGGAGCTGGTGGCCGACTGCATGGCGGCGATGATCGGCGCGGTCGATGTGCCGGTGACTGTGAAATGCCGCATCGGCGTCGATGACCAGGAGCCGGCGGACAGCCTGTTCCGGCTGGTCGACCTGTCGGCGGCGGCCGGGGTGAAGACCTTCGTCGTCCATGCCCGCAAGGCCTGGCTGAAGGGCTTGTCGCCGAAGGAGAACCGGGACATCCCGCCGCTCGACTATCCGCTGGTCTACAGGCTCAAGCGCGAGCGGCCGGAGCTGACCATCGTCATCAACGGCGGGGTGGCGTCGCTGGACGAGGCCGAGGCCCATCTGGCGCATGTCGACGGGGTGATGATGGGCCGGGCGGCCTATCACGAGGCCGGGCTGCTGGGCGAGGTGGACCGGCGGCTGTTCGCGGCCGACGGCGGCGATGTCTCGCCCTTCGAGGCGGTGGCGCGGTACCGGCCCTATCTGCTGGCGCGGCTGGAAGAGGGCGTACACCTGCCGGCCATGGTGCGGCACATGCTGGGCCTGTTCCACGGCCGGCCGGGCGCGCGAAGCTGGCGGCGGATCCTGACGGTCGAGGGCGTCAAGGCAGGCGCGGGGATCGAGGTCGTCGATCGGGCTCTGGACGCGGTGAGCGGGGCGCGGGCCGCGGCGTAGGGGATTTCCACGGGTTGCGGGTCGTTACCGCGCCGCCTACCTCACCGCCATGGCCGACAGACCAGCAGATCACCCGCGCGGCGAGGGCCCCCGTCTCGGTCCCGGCGTCGCCGTCGGCATCGACGAGGCGATGATCCGCCAGCTGGTGCATGCCTTCTACGACCGGGTGCGGCGGGATCCCGCCATCGGGCCGATCTTCGAGCGAGCCATCGGCGAGACCTGGGACGCCCATCTGGCCAAGCTGTGTGATTTCTGGTCGTCGGTGATGCTGGCCACGGGGCGGTTCCAGGGGCGGCCGATGCAGGCCCACAACCGCCTGCCCGACATCAGGACCGAGCACTTCGGCCGCTGGCTGTCGCTGTTCGAGGCGACGGCGCGGGACGTTTGTCCGCCGGCCGCGGCGGCGCTGTTCGTCGAGCGGGCGCTGATGATCGGCCGCAGCCTGCAGATGGGCCTGGCGGTCAGCCGGGGCGAACTGCCGCCGGTGCGAGCGCCGGTCTAGGGCTTGAGAATCAACGCCGTGCGCGTGGCCTCGAAGGAGGACAGGCGGCCCAGATAGCTCATGCCGAGCAGGCTGGTTTCGAGGCCGGTCCGCAGGATCAGGGCATCGACGTTCTCGACCCGGGCTCCGGCGATGGTGACGCTGCGCAGCTTGACCTGGGCGGCCATGGTCTTGCCGTCGGCGGTGGTCACCGGCACCCCGAAGGTGAGCTTGCCGAGGTCGAGGCCCAGGCGCTGGGCGTCGGTGGCGGTCAGGGCGACGGCGGTCGCCCCGGTATCGACCAGGAAGCGCACGGCGCTGCCATCGACGTCGGCGGTGGCCCAGTAGTGGCCGTCGGCGGCCTTGGTGACCTGGGCCGGGGCGGCGGTGCTGGAGACCGGCGTCGTCGCCAGTTGGAGGTTGGCCTGCGGGGCCTGCCGGGAGGGGTCGAAGTTGACGACGGCGCCGGCCGCGCCAACGGCCGACAACGCTCCCACCAGCACGATCGCTGCGAACTTCAGCATTGGCGACACCCCACCTTTTGGCTTCGTCGGACCGCATTGAACGCGAGCCATTGCGCAGGGTTTTAGGCGAGCAGGGTTTGCATCCGATGAATCAGGCTGGTGAATCAGGTGTTGAGGATGCCGAGCTTCTCGGGGCGGATGCGGCCTTTGCGGCTGGGCAACTCGGTCATCAGGGCGGCGCGCTCCGCCTCGCTGAAGCGGGCCCAGCCGCCGATCTCGGGCAGGGTGCGGAAGCAGCCGAGGCAGAGGTTGCTCTCCGGATCGACGATGCAGACCTTCACACAGGGGGTGGTGATGGCCTTGGGCGGGCTGGTGTAGGGCGGACCAAGGCTCAACGGACGGCTCCCTCGGGAATGGCGTAAGCGACGGTGGCCTTGGCGGCGGCGCGGTCGGGGCCCTCGGTCCACATCAGCACATCGACCGTGGCGATCCGACGGCCGAGACGCAACAGCCGGCCCTCGGCCATCAGCCGGCCGGGCTTGCAGGGGCGCAGGAAGTGGATGTTGAGCGAGGTGGTCACCGCCATCGCCACCTCGCCGATATGGGCCAGGATCAGGGCGTAGGCGGCGCTGTCGGCCAGGCTCATCAGGGTCGGGCCGGAGATGACCGCGCCCGGGCGGTGGTGCCGCTCGCTGGTCGGCATGGCCAGGGTGACGACGCCGGGATCGACCTTGATCACCTTGACCATGGTCTCGGGCTCGCTGTGCGGAAAGGCGCGCGCCAGGAAGTCGTTGAGGGCGGCGGCGTCCATGCGCAGGGCACCGAGGCCGGGGCCGGTTATGTCATTGTCGAGATTGGGGGGCAGGGCGGTCATCGGCTCCAAGGATCGCGGCCCGGCGGCGCGCTGGCAAGTGTGGCGAGGCTGTCAAGAAAGAGCCATGTTTTGGCCCGGAGGATTACAATAAGTTTAGATATGAAAACTCTGTCATACTTCGAGTCTTTCAGGAGTTTAATTTGCGAATACGGTCTTCGTGACGCACCCTCCAGTCATCGAATTCAACCACTGACGGGACGCCAACCATGAAGACCCTGCTGATCTCCGCCACTCTGCTGGCCCTGGCCGGCGCCTCCGCAGTCTCGGCCCAGCCGGCCGAACGCCTCAGCGACGCCCAGTTCGTCAAGGCGGCCCGCTGCAAGGGCCTGGCGAAGGCCGACGGCGTCGACACCAAGGCCGTCGACGCGGTGCTGAAGGCCAACAAGCGTGGCCGCGCCGACTGGATCATCGACAAGGCCATGAACGCCCAGGACGACGCGCAGGTCGAGGCCCGCAAGGCCGACGACACGCGCAAGGCCGAACTGATCGCCGAGCGAAACGGCGCCTGCCAGGCCTACGGCGTGGTCGGGTAATTTCGCACTCTCTATCGAGCACCCAGAGCCCCTTGGCGCCCCGTCCACCCCGGACGGGGCGCTCTTTTTTTGGACGAAGACCCTTCGTGTTGAGCGTCACCAAGATCGCAAAAGACCTTACGTTGACGCGAGCGTCATCTTTCCAAACAAGCGTTCGGCTTCTATGATCCGCCCCGACTAGAACACGGCCCTTGAAGAGCCGCGCCGGGAGCCCCTGATGAACCTCGACTTTTCCCCCGAAGACATTGCGTTCCGCGACGAGGTCCGCGCCTTCATCGCCGAGAACTACCCGGCGCAGCTGCGCGACAAGGGCTCGGATCGGGAAGACCTGAGCAAGGACGACTTCCTGTCCTGGCACAAGGTGCTGGCCAAGAAGGGCTGGGTGGCCCCGTCGTGGCCGAAGGAATGGGGCGGCTGCGGCTGGACCTCGACCCAGAAATACCTGTTCGGCGAGGAGATGGCCCGGGCGGACGCGATTCCGATCCTGCCCTTCGGCGTCGCCATGGTGGCCCCGGTCATCTACACCTTCGGCACCCAGGAACAGAAGGACCGCTACCTGCCGAAGATCTACAACGGCGAGGAGTGGTGGTGTCAGGGCTATTCGGAACCGGGCGCCGGGTCCGACCTCGCGTCGCTGAAGACCAAGGCCGAGCGCATCACCGGCGACGACGGCAAGGAATACTACATCGTCAACGGCCAGAAGACCTGGACCACGCTGGCGCAGCACGCCGACTGGGGCTTCTTCCTGGTCCGCACCAACCCTGAGGCCAAGATCCAGGAAGGCATCAGCTTCCTGCTCATCGACATGAAGACGCCCGGAATCACCGTGCGCCCGATCATCACCATCGACGGCGGCCATGAGGTCAACGAGGTCTGGCTGGAGAACGTCAAGGTTCCGGTCGAGAACCGCGTGTTCGAAGAGAACAAGGGCTGGACCTGCGCCAAGTTCCTGCTGGCTCACGAACGCTCGGGCATCGCCGGCGTGGCGCGCTCCAAGCGCGGCGTCGAGCGGGTGCGCGAGATGGCCTCGGTCGAGTTCGGCGACGACGGCGACAACCTGCTGAAGGACGCCGACTTCAAGCGCAAGGTCGCCGAGCTGGAGATCGACCTGACGGCTCTGGAGTACACCGAGCTGCGGGTGCTGGCCTCGGAAAGCGCCGGCAAGGGGCCGGGTCCGGAATCCTCGCTGCTGAAGATCAAGGGCACCGAGATCCAGCAGCGGCTGACCGAGCTGGCGCTGGAAGCGGCGGGCCACTACGCCTCGCCCTACTTCCGCGGCTTCCCGGGTGACGGCGACAACGCCCATCCGATCGGGCCCGACAGCGCCCACCGCACGGCGCCCAACTACTTCAACACCCGCAAGACCTCGATCTACGGCGGGTCGAACGAAATCCAGCGCAACATCATCGCCAAGATGGTTCTGGGCCTCTAGGCTCGGCCTCAACTCACAAGAAACGCATCTAGTCAGGGACGCCCGATGGACTTCAATTTCTCCGAAGAGCAGTCGATGCTGCGCGACACCGTCGCCAGCTTCCTGCAGGACAAGTACGACTTCGACAAACGCCAGAAGCTGATCAAGTCCGAGAGCGGCTGGAGCCCGGCCATCTGGGAAGCCTTCGCCAACGAGCTGGGCATTCTCGGCGCGCCCTTCTCCGAAGAGCTGGGCGGCCTGGGCGGCGGCGCCATCGAGAACATGATCGTCATGGAAGAGTTCGGCAAAGCCCTGGTGGTCGAGCCCTATCTCGGCACCGTCGTCATCGGCGGCGGCTTCCTGAAGCACTCGGGATATGCAGGCGCGGCCGAGCTGATCGGCGGCATCATCGAGGGCAAGGTCACCATCGCCTTCGGCTATGCCGAGCCGCAGGCCCGCTATAACTGGGCGGATGTGAAGACTACCGCCAAGAAGGAAGGGGACGCTTTCGTCCTCAACGGCCACAAGGCGGTCGTCATCGGCGCCCCCTGGGCCAGCCACCTGATCGTCACCGCCCGCACCAGCGGCGGCCAGCGCGACGAGGACGGCATCTCGGTGTTCATCGTCGAGAAGGGCGCCAAGGGCATCGTCACCCGCGACTACCCGACCGTCGATGGCCAGCGCGCCTCGGAAGTCTACCTCGAGAACGTCACTGTTCCGGCGTCGGCCCTGATCGGCGAAGAGGGCAAGGGCCTGCCGCTGGTCAACAAGGTGCTGGACGAGGCCGCGGCCGCCGCCTGCGCCGAGGCCGTCGGCGCCATGCGCAAGATGCATGAGCAGACGCTGGACTACGCCCGCCAGCGCAAGCAGTTCGGCACCGCCATCGCCAACTTCCAGGTGCTGCAGCACCGGATGGTCGACATGTTCATGAACGTCGAGCAGTCGGTCTCGATGACCTACATGGCCACCCTGAAGCTTGACGAGAGCGACGCGGAGCGGGCCAAGGCCGTCTCGGCCGCCAAGGTGCAGATCGGCAAGGCCTGCAAGTTCGTCGGCCAGAACGCCATCCAGATCCACGGCGGCATGGGCATGACCGAGGAACTGGCCGTCGGCCACTACTTCAAGCGCGCGACGATGATCGAGGGGCTGTACGGCTCGGTCGACCACCACCTGCGCCGCTACGAGACGCTGAGCTTCGGCAAGGCGGCGTAGGCCACCTTCGCAATCGTATCGGAAGGGCCCGGGAGAAATCCCGGGCCTTTCTTTTTGTCGGCCGGGGCAGGGTGGACTTCCGCAAGGGGACATCGGCAGCCTTAAAGAAAATCGAGGAAATCAAATGAACTATGACGAGGTCGTTCGCGGGCGGCGGAGCATCCGCGGCTATCAGCAGAAGCCGGTGCCCAAGGCGGTGATCCGCGAGGTTCTCGAGCTGGCCATGCGGTCGCCGTCGTCGCTGAACACCCAGCCCTGGAACTTCTACGTCGTGTCGGGCGAGCCGCTGGACCGCATCCGGGCCGGCAACACCGAGCGCAACCTGGCCGGCGTGCCCCACAGCCGCGAGTTTCGCGTTCACGGCGAGTACGGCGGACAGCATCGCGAACGCCAGATCGGCGTCGCCAAGCAACTGTTCGCCGCCATGGGCATCGCCCGCGAGGACAAGGACGCGCGGCAGGACTGGGTGCTGCGCGGCTTTCGGCAGTTCGACGCGCCGGTCTCCATTGTGGTCACCTACGACCGCTCCATCCATGGCAGCGACATCGGCCCGTTCGACGCCGGCGCGGTGACCAACGCCCTGGTCAACGCCGCCTGGTCGCGGGGCCTCGGCTGTGTGATCAACAGCCAGGGAATCATGCAGTCGCCAGTCGTCCGCGAGCATGCGGGCATCGCGGATGACCAGGTCATCATGATCTGCGTCGCCATGGGCTATCCCGACGACGACTTCCCGGCCAATGCCGTGGTGTCCGAGCGCAAGAGCGTCGATGAGGCGGCCGTGTTTGTTGGGTTCGAGGACTAGGGCCGCCCCGAAGGGCCTATCGAAGCGGCCTACCATTATACCGCGCGCTAGGGGACGCCAGGGGTTAGCCTGGCCGCAGGGCCTTGAAAACACGGGCGAAGTTGTGCTCTGGCGGTAGCCCTAGGCGCTGGGGATGTGGGCCGCGGCGTGGGCCTGACGTAGGTGGGACGGCTGTGAATGTGGGCCGGTTTGCGGTCAGCGGGCCTACAGGGCCGGGTTTTGTCGCAAGGTTTTGTCCCAAGTCCCGGAAAGGCCCGAAAATGAATATGTCTAGACATATTCATCGAAGTTCTTCCCGCCATGCGGGTAACGCAACTTAAACGAGCGAATCCTGTAAAAGGGGTGTAGGGTCACCTTGGGCGGTGACGCGGGGTCAAATGCCCGACCCAGGCCTTGCGCCATCGACGCCCGTCCGGCCGCGAACCCCACCGCACCCAGCGCCGGACGGGCTCCCCTTTCCATGCTTTCCAGCCACGACGGCGCTGAATAGGGTGGCCCCGATCAGTTGAGGTGCACCATGATTTCCATGTCCCGCCGGGCGGCTATGGCCCTGTCCGCTTCCGCCCTGGCGCTGGCCGCCGCGCCGCGCGCCCTGGCCCAGACATCGCCCACTGAATGGACGCCTGAACAGGCCAAGGCGATCCTCGACAAGACCCAGGCCCTGACCCTGGCCCCGGACCTCGGCCATCTGTCGGCCGGCGAGCAGGCGGCGGTTGCCAAGCTGTTGGCCGTCGGCGCAATTTTCCAGGATGTCTACGAGGTCCAGCGGCACGCCGCCGCCCGGGAGATGCGCCGCGCTTTGGCCGCGCGCACCGACGCCCACGGGCGGGATCTGGCGACGCTCTATCGGGTATTCCAGGGGCCGATCGCCACGACGCTGGACAACAAGCGCGTCCCCTTCGTCGCAATCGCCGATGCACCGCCCGGCAAGAACGTCTACCCGCTGGACCTGACCAAGGCCGAGTTCGAGGCCTATGTGGCTGCCCATCCGGCCGAGAAGGCGGGGTTGACCCATCAGCGTTCGGTGGTTCGCCGGGCCAGCTCGCTGATGCTACGGCGCGACCTTTCGAGGCTGTTGCGTTATCCGGTCCTCGACACCCTGCATCCGGGCCTGAGGGCGCGGCTGGAGCGGCTGAGCCGCAAGCCGGATCCGAAGGTCCTGTACGCCGCGCCCTATTCGGTGGCCTTCGCCGACGAGATGATCCGCGCCCACGCCCTGATGAATGAGGCGGCCGATGCGGTCGAGGCCGACGACTGGGCCTTCGCCAAATACCTGCGCAACCGGGCGCGCGACCTGCTCAGCGACGACTACGAGTCCGGCGACGCGGCCTGGCTGAGGGGCCGGTTCAAGAACCTCAACGCCCAGATCGGCGCCTACGAGACCTATGACGACGAGCTCCTGGGCACGCGCGCCTTCTACAGCTTCAGCCTGCTGGCGACGCGCAACGCGGAAGGGGCGGCGCTGCGAGCGGCGATGAACGGGATCCAGGCGCTGGAGGACAGCCTGCCGACGCCGAGCCACAAGAAGGTTCAGGAGGACATCCCGGTCGGGGTCTATGACGTCATCGCCGACTTCGGCCAGTCGCGCGGGGCCAACACGGCGACCAACCTGCCCAACGAAGCCTATCTGGTCGAACGCTACGGCAGCATCATCCTTCTGCGCGTCAACATCATGCGCAACCCGGACCTCTTCAAAGGCAGCGGCGATACGTTCGGGGCGGCGATGGCGGCGCCGTTCGCCGGGCACCTGACCTCGGACGCCAACTTCTATCGCACCCTCTGGCACGAGGTCGGCCACTATCTGGGTCCGGACCTGACCAAGGACGGCGGCCAGTTTGCCGATGCGCTCGGCGCCGACGCCAGCCTGCTGGAGGAGATGAAGGCCGACCTCGTCTCGCTGTTCGTGGCCGAGGAGCTGAAGACGCGCGGCTACTATACGGCCGACCAGCTACGGGCCCTCTACGCCAGCGGCATCCTGCGCTGCCTGCAGAACAACCGGCCGCGCCGCGAGCAGCCGTACAACATGATGCAGCTGATGCAGTGGAACTGGTTCCTCGACCGCAAGGTGCTGAGCTTCGATGCGGCGACGGCGAAGATGTCGATCGACTATGGCCGCTACCACGCCGCCGTGGCCGACCTGCTGAAGGCGGTGCTGGCCCTGCAGGTCGGCGGCGACAAGGCGGCGGTCGAGGCCTTCATCGACAAATGGGGGACCTGGGACGAGGCGCTGCACGGCAGGATCGCGGCCAACATCCGGGCCCAGCAGCGCTACCGCTTCCGGCTGTTCAACTACGCGGCGGTGACGGCGGCCTGATCCCTTAACAGCGCCGCCAGCAGGCCGACGCCAAGCCAGGCGCCGACGATCGGGCTGGGGCCGATGCCGAGGAAGGGGACCGGGAAGGCGCCGAGGAAGGGCGCGGCGGCCCAGGCCAGCAGGAAGAGCCCGAGCGACAGGGCCGGCAACCGGGCTGCCGACGTGGTGGCGGCGAGGGTCGGGGCGACGGCCGTCAGGATCATCAGGGACAGCGCCAGGGCGCCCATGGAAACCGACTGGGCGAAGGCCAGGCCGATGACACCCTCGACCTCCGGAACCGGAGCGAGCGGGTCGGGCCTCTGCCAGGCCCAGACGGCGGCGCCGATGGCCAGGGCCACGAGGATCAGGCGGCTGCGCGGGCGGGCGTGGAAGCTCCAGGCGGCGAGAACGGCGACGGCCGCCAGGGCGCTGGCCTGTGAGGCGTCCGGCTGGGCGACGGTCAGGGCCAGGGCGGCGAGGAGCGCAAGCCAGGAGCCGGTCGGCCAGAAATCCATGCGGGCGGCGAAGGCGACGACGGCGGCCGGTCCCAGCAGCATCGCGACATTGGCCTGGACCGGGCCGAACGCCAGCCAGCGGTGGACGCCCTCCAGGCCGGGGCTGAGGAAGCTCGCCAGCAGGCCCACCGGCAGAAGCCACAGGAACACCGGCAGGGCGGTGCGCCTGGCCGTGAAGGCGATGATCGCGGCGATAACCGCGCCGATGGCCCAGGCCGCGATGTTGCGCAGGCCGAGGGTGAGGGGGACACCGCTGGCCGAACAGATCGCCACGCCGGCCAGGATGGACGCCAGCGAGACAAGGCCAAAGACGGCCAGCAGGGGAATGGCTCTGAATTGGGCGGGCACGGGGGACTCGCTGGAACGATGCGGTGAGAATGTCAGGGTCTGCGGCGGCCGTCTTCGGCCATCACGGCTTCAGCCAGGCAAAGGCGCGGGCGAGGAAGGCCTGGCCGTCCCGTTCGACCGGCGGGCCGTGGGCCATGATCACCTTCTCCGCCGGCCAGGCCAGGATGCGCCGTACCGAAGCGCGGGCGGCCGCGCGGTCGGTGAAGGCGGTCCGGAACTTGCGGGGGACGGCGGGTTCGGCGGCGGTCATCAGGTCGAGGCGGGCGACGAGGGCGCGCCAGCCCTTGAACCAGCCCGGCGGAAACTGCTGGATCAGGTCGGTGAAGATCACGGTCCGGCTGGGCCGATGGAAGAAGACGACCTCGGTGGTGATGCGGTTGCCGCGCACGACGACCTGATCGAGGTCGGCGGCCCAGTCGGCGGGCGGCTCATCACCCAGTTCGATATCGCCCGGCGAGGCGGCGAAGCCGGGCGCGACATAGGTCCGGGCCGTCGGGAAGGCCTGGCGCCACTCGGCGAGGTAGCGGTCATGAAGGCTGTTGGGCGCCACCAGCCGTGTCACCGGGCCGAGCGCCTCGACCTCCGTCCTGAGCGCGGTGGTGAGGGCGACCGGCGACCAGATCAGCAGGCCGCCATCGGCCAGGCGGATCACGGCCATCCGCGTCGGATAGGCAAAGCCGATCACCTCGACCTGGGGACCGGCGGCCAGCCAGAGGCCGGGCCCGAACGGTTGCAGCAGCGCCGTCATGCGACCTGGATTTCCACCCTGCGGAACTTCACGACGCCGGAGCCATACTGCAGGGCGATGGGGCCCTCGGCATGGGCGGCGTTGCGGACGCCATCGATGGTCTTCTCGCCGTTCAGCACGACGGTGAGGCTGTCGCCCCGGGCGCTGATCTCCAGCAGGCTCCAGCGGCCGGCGGCGCGGGGCATGGGCGACACCTTTGCCACATCGACGATGGCGCCGGTGCCGTAGGTCGGGTCGGGTCGGGCGTCGAAGACGTTGATCTCATAGGCGTTGGCCGGGTTGAAGGTCTGGCGGTCGGAACAGCGGATGAAGACGCCGGAGTTGGCCTCCGGGCTGATCCAGAGTTCGACGCGCAGGTCGAAGTCTCGATAGCTGGCGTCTGAGACGAGAAAGCTCATCGCGCCCTTGTCCGCGGCGAGGATGCCATCCTGGACGGACCAGTTGGCGTCGCCGACCGGGGTCCAGCCGGTCAGGTCGCGGCCGTTGAACAGGGGCTGGAAGCCGCCCGCAGCCACGGCGGGGCTCGCCAGGCCGGTGGCGGCGAGGCCGAGCATCAGGTCGCGTCTGTGGATCATGCCGTCCCCCTATGCGACGTAGCTTGTCTGGCGGGAGAGGGACTGGCAACCGCCCCGCCTTCCGCGCCCCGTCCCTCCGTGGTCCCGGATCGGCCTGCGGCCGTCCGGGATGACAGGGTGTGGTCTACAGCGGCGCGCAGGCGTCCTTCAGCCATTCGCCGGCTTCACCGTCCACAAGCGGGCCGATCTCCGCCAGTACCCGGGCGTGGTAGCTGTTGAACTGGGTGCGCTCGACGTCGGTCAGCATGTCGAGGACGACCAGGCGCTTGTCGATGGGGGCCAGGGTCAGGGCCTCGAAGCGGTGCATCGGGCGTTCGCCGCCGGGAATGTCCTCGGCCGGCATGACCACTTCGAGGTTCTCGATGCGGATGCCGTATTCGCCGCTCTTGTAGTAGCCGGGCTCGTTGGAGACGATCATGCCGGGCTGCAGGGCCACGGTATTGGGGGCCTTGGCGATGCGGTGCGGGCCTTCGTGGACGCCGAGGTAGACGCCGACGCCGTGGCCGGTTCCGTGATCGTAGTCGAAGCCCTCGGACCACAGGGCGGCGCGGGCGAAGGCGTCGATCTGGCTGCCCGTGGTGCCGGCCGGGAAGCGCAGGCGGGCGAGGGCCAGGTGACCCTTGAGCACCAGGGTGTTGCGCCGCTTCATCTCCTCGGTCGGCTCGCCGATGGCCATGGTGCGGGTCACATCGGTGGTGCCGTCCAGGTACTGGCCGCCGCTGTCGACGAGCAGGAGCGAGCCCTGTTTCGCGCGCTCGTTGGAGCGTTCGGTGGGGTGGTAGTGGGGCAGGGCGCCGTGGCCGTTGGCGGCGCCGATGGTGTCGAAGCTGAGGTCCTGCAGGGCGCCGGTGGCCTCGCGGAAACTTTCGAGTTTGGCGACGGCCTCCTTCTCGTCGGGCGGGTTGATCTGCCCTTCCGTGGCGATCCAGTGGAGGAAGCGGGTCAGCGCGGCGCCGTCGCGGCGGTGGGCTTCGCGGGTGCCGGCGATCTCGACGGCGTTCTTGCAGGCGCGGGGCAGGGTGGTGGGGTCCATGCCGCGAACGACTGCGTCGCCCAGCTTGTCGAAGTACCAGGCCGAGGACTGGGCCGGATCGACGAGCACCTTCTGGCCCTTCAGGGCGTCGAGGGCCGGTTCGAGGTCATCGGGCGTTTCCAGGCTGACCTGGTTGCCGAGCCAGGCGGGGAGGTCGGTCGTAACCTTGTCCGGATCGAGGAACAGGCGGGCCGTGCCGTCGGCGCGAACGATGGCCTGGCTGAGCGGCAGCGGGGTGCGGATGACATCGCCGCCGCGCACGTTGAACAGCCAGGCGATCGAGGCTGGGGCGGTCAGGACGGCGGCGTCGGCGCCGAGCTTTTTCAGGGACTCGCCGATGCGGGCGCGTTTGGCGGCGCTGTCCTCGCCGGCGTACTCGATCGGCTGCGGCACGACCTTGGCCTTCGGCTGGGCCGGGCGCTCGGCGCCCCAGGCGCTGTCGAGCGGGTTGGGGGCGACGGGCTTGAGGGTCGCGCCGGCCTTGTCGGCGGCGCGCTTGAGGCCGGCGAGGGCGTCGGGGCTGTGCAGGCGCGGGTCGTAGCCGATCACCGAACCCTTCTGCAGCTCGACATAGGCAGGGACGCCGCCCTCGACCAGGTCGCGGATCTCGAACAGGGCCTGATCGACCTGTTCGCGGACCTGCAGGGTGTAGCGGCCATCGACGAAGACGGCGGCCTTGTCCTGCATGATCACCGCCGCCCCGGCCGAGCCGGTGAAGCCGGTGGCCCAGGCCAGACGGTCGTTGGCGGCGGGCAGGTATTCGTTCTGGTGCTCGTCCTCATGCGGGACCAGCAGGCCGTCGAGGCCTTGCCGGGCCATGGCGGCGCGGATCAGGGGGACGTGTTTCGAGCCGAAGGACGGGTCGGTGGATTCATCGAAGGTCTGGCGCATGGACTGGATTTAGGCCCGTGGGCGGAGCCGTGCAAACCCGTTTCCTTTTGTCGCATGCCCGACTAACGGCGCGCTAACCAAGACCGGCGATTTTGGCCGCCTCAGATAACGGGGGACTAAATGACCTGCGACTGCAACAGCCTGGGCCGCTGGCCCGTGATGACCCGCCGCGCGGCCCTGGCCGGGGCGGTCGGCATGGGACTGGCCGCCATGGCCCCGGCGGCGGCCTTCGCGGGCGGCCATTGCGAGGCGCTGCTCCTGACCTGCATGGACTTCCGCCTCGGCAACGAGGTCACCGCCTACATGGATGCGCGCGGCCTGCGGGACAAATACGACCACGTCATCCTGGCTGGCGCCTCACTGGGGGCCCAGAACGACAAGTTCCCGGCCTGGAAGGACGTGTTCATGACCCACATCGACCTGGCGGTGCAGCTGCACGAGGTCCACCGGGTCATCATCCTCGATCACCGCGACTGCGGCGCCTACAAGCTGGTGCTCGGCGAGGCGGCCGTGAAGGACCCCGAGACCGAGCTGAGGAGCCATGTGGCCCAGCTCTACGCCGTCCGCTCCGCCATCCTGACCAAGCACCCGCACATGGAGGTCGAGATCGGCCTGATGGCGCTGGACGGCAAGGTGATGCAGATCGTCTAGTTCAGCGGCAGCGGCTCTTCGATCGGGGCCGGGTCCCGGGCGGCGGCGGCTTCGGCGGCTTCCGCGCGGGCGCGTTCCGCAGCCGCGCGGGTCTCGGCGGCGGCGGCGCGGGCTTCGGCGGCGCTGCGGTCGGCGGCCAGTTGGGCATTGGCGGCGGCGGCGTTGTAGGTCGATTGGGCCTGGGTGGCGGCGGCATTGTAGCCGGCCTGAGCGCCTTCGAGGGCCCCTTGCGCGCGGGCCTGTTCGGCGACGGTGCTGAGGTCTTCCTGGGTGAGGGCGGCGTCGCGGTTGGCGCTGGCGACCATGAAGGCGACGGCGATGATGGCGACGACCGCCACCAGAGCGGCGGCGATCCAGGCGGCGGTGTTGTTGCGCCGCGGCTCGATGGCCACGGTGCGCGGGGTTTCGTCGTAGACGATGCGGGGTTCGCCCGGTTGATACGTCATGGCCTGCTCACTCCTGTCGTCCTCGATGCAGAGACAACGGGGCCCGGTGAGTCGGGTTCCGGGATCAGCCCTTTTCCAGAACCAGCGTGGCCCAGGCGTCCCGGTGCAGCCGGCGTTTCAGGCGGAAGCCGCGCGACAGATAGGCGGCCTTTACACGGCGCTCCTGGGTGCGCAGCAGGCCCGACAGGATGGCGATGCCGCCGGGTTTCAGGGCGCCCTTGATGTCTTGGGCCAGCGAGACCAGCGGCGGAGCCAGGATGTTGGCGAACACCAGGTCATAGGGGGCGGTGGCGGCGACGCGGCGGTGGTTGAGGCCGGAGGCATGGACGAAGCGGGCGTTGGATTTGTTGACCTTGGCATTCTCGCCGGCGATGCGAACGGACGGCTTGTCGATGTCGGTGCCGACGGCCAGCTTCGATCCGGTGCGGGCGGCGGCGATGGCCAGCACGCCGGTGCCGGCCCCGACGTCCAGAACCTTGCCGAAACGGCGGCCCTTCAGAAGATCGTTGAACACCCGCAGGCAGCCGGCCGTGGTGCCGTGGTGACCGGTGCCGAAGGCGGCGCCGGCCTCGATGCGCAGCTGCACCGCGCTCAGCGGCGCCAGGCCCTTGTCGTGCAGGCCGAAGACGAAGAAGCGGCCCTCGCGCACCGGCGGCAGGCCGGACAGCGACATGGCCAGCCAGTCGGCGTCGGCGAGGTCTTCGGTGACGACCTTCAGCTCGGGCCAGCCGGCCAGCACCTTGCGGATCTCGTCGGCCTCGTCGCGGGTGACCGGGAAGGCGTCGATGCGCCAGATGCCGCGATCCTCGTCCTCTTCGAGGATGGAGTAGGTGGCCCCTTCGAGCAGGGGATTGGCGTCCATGGCTTCGGCGGCCGTCTCGGCGGCGCTGCGGGGACCGCGGGCGATGATCTGGACGGCGTCGTCAACAAGTTCGGTCATGGGGCGGGGGTTTAGCGGAAAACCGCCGCCGCTCAATGACCTATGACTGCGGGGCGGCCTCATCACGCTCGAAGGCAGCCATGGCATCCGCCGGCGCGTCGGCCGGCTCGAAGACTTCCGGGCCGAGGTCGGCCGGGGCTTCGTCGTTGGAGATGCCGGCGAGGATGCCGCCGCCCTGGCTGGGGTAGTGGACGGTGACGTCGTAGCTGGCGGTCTTGTAGGTGGCCGGCGTGTAGCTGGCCGGTTCGACGACCGGCAGGTCGGGCGCGGCGTCGCGCCAGGCGGTGTCGACGTAGGCCTCGTCGGTCGCGGCGTAGTCGGCGGCCTGGTAGAGATTGTCCGTGCCGATCACATAGTCCGGAATGCCGTAGGGATAGCTGGTCGTCGCCGCCTCGGCGTCGCCGTAGGCCACCCGGCCGCTGTCGCCGAGCGCGATCTGCGGTCCGCCGATGCGGCCTTCGGCGATGGTCGGGCGCATGACGCCGCCGATGCAAAGGCCGGCCAGGGTGGCGGCGCCGATACCGTAGAACAGGGACTTCATCGCGGGTGCTCCTTACGGGGCACAGCGCGGAGCGGCGGCTTTGGTTGCACGCCGGACCGTGACGCACGTCACGGACGATAGCCGAGCAATTCTCTCATTGATAGAACGTTGGTCTCAAACGGAGGGTTCGTCATGGTCAAGACATTGAAGGTGCTCTGCGTGCATGGTCTGGGCGATCATCGCACCTCGACCTGGGAGACCGACTGGCCCGCCGCGATCAAGGCCGCCATGGGGCCGATCCCGGGGCTCGAACTGGCCTTCGAGTTCGTCACCTACGACGACATCTTCGAAAAGTACGAACCCAACGCGATAGAGGTCGTGAAGGCGGCCGTGAAACTCGGCTGGAGCGGCATCGCCGGCCCCAGGACCAAGGCTTTCGGGCTGGGCGACATCGCCGACAAGGTGCATTGGACGGCCGGATACGTTGTCGCCTGGACCGAAAACAAGACCTTCCAGGAAGAGACCCGGGCGAAGATGCTGGCCGCCGTGCGCCAGCATCAGCCGGACATCATCCTGGCCCACAGCCTGGGCACCATGGTCACCTACAACGCCTTTTCGCACGCTGCCGCGAAGGAGCCGGACATCGCCCCGCTCCTGGCCAAGGCCAAATACGTCACCTTCGGCTCGCAGATCGGCAACCGCTTCGTCCTGCGCAATCTCACCAATGGCCGCGTGCAGCCGCTGGCGGTGAAATTCTGGCATCACCTGTTCAACAAGCACGACGGTGTCTTCACCGCCCAGATCAAGCTGCCGGGGGTGGCCAATTTCCGGCAGACCGACACGCCCTTCGACGATCCGGACGTGATGGATCATTCGGCCACCAGCTACTTCCGGCATCCTTCGACCGTGGCGGACGTCTGGCGGCCGATGGCGGCGCAGGCGCTCGGGGCCAAGGACTTCGGGGCCGCGCGCATGGCCAGGGCGCTGGCCTCGCGGCCGGTCCGCAAGCCGGTGCGCAAGGCGCTGCTGGTCGGCATCAACGAGTATCCTGACCCCGCAAACCGGCTGGAAGGCTGCGTCAACGACGTCTTCACGATGAGCTCGGTGCTTCAGGACTGCGGCTTCAAGCCCGAGGAGATCCGTGTGTGCCTGGACGAGCGGGCGACGGCGCAGGGCATTCTCGATCGCATGGCCTGGCTGCTGGAGGGCGCCAATCCGCTGGACGAGCTGGTCTTCTACTATAGCGGCCACGGCGCCCGCATCCCGGAGTATGGTGAGAATCAGGAGCCCGACCATCATGTCGAAAGCCTGGTTCCCTGGGACTTCGACTGGACTCCGGAACGGTCGATCACCGACGACCAGATCTACTGCCTCTACAGCCAATTGCCCTACGACACGCGTCTGATGCTGTTCTTCGACTGCTGCCAGTCGGGTGGCATTCACCGCGAGGGCGGTCGCCGGGCCCGGGGGATCACGCCGCCCGACGACATCCGGCATCGCGAACTGAAATGGGACAGCCGCAGCCAGATGTGGGTGCAGCGCGACTTCCTGCCGCTCAACCGCGACTTCACCAAGGACAAGGCGGTCGAGGCCGAGTTCTTCGGAAACAACGCAGCCACCGAGCGGCTGGGCCGCGCCTCGATGCTGCGCGGACTGGGACAGAAGGACTACAGCAGCCTCAAGCGAACCGATCCGGAGCTGGCGCGGGGGCCGTACCTGCCCCTGATCATCGAGGCCTGCCGGGAGGACCAGCTCTCCTACGAGTATCGCCATGGCGCCAGCAGCCAGGGCGCCTTCACCTTCAGCCTGGCCCAGATCCTCAGGAAGCCGCGCAAAGGCGGGATCACCTTCGACCAGCTGGTCGCCGAAACCCGCAAGCAACTGAAGTACCTTCAGTACGATCAGGAGCCGCAGATTCTAGGTCCGTCGCATATCGTCAAGGCCAAGGTGCCCTGGCTGGCCGGCGGCTAGGCGGGAGCCAGCAGCGAGACGGTCAATTCGGCGCGCCGGACATACCCCAGAGATTCGTAGAGGCCGATGGCCCCGGTGTTGCTGGCCCACGCGTGCAGGAAGGGGGTTTCGCCGCGGGCCTGGATGGCGCCGGTGACGTGGCGTGTCAGGTGTCCGGCCAGGCCCTTGCCTCGGTGCTCCGGCAGGGTGCAGACGCCGCTGACCTCGGTGAAGGGCCCGCAGCGCATGCGCTCGCCGGCCATGGCGATCAGCACGCCGCCCTCACGGACGCCGACGAAGTCGCCCAGCTCGTGAGTGCGGCTGAAGAAGGGGCCTGGCCTGGTCAGGGTGGCGAGCGCCAGCATCTCGTCGCCGTCGGCGTCGGTCAGGGGCTCGACGTCGAACAGCGACTTGCCCGGTGCGATCTGCTGCTCGGCGATCATCTGGACAATGGGCGCGCGCTGCACCAGCTCGGCGCCGGGGACGGCTGGCAGGTCGGCCGGTTCGAACAGGATGACGTCACCGTGCTCGCGAACCAGCTCGCCGAGCGCCGCCAGGCTGTCCGGGGTGGTGTCGGGGATGGCGGCGAACTGGCCGAAAGCGGGGTCGAAGCGCACGGCCTGGCCGCGGGTGATGGCATGCTGACGCTGGGACAGCTTGAGGGCGTTCCAGATCGGGCGATTGAGCGGGTGGGGGCCGGTAACCATCGGACGGGTCTTATCGGTCGGTCAGGTGGCCGACGCAATCGCCTCAGGCCTTCAATTCGACGCCCAGCGCATGGAACTCGCCGATGGCCCCGTAGACGCCGAGGCCGATGCCCTGGGCGGCCAGCTCGAGGTCGAGAACATTGTGGGTCAGGAACAGCATCACCGAGCCGTCCGTCGGGTCGGCCTGCCACCAGCCGCCGAAGGCGCCCGGCCAGCTGACGGTGCCGACGCCGCCCTTGCCGCGGGTGAAGGAGGCCGTGGCCGGGTCGAGAACGGTGGCGAGGCCGAGGCCGAAGCCGTGGCCGGGCAGGAAGGTCGGCACGCCCATCATGGTCGCGGCCTGCCGCTGCGGCTCGCTCAGGCGGTTGCGGACCATCAGTTCGTAGCTGGCCGGGGTCAGCAGCGGGCCGCCGCCCTCGACGAACAGCCGGGCGAAGGTCAGGTAGTCGTCCAGCGTCGACCACAGGCCCTGGCCGCCGGACTCATAGGCCATGTCGTCCGGCCGCTCGGGCAGGCTGGAGCCGGCCGAGGCGGTCTGGCGCGGTTCGATGACGCCGTCGGCGGTCCAGCCGTAGAGGCTGGCGCGGCGGTGGCGCTGGGCGGCCGGGACGAGGAAGCCGGTGTCGGTCATGCCAAGCGGGCGGAACACCCGCCGGGCCAGGGTCTCGCCGAGGGTGGCGCCCTCGAGCCGGGCCAGCAGGAAGCCGAGCAGGTCGGTCGAGCAGCCATAGTTGAAGGCCGCGCCGGGCTGGGCAATCAGCGGCAGGGCGGCGAGGCCGGCGATCCAGTCGTCCGGGGCGACATGGCTGTCGATGTCGCCGCCGAGCGCCTGGGCGTAGGCGTCGGACAGGGGACCGGGATGCAGGCCACCGTAGGTCAGGCCGGAACGGTGGGTCAGCAGGTCGCCGAAGGTAATCGGCCGCTCGGCCGGGACGCTGTCGCCCAGCGGCGCGTCCGGGGCGCGGAGCACCCGCATGTCCCCGAACTCGGGCGCCACCGTGGTGATCGGGTCGTCGAGGTAGAAGAGGCCGTCCTGCAGCATGGTCATGGCGGCGACCGAGGTGACCGGCTTGGTCATCGAGGCGATGCGGAACAGGGTGTCGCGGGCCAGCGGTCGGCGGGCTTCCCGGTCCGCCCAGCCGACGGCGCAGGACTGCAGCTCGCGGCCCTGGCGCCAGATCAGGGTGGCGGCCCCGGCCATGGCGCCGGCGTCGACGTAGGTCTGCAGGGCGGCGGCGATGGGATCGGACACGGGAGACGCCTCGAAAAGTGGACTTGCTATAAAATAGGCAAATTATAAAATAGCAAGATGGTAGCCTGCCCGCGATGAGTGACGAGGCCTCGAACCGCCGCCGGCCCAAGGGCGACAAGCGGGAGCGGACGCGGGCGCGGCTGCTGGACGCGGCCCTGTCGCTGACGCGGGAGAAGGGCTTCGACCGCACCACCCTGGCCGATGTCGCCGAGCGCGCCGGCATGACCACCGGGGCCATCTACGGCAACTTCAGGAACCGCGAGGCGCTGTTCATGGCCCTGGCCGAGCGGCAGTGGGCGCCGGTGCGGCCTGTGTTCGCGCCGGGCTCGACCTTCGCCCAGAAGATGCGGGCGGTGTCGGAGGCGGTGCTGGCCTCGGTTCCCGAACGGCGGGACGCGGCGGTCGGGGCCCTGACCTTCCGGGCCTATGCCCTGACGCACGAGGATGTGCGCCGGCAGGTGACCGACAGCATGGAGCGGGGTTTCATCGCTGGCGCCGACTGGTTCGAGGCGGTCTGCGCCGAGGACGAGCTGCCGATGCCGGCCGATGTTCTGGTGCGGGTGATCAACGCCCTGATCGAGGGGCTGCTGTTCCAGCGCTTCCTCACCCCGGAGCTGATGCCGGACGAGGTGTTCCACGCCGCATTCGAAGCGCTGGCGGGCGGGGCCCGGGTCTGAGACAACAGGGCAAAGCAAATCAGGGGATGAGACATGGGCGATCTGAGCGGGCGCGTAGCGTTGGTGACCGGGGCCGGGCGAGGCATTGGCGCGGCATGCGCGCGGGCCTTGGCGGCGGCGGGGGCGAAGGTGATCTGCTCGGACTTGACCGCGCCGGACGATCTGGCCGCCGAGCTGGACGGGCTTGCCCTCGCGCAGGACGTCACCTCCGAGGGCGATTGGGACAAGGCCATGGCCTTTGCCCGGCTTGAGGCGGGCGGGCTCGACATCCTGGTCAACAACGCCGGCCTGTTCCTGATGAAGCCGCTGACCGAGACGACGCTGGAGGACTGGCGGCGCATCCATGCGGTCAACGTCGAGGGGGTGTTCCTCGGCTGCCGGGCGGCGATCCCGCTGTTGGCCGAGAGGGCCGGGAAGTGGGGCGGCGGCACGGCGATCGTCAACCTGTCGTCTATGGCCGGCCTGGTCGGGTCGGCCGGGGCGGTCTGTTACAACGCCTCCAAGGGGGCGGTGCGGCTGCTGACCAAGGGTCTGGCCATGGAGCTTGCGGCGGCCGGCGTGCGGGTCAACTCGGTGCATCCGGGCGTCATCGAGACGGCCATGGGCGATGAGGTGGTGGCCGCCTTCTCCGGCGCCAGCGGCCTGGGCGACAACGAGGCGCGCACCCAACTGGCGGCGCGCCATCCGCTGGGCCACATGGGCCAGCCGCGCAATGTCGCCGACGCGGTGGTCTTCCTGGCCTCTGACCGGGCGGCCTTCATGACCGGCTCTGAGGTCGTCGTCGATGGCGGCTTCACCGCCAACTGAATGCTGTTTAGTCTCCCGGCCAACAAAGGGGAGACAGACGTGGCGGATGGGTCGGTTCAGGGTATGGCGCACGACAGGTTCGAAAGCGTGCGCGGCGTGTTCGAGAGCAACCTGACCAGCGGTCAGGACCTGGGGGCCAGTTTCTGCGCCATGGCCAATGGCGAGGTGCTGGTTGACCTTTGGGGCGGCTGGGCCGACCCGGAGAAGACCCGGGCCTGGACAAAAGACACACTCGTCAACGTCTATTCGACGACCAAGACGATGACGGCCCTGACCGCGCTGTTGATCGCCGACTGCGGCGAGCTCGATTTCGACGCGCCGGTGGCCAAGTACTGGCCGGAGTTCGCGGCCAACGGCAAGGCCGACGTCAAGGTCAGCCACCTGATGAGCCATTCGGCCGGCCTGTCGGGCTGGAAGGAGCCGCTGGCCAAGGACGACATCTACGACTGGGAAAAGGTCACCAGCCTGCTGGCCGCCCAAGCGCCGTTCTGGGAGCCGGGTACGGCCAGCGGCTATCATGCGCTGACGCAGGGCTATCTGGTCGGCGAGGTGATCCGCCGCATCACCGGCAAGACGGTGGGCACGGTGTTCCGTGAGGAGATCGCCGGGCCGATCGGGGCCGACTTCCACATCGGCCTGCCGGCCAGCGAGGACGACCGGGTCGCCGAACTGGTCCCGCCGCCGCCGGGCCAGGCGATCGGCGAGGGCGACGGCGGCGAGTTGCTCAAGAACATGGCGACCAATCCGGGAATCGACGTCTCCGAGACCAGGACCCGGGCCTGGCGCGGGGCAGAGATCCCGGCCGCCGGCGGCACGGGCAACGCCCGCTCGGTGGCGCTCTGTCAGTCCATCCTGTCGAACGGCGGCGCGGCCGGCGGCAAGCAGATCATGTCCGAGGCCGGCTGCCGCAAGGCGCTGGAGCCGCAGATCGACGGCATCGACCTGATCTTCGGGACCCAGGCCCGGTTCGGGCTTGGCTTCGGGCTGAGCGGCGGCATCGTGCCCTTGCCGGGTCCCAACTGCCTGTTCTGGGGCGGCTATGGCGGCAGCATGGTGATCAACGACCTCGATAAGGGCACGACCGTCGCCTACGCCATGAACAAGATGGCCGGCACCACGACGGGAGACGTGCGCGGCTTCAGCCTGGCGATGACGGCCTGGGGCGCGATGGCGGGCTGACGCTGTCCGCAATTGTCGAATATCGACAAGGGGTTGAACGAAGGCCTCTGGCGACGCGTTGCCACCTCGACCGAACCGGGCAGTCCGCCCGGGACGGCAAGGCAGCATCATGGATTCGGTTCACTATCGCGAAAAAGCCCAGCAGTGTCGGCGTCTGGCCAAGGACGTCACGGCTCGCGACGTGGTCGAACGACTGGTCGCCCTGGCCGAGGAGTATGAAGCCGAAGCAGAGGCCGCGGACGCAACGCCCGAGCCAACGCAAGACTGAAAACTGACCCTCGCCCGCGGCCGCCCTCGGAGCCTTGACGAATCACATAAGTGTGTACTTATGTATCGCTATGCCTGAACCCGACATTTTTCGCGCCCTGGCCGACCCGACCCGCCGGGCGGTGTTCGAGCGCTTGAGCGCGGCGGAGATGACCGTGTCCGACCTGACGCGGGGCTTCGCGGTCTCACAGCCGGCCATCTCGCAGCATCTGTCAGTGCTCAAGGGCGCCGGCATGGTGGCTGAGCGGCGGGAAGGGCGGCAGGCCTGGTACCGGGCCGCGCCCGGGGCGCTGGAGAATCTCGAGGCCTGGGTGGCGCGCTACCGCACCTTCTGGCCCGAGCGGGTCGATGCCTTGAAGGACGTGCTGAAGGGGATGGGCGAATGAGGGACATCGATCTCGTCTTTGATCTGGAGGAGAGCGCCGACAAGGTCTGGCGGGCGCTGACCACCCCGGCGCTGCTGGCGCGTTGGCTGGGACCGAACGATTTCCGCGCCGAGCTGGGCGCGAAATTCTCCGTCGGCGGAGCGCCGGGCGCGGTCAACGACAATGCCACGGCCGACTGCGAGGTGCTGGCCATCGAGGAGGGACGGTTGCTGCGGCTGAGCTGGCGGGAAGGGGACGTCGACAGCGTCGTCACCTTTGCCTTGGAGCCGGGGATATGCGGCGGGGTGCGGCTGCGGCTGACCCACGATGGTTTTGTCGCCCACGGCGGCCTGCCGGCGCCGCTGGTCATGGATCCTGTCAGGACCGGCGGCTGGAGGATGCAATGGGCGGCTTGATGAACCTCGTGCCGATGGTCGTTGAATCGACCAGCCGCGGCGAGCGATCCTTCGACATCTTTTCGCGGCTGCTCCGTGAGCGGATCATCTTCGTCAACGGGCCGGTCGAGGATGGCATGGCCAGCCTGATCTGCGCCCAGCTGCTGTTCCTCGAGGCCGAGAACCCGAAGAAGGAGATCGGCCTCTACATCAACTCGCCGGGCGGGGTGGTGACCGCCGGCCTCGCGATCTACGACACCATGCAGTACATCAAGAGCCCGGTCTCGACCCTGTGCATGGGCTTCGCCGCCTCGATGGGCTCGCTGCTGCTGATGGCCGGCGAGCCGGGCCAGCGGGTCTGCATGCCGAACGCCCGCATCGTCCTGCACCAGCCGTCGGGCGGGTTCTCCGGCCAGGCGTCGGATGTCGCCCGGCACGCGGAGGACATCATCAAGATGCGCCAGCGGATCTATGAGCTCTACGCAGAGCATTGCGGGCGGACGATGGAGGAGGTGGCCATGGCCCTCGACCGCGACAACTTCCTCGATGCCCAGGAGGCGAAGGCCTGGGGACTGGTGGACCATGTCTACTCGACGCGGGAGGAGGCGGAGGCAGCCGCCTGATTGATTTGGACCATCGATTGGACTAATATGTGAGCTCCTATGGAGGTGGCTCGTGCGGGTTTCTGTTTCCGATGCCAAGGCGCAACTGACCGAGATCGTGAAGCGGGCTGAGGCCGGCGAAGAGGTTGTGCTTACCCGGCATGGCATGGAGGTGGCTGAGATCGTCGCAAGGCGGCGGCATGTCAGCCCTGCGGAACGAGTTGCGGTGATCAAGGCCGTACGGGCATCCGCCGCGAAACGGGCCACAGGTGGGCCGAGCGCCGCGCGCAGCCAAGACTTTCTGTACGATGAAGACGGGTTGCCGGGATGATCGCGGTCGATACGTCCGCGTTGGTCGCAATCGTCATGGACGAACCGGAAGCGGATCGATGCCAGGCGGCTCTGTCGACTGGTGGTCGGCTGCTCATGTCGGCCGGGACGCTGACCGAGGTTCTCATTGTGGCTGCGCGCCGCGGCGCCTCGTCTGACATGGACGTCCTGCTGAATGGATTGCCTCTGGAGGTGTTGCCAGTCACCGGCGAGACTGCCCGGCGGGCAGCGGCCGCCTACGACAGCTGGGGAAAAGGCGTGCATCCGGCCGGACTGAACCTGGGAGATTGCTTCGCCTACGCGATCGCGCGGGAGCACGAGTGCGCTCTGCTTTACGTCGGCAACGACTTTGCCCTGACCGACATCACTGCCGCCTGACGCCACGTCATACTTTCCGCGCGCGTCACCTGCGCGCATGATCGCCCCAAAACATGGGGAGAGACGGCGATGTACGATCTGGTGATCCGGAACGGGCGGGTGGTTGATGGCACGGGCGCTGCGGCGTTCGAGGGCGATATCGCCATTCAGGACGGCGTCATCGTCGCGGTCGGCAAGGTCAGCGGGGCCGGCAAGCGCGAGATCGACGCGGTCGGCAAGATCGTTACCCCGGGCTGGGTCGACATCCACACCCATTACGACGGCCAGGCGACCTGGGACCCCTATATGTCGCCGTCCAGCTGGCATGGCGTGACCACGGTGGTCATGGGCAACTGCGGGGTCGGCTTCGCGCCGGTGAAACCCGACCAGCACGACTGGCTGATCGAGCTGATGGAGGGCGTCGAGGACATTCCCGGCGCCGCCCTGGCCGAGGGCATCAAGTGGACCTGGGAGACCTTCCCCCAGTACATGGACAGCCTGGACGCCCAGGACCGGGTGCTGGATATCGCCACCCATGTGCCGCACAGCGCCGTGCGGGCCTATGTCATGGGCGAGCGCGGGGCGCATAACGAGCCGGCGACGCCGGAGGATATCGCGGCGATGGCCGAGATCGTCGCCGAGGGCGTGCGGGCCGGGGCCCTGGGCTTTTCGACCTCGCGGACCATCGTCCACACCGCCAAGAACGGCGAGGTCATGCCGGGCACCTATGCCGGCGACGACGAGCTGCTGGCCATCGGCAAGGCCATGGCGGCGGTGGGGCCGGGCGTCTTCGAGATGAGCTCGGACATGGCCCCGGCCGAGCATGAGTTCGAGTGGATGAAGGCCATGGCCACCGAGACCGGTGTGACCGTGACCTACAGCCTGCTGCAGTCGCCGATGCGGCCCGACAACTGGGTCGACCTGCTGGACCGGACCGCCAAGGCGCGGGCCCAGGGCGCGGCGATCACCGCCCAGATCGCCTGCCGCCCGACCGGCCTGGTGCTGGGCTGGCGCAGCACCATCCATCCCTTCGTGGGTCGCCAGACCTATCGCGACATCGCCGCCCTGCCGTTCGAAGAGCGGCTGGAGAAGCTGAAGGACCCGGCCGTGCGGGCCCGGATCCTGGCCGATCCCAGCAAGAAGATGGGGCCGCTGGGCGCCATCATGACCCAGGGCTTCGACCGCATGTTCCGGCTGGTGCAGCCGGACGGCAGTCTCGACTACGAGCCGCGCGCCGAGGACAGCATCGCCGCCATCGCCGGGCGGACCGGCCAGGCGCCGGACGCCATCGTCTACGACATGCTGATGGAGATGGACGGCAAGGGCTACATCTACCTGCCGCTTCTGAACTACGCCCAGTTCGATTTCGATCATATCCACGCGATGATGCACGACCCCAACACCGTGCTCAGCCTGTCGGACGGCGGAGCCCACTGCGGGGTGATCTGCGACGCCAGCTTCCCGACCTACATGCTGACCCACTGGGTGCGGGACCGGAAGCGGGGCCCGACCCTGCCGTTGGAGAAGGTGGTCTCCATGCAGACGCGGGACACGGCGCGGCTGTACGGGCTCAACGACCGGGGCGTGCTGGCGGTCGGCATGAAGGCCGACGTCAACGTCATCGACTTCGAGCGCCTGGCCATCCAGGCCCCGGAGATGGTCTTCGACCTGCCGGCCGACGGTCGCCGGATGATCCAGAAGGCGGAAGGCTATGTCGCCACCATCGTCAGCGGCGTGGTCACCTATGAAGAGGGCGAGGCGACCGGGGCGATGCCGGGCAAGCTGATCCGGGGACCCCAGGGCCTGGAAGTGCGGATGGCGGCCGAGTAGTCAGCGCTCGACGGCCGCCATCGGGTTGTTGATAGCCTCGAAGTTGGTCAGGCCCATGGCGCGGGCCTGCTGGCTGGCCTCGGTCTCCCGCTCGCGATGACGGCGGATGTCGGCGTCGAAGGCGGCGAGGTCGGCCGGGCGGTCGAAATAGTAGGCGACGCCGCGCCACTCACCCGGCGATGACTTCAGGCGGCGGATCAGGCCCTCGGCGGAGTCCAGCAGGGCGTCCTCGCTGTCATAGAACATGTCGGCCACGCCGCGTTCCTCGGCGATCCTGCGGTCCCATTCGGAAAGCGCGCGGTCGCGCCAGGACTTGCCCCTGGCGTGTTCGGCCAGGGCCAGGCGGCTTTCGGCGAAGCGGGCGTCGGAGCGCTCGCGGTAGCGGGCGAACAGGGCGCGGTGCTCGGCGATGATGCGGATCGACTGGCGATAGCCGGTGTCGCGGGCCAGGCGCCCCGGATAGAACAGCAGGCCCTCGCGATTGACGCTGAGGCGGAGTTCCTTGTCGAGGGCCTTGTTGTCGGCGTTGACCCGGCGGTGGTGGCCGTCGAGGGCGGCGGTGATGGCGACCTGGATTTCCGCCTCGCGCAGCGACGGTCCGATGATGACGGCCAGGGCCAGGCCGCCGCCGAGCAGGCCGGCGAGGAACAGCGGGCCGAAATCGTCGAACCAGCCGCGCCGGCGCTCCTTGCGGCGCGGGGTGAAGGCCAGGCCGACGGTGACGACGACGGCGAGCAGCAGGGCGACGCCGACCACCGGCAGGCTGGCGTAGCCGATCAGGTAGACGACCTTCGAGGCCAGGTCGGCGCCGATGATGCCGCCGCCAAGAAACCCGACGCTGTAGATGACAACGGCCGCGATCAGGGCGGCGGCGGCGTTCAGGGCCAGGAACAGCCGGCGGCTGTCGCCCGCCGCCAGCGCCCCGGCCGACCGCGCCCGGCCCCGCTCGTAGAAAGGCCGTTCGGCCGCCCCGTCGCTCATCCTCGTCCCCCCAACGCCGACCCCGGGAATTGTCGCCGGGCGACCGCGCCGGTCAACGGCAATCTTCCGGCCGGGGCGGTCTTTAAACATCTGTTCAAATCGCTGCTCTTCCTGCCAGTATGGGCCAACTGGAAAAATCCTCGGGAAGGGAACCCCAAGCCATGCGTGAAGCCGTCATCGTCTCCTATGCCCGCACGGGCCTGGCCAAGGCCGGGCGCGGCGGCTTCAACATCACCCCGCCGATGAGCCTGGCGGCGCATGCCATCAAACACGCGGTGGCCAAGTCGGGCGTCGACCCGGCCGACATCGAGGACTGCTACCTGGGCAACAACGCCCATGGCGCGGCCAACATCGGCCGTCTGGCGGCGCTGCTGGCCGGGATGCCGGTGACCACCGCCGGGGTGACCATCAACCGTTTCTGCTCCTCCGGCCTGCAGGCCATCGCCATGGCCGCCAACCACATCCGCGGCGACGGCGGCGAGATCGTCGTGGCCGGCGGGGTGGAGAGCATCTCCATTCCGGGCGGCGGGGCCGGCGGCGCGGCCGCCAACGACCCGCACCTGCTGGACATCGCCCCGGCCATCTACATGGCCATGATCGACACCGCCGACATCGTCGCCGAGCGCTACGGCGTCTCCCGCGAATACCAGGACGAATACAGCCTGCAGTCCCAGCAGCGGATGGCGGCGGCCCAGGCGGCCGGCAAGTTCGCCGACGAAATCGTGCCGATGGCGACCAAGATGAAGGTCGTCGACAAGGCCACCAAGGAAGAGTCCATCGTCGACTACGTGGTCGATCGCGACGAGTGCAACCGCCCCGACACCACGCTCGAGGGCCTTTCGTCCCTGCAGCCGGTCAAGGGCCCCGGCAAGTTCATCACCGCCGGCAACGCCAGCCAGCTGAGCGACGGCGCCGCCGCCGTGGTGGTTATGGAAGCCAAGGAAGCGGCGCGCCGCGGCCTCGAGCCCATGGGCCGCTTCGTCAGCTGGGCCGCCGCCGGCTGCGAGCCCGACGAGATGGGCATCGGCCCGGTGTTCGCCGTGCCGCGCCTGCTGCAGCGCCAGGGCCTGAAGGTCGACGACATCGACCTGTGGGAGCTGAACGAGGCCTTCGCCAGCCAGTGCCTGTACAGCCGTGACCGGCTGGGCATCGATCCGGAGAAGTACAACGTCAACGGCGGCTCCATCGCCATCGGCCACCCGTTCGGCATGACCGGCGCGCGGTGCACGGGCCACCTGCTGCAGGAAGGCAAGCGTCGCGGGGCCAAGTGGGGCGTTGTGACCATGTGCATCGGCGGCGGCCAAGGGGGCGCCGGTCTGTTCGAGATCTACTAGGCGGTTGCGGCGCGGCGGGGGCGGCGGTTGCCGGCCCCGCCCGCTATCGAAGCGGCCTACCATTATAGCCGGCGATCGGCCGGTAGGGGCGATCCTTCGTCTCAAGCCTTTGAAATCGCGTGCCTTCCACGTGGGCCGACTGCCTGCGGATGTAGGGCGTGGCGTAGGGCGGGCGTAGGTCGGCTGTCGGCAATTGTGGCCTGGTTTGTGCGGTCGGCGACCTACAGGGCCGGGCGGCCGGCGTCGCAGGGCCGGCCGACGGCCCGAAATGACCATGAATATGTCTAGACATATTCAGTATGCCATTGAATTTATGTGAAAATTTCGCGTCAGAATTCCCGGCCCGCCCATGGGTTTGGACCTGTCATGCCCCGGGGCAGGCGATCCTTAACCTCCGCGCGATAGGGTGGGGAGGCGTAAGGAAAGGTAAGCGTAATGGCCTGCAACGGGTGCCAGGATGGAGCCGGGTTCGATCTGCCCATCACCATGGCGTTCCAACCGATTGTCGATGTGCGGACGCAGACCGTGTTCGCCTACGAGGCCCTGGTCCGGGGACAGGACGGGCGGGGCGCGGGCGACGTGCTGGCCGAGGTCTCGCCCGAGAACCGCTATGCCTTCGACCAGCAATGCCGCACCACGGCGATCGAAGAGGCCGCCGGCCTGAACCTGGCGGCGGACGGCGCCAGCCTGTCGATCAACTTCCTGCCCAACGCCGTCTACGAGCCGAAGGCCTGCATCCGGCTGACCCTGGCGGCCGCCATGCGGACGGGCTTTCCGCTTAACCGCATCATCTTTGAGTTCACCGAGGACGAGGCGGTGGATCCCCATCACCTGCTGAACATCCTGCGGACCTATCGCTCGATGGGGTTCAGGACGGCGATCGACGACTTCGGGGCCGGCTATGCGGGGCTCGGGGTGCTGAGCCTGTTCCAGCCCGACATCGTCAAGCTGGACATGGGACTGATCCGCGACATCGACCGGGACAAGGTGAAACGCACCATCGTCGGCCACACCCTGGCCATGCTGCGCGACCTGGAGATCGACGTGGTCTGCGAAGGGATCGAGACCGTGGCCGAGCACGACGTCCTGCGCGACATGGGCGTCAACCTGATGCAGGGCTACCTGCTGGCCAGGCCTGAAACGGCGGCCCTGCCCTCCGTATCCTGGGTGCGGGCGGCGGCCGACGAGGCGCGGCGGGCGTAAGGCGGCGGCGGGCCGGCCCTCGCGGCCCTGGCGCCAGACGTCGATCCAGGATGGCGCCGGCCGCGAACCTTGCCTAGGTATTGGGCGTGCCCGCGTACCGATTTTACACCCTCAGCCCCTCAGGCCTGGAACAGGCGGCCGTCGCGGTCTTTTTCAGCGATGGGGCGGCCATGACCTGGGGGTTCAAGCGGGTGGGGCCGACCGGCATCGAGGTCTGGCAAGGCTCGCGCTTCGTGGGCCGCCTGCATGGGCCGGGAAGCATCGTGCCGGAGGATGAGCCGAGTCCAGCGCCCCCGGACGCCTGACCGCCGGGACGAGGCGGGCCCGGTCGCCGCGTTTCGTCGCCCGCGGCGACATGCTAACGCCGTGGACATGAGCACGCTTCCGCATCGGCCTCTGACCACCCTGACCCTGACCGTCGCCTTCGACCAGCTGGTCACCGTCGGCAAGACGCCGGCCGGCCGCCGGCGCATCGCCACCGTCACCGGCGGGCGGTTCGAAGGCGAGCGGCTGAGCGGAACGGTGCTGGGCGGCCACGACTGGGTCATCGACCGGCCGGACGGCGTCATGGTCATCGACGTCCGCCTGACCCTGAAGACCCACGACGGCGCGACCGTCTACCTGACATACCAGGGCCGCTTCCTGGCCGAGGCGGAGGCCATGACGCGCTTCCAGCGCGGCGGCCAGCTGGCGCCGGAGGAATACTCCCTGGCCATCACCGCCCGCTTCGAATGCGGCGCGCCGGCCTATGGCTGGCTGAATGACGCCGTGGTGGTCGGGGTGGGCGAGCAGACGCCGGCGGGGCCGGTCTATCGCCTGTTCGAGGTTGGGTGAGGCCCGCGCGGCCGTCAAAGCTGCCGGCCGTACCTCCAGTCGCGGGCCGGTTTGGCGCTCCCGCCCGCTGATCGCGAAGTTTGCTGTCGGCGGGGCCAAAGTCCGCTCCTGAGCGTTCCGCTGTTGCTGCGGCCCTACGACGACCTGGGGGCGTTCAGCGGCCGGGTGCGGGTGTCGGCGCCGAGGATGGGCATCGGCGAGGCGCCGGCCACCAACCTGGCGCTGGTGCTGCATGAACTGGCGACCAATTCGGTCAAGCACGGGCCCCTGTCGGCGCCGGCCGGACTGCTGGACGTCGCCTGCCTGATCGAGGGCGAGGACGCCATCATCACCTGGACCGAGCGCGGCGGGCCGACGGTGGAGCCGCCGGCCGCCGGCAAGGGCTTTGGCAGCAAGCTGCTGGCCCGCATTGTGGGCAGCCATTTCCGCGGCGGGGTGACCTATGACTGGCCGCCCGAAGGCCTGATCGCCAGGCTCAGAATCCCGACCGCCCGGCTTGACGGCTGAGCGCCCGGGCCGGGTGAGGCGCCGGTCGGCGGGATCTACGCTTCCGGGTCGCCGACCATCTCCCGGACGGCGGCGATCATCTGGTCGAGGCGATAGGGCTTGGGAAAGAACCGGGCGGGGGGACGCACGTCGCCCGGACCCACCTGTCCGCCGCCGGAGGTGACGATCAGTCGAACCTGCGGCCATCGCTCGCGGACCAGCTTCGACAGCTCCTGGCCGTCCAGGTCGCCCGGCATGTTGACGTCGGTGAAGACGACGGCGATGGCCGCGCCCGACTGCAGGATGGCCAGCGCTTCGATGGCGGTCGGCGCCTCCAGCACGACGTAGCCGGCGTCCTCCAACTCGTAGACGCTGAGCGCCCGGATCAGCGGCTCGTCCTCGACGACCAGGACCGTCTTGGGGGTTTGGGGCTCGGTCATGGCAGAGAAAAGCCGGGGCGGGCGGAGTTGTTGCGTCCGGAGGCGAATGTTTCCGGCGGTGTGCCCGCGTTGCACGGAGGGCAATCCGGGAACGCGGTGGAGGCCCTCAAGTGTGACGGCCGAGCCCCCCGGCGTGGCCGGACGGCTGCGCAAGGGCCGGAAGCGAGCGATCCGGGCGAGATCTATGTCCGCCGGCCCAGGACCTGGCGCCGGCCGCCGGTCAAAGCCCGCGCAGCACCACGCCGGCGGTCAGCAGGGCGAAGGCGGCGGTGAGGGTCTCGACGACATGGCCGCTGACCCAGGGAATGGCCACGCCGCCGTAGTGGGCGACGAGAGCCGCGATCGCCAGCAGCAGGGCGATGGCGAACACCGGCACGGTGGGGGCGGTCAGAACGAAGGCGGGACGGGCGGCCATGGTGGTGCTCCTGCGCGCCCGGGACGGGTGGGGCGGTGGTCACCATGGGCTCTGGATGGAGGGGAGGCAATGCGGGTGGGGGGAGCGTGTTGGTCACAGAGACGTTGGCGCGCGTCGTCCGGGCTCGCGTCGGGGCGAGACACGGCGGTTCCGGAGCACGCCCGGCCGGCCTTCGGCTGGGTGCGCGGCGGCGATCCAGCAGGCGCTCGGCCGAAACGAGGTGTGTGTGTCTCTACATTCCGAGGGCGGCGACAAGGTCCCGGTTCCGAGGGATGTGGCTGCGTATACCGGAGGTGGTGGAGTGGGGCCGTTCGTATCACACTGCTGAGCGCAAATTTCCTGCGAGTGAGCGATGCCTTCAAAGCTCTTCTTCTCATCCTGCTTCGATGATCCGGAACGGCAGCGGTTGAATATCCGTGACCGCGTCATGGCGCTGAATCCGCCTTTTGATCGTGACGACCCGGGTGCGGCGGCCAATCTGCCGGTGTGGCTCGCAGAAAGTCACAAGGTATTGGACCCGAACGCACCGACACTGCCCCTGAGCAAGGCGATGTTCTGCGTCTCGGGCGTCCGGGAGTCTGATGTCTACGTCGCGGTCGCCCGCAGCCGACACGGTTCCGGCGTCGAACTTTCCCCGGGAGAGCAGGTCCAGGCCTCCTACTTCGAGCTCGAGCTCTTTGAGGCGGCGTTGCTGCGAAAGCCGGCGCACATATTCCTGCTTAAAGGTGCGCCGCCCAGCCCGAGGCTTGAGGGATTACTTCGCCTCCTCGCCCCCGCCTTTCCGGGGCTATCATGGACGCCGTTGGACGAAGACGAGATCTTTCATCGGGTGGAGGCGCTTCTGGAACGCCAGACCCGGCCGAACCGGTTTCCCTGGCTCGCGGGGGCGGTCGCTTCCGGCAAGCGAATGGCCGACCGTCTAACGGGCACGCGCTATCAACCCTATGATCCGCTCGACCAGCCGCCGGGAATCCAGTTCCTGAACGGACTCGGCGATCCGGCAGCCACAGAGCCTTCGCGTGATGTTCTTGAGCATCTCCTCGCTAAGGCTGATCTGGAGGCGGATCATCACGGAAAGCTGACGTTTCTCTGGATGGCCATCCGGGAGTTGATGGGGGCGCCGCCATCCGAGCCACGGGCGATGGCCTTGATTCCCTACTGGGACCGGGCCTTGTCTGCGTGGAACAGCGCCGGCGCCTGGTATGGCCTGCATGGCCATCCGTTGATGGGGTGCCTTGCCGCTCTGGGCTCCCTGTCCCGTATCCGCGCGGCGAATGGCGACTTGAGGGATGCGCCTCATGGAGCTCTGGCCAGCGAATACTATTCCATAGCAAAGACCCTCGGGGCTCCATGGCTAAAGGCCGAGGTTCTCAAGACCTCCAGCAAGCACATCGACGCCGCCTTTTTGAAGGGCGCGTCATCGGGAAACCACGCCCTTCGCGGCAGCATTCTGCAGGCCATGGGCGATCGAAAAAGCGCTATTGCCGACTATGAACGGACCGTCGATCTGCGCAGGAACCATGAGGCGGCGACGCCGGGATCCATCGGTGATGCTTTGTCCGAACTGGGGTTCGCGCTGGTGCGAAGCCGGCAGACGCGCCGTGGCCTGGACCTGATGGAGGAAGGCGTCGCCCTGCTGGAATCGGAGCCGCCTAGCGGGTTTCTGGTGAGGGCGAAGCGCAAGCTCGGCCGAGCCTATCTTATGGCCGGCGCCCCCTTGCTGGCGCTAGACACGCTGAGCGATGCGCACGAGTTGGCAACTCGGTATGCAATGCTCGATCAGATCAGTCAGATCGACCGGCTAGCTGGGCGCATCAACCGCCGGTCGGCCCGTTAGAAACCCTGATCATCTTTGCGAAACGA
This sequence comes from Caulobacter sp. NIBR1757, assembly GCF_027912495.1. Classification (GTDB taxonomy): domain Bacteria; phylum Pseudomonadota; class Alphaproteobacteria; order Caulobacterales; family Caulobacteraceae; genus Caulobacter. Next base: position 2,734,699 of record NZ_CP115463.1, on the reverse strand, counting down.
AAGTGGTGTGTGTCCCTACATTCCCGGGAGGTGATGGAATAGGGATTAGAACTGGCGCTCTCGCGAAGCGAGCGCTGCGAGTGCCAGCTGGGCAACCAAGCACATTCCAACAAACGGAACGAAGAACCAGGCGAGTCGCTCAAACGAAAGATCACTTTGATCGATCAAAGCTCCAACCATCATTGACATTACGCCCAGTTGGGCGGCGAAAGCTGTCATTGTAGCTGGAGCGGAAGGATCAGCTCTGCTTTCTTTGTGGGCCATGTAAGTCCACGGGCCCGTGGCGGCACCATATCCCCAAAGCAAATAGGGAATGATGCTGTCGCCCTCAGCGCGAGACAGCATGTAGGTGAACATTCCTACGCACCACACGGTGAGCACAGCATAGGTCCAAAGGAGACCCAAAGCTCCGATGACCAAAGCACTTGTTCGCCGCCCACGCTCATACAGAGCGGCCATGGGGGCCATTACGAGCATTCCGGGAGCCAAAGCGAGGCCGATGGCGAAAGTGCCGACTAGGAGGACGGCCACTCCCAGTCCGATCGTCGCCCAGTCGCCCAAGACGATGAGCCATATGAACCCGACGATCCCGCCGAGCCAGTTCAGCAGCATTATCGGAATGGCCAAAATTGCGAGTAGCGCGCCCATGCGTAGTTCCCCCAGATATTCAATTGAGACGTTAAGCTCGTCCTGAGGGGGTGTCGACTGCGTCCCTCTACATACAGGCGTCCGCACATGTCGGGCGAGATTGCATGTGCTTATTTTCTCCGGAATGGAATGGGGCGCTGGGGCTGGGTGCGTCAAACCGTGGTAAAATGCGCTTCGATAACAAAGCGACGACCCCGTGAGGCTATACGCTTCATCGGACGTTCAGCCTAGGCGCGTAAAAGCCAGTGCAATGGCATCTTGCAATTATGCAAATGCAAGATCATATGGCGACAGGGAACCTGGCAACATGATTGATCAAACCATCGGCCGCCGCATTAGGGCATTGCGGGTGGCAAGTCGCATGTCCCAAGCGGACGTTGCGCAAATTCTCAGCTTGAATGATAGGCAGAGCGTTTCCCAAATCGAAGCGGGCCAACGTCGCCTCAAGGCCGATGAGCTGATCAAAATTGTGGAACGGTTCGAGGTCAGCCTTGAGCAGCTCACCAACCCATTTTTGCTATTTGAAAAAGAGAGCTTCTCTTGGCGGCAGCATCATGTGCCGTCGGACGCCTTAGACGCTTACGAGGCAAAAGCTGGTGAGTGGATTGGAGCGTATCGCGAGCTTAATCGATTGGGTGACGGTCGCCTACCAGTCATCATGCCAAGGCTTGGGCTCACTCATACTAGCCAATTTGAGGATGCTGTTGCTGCCGGCGAAGCGGTTGCTGCTGAACTTGAGTTGGGGTCAGCGCCAGCTCACCGTTTGGCTGAGGTGATGGAGCAGCGGTACGGCATTCTTGTCCTGATGGTTGATGCCATCCAAGGCGTGTCGGGTGCTGCCTGTCGTTTGCCCGAGCTGAACGCTGTGCTTATCAATAGGCATGAATCTGAGGCAAGGAGAAACTACGATCTTGCCCATGAGTTCTTTCATATCCTGACTTGGGACACGATGAAGCCTGAGCGGGTCGAATCATCGGAAGTTGATTCTGCGGAACAGCCTCGTACCCAATCTGGAAAACGAAATCAGCGTATCGAGCGACTGGCCGATAATTTCGCGTCGGGTCTTTTGATGCCTGGAGATGCGCTGGAAAAACTCGGAGAGCCTCAAGGGGACCTTGATGTTTGGCTTGCGGCAGCAGCAGCCGAGCTCGGTGTTTCAGGGCTGGCCCTTAAATGGCGTCTCGTGAACTCACGCCGCTATCCGGCTGCCGCCAAGGTACAGAATGACGTTCTGACTCGAACGGCACGTGACCGAGGTCCTGAAGAACCACCGCCCTTGTTCAGCGGGCCGTTCGTCAGGACGATAGTTGCGGCGATAGAAGCAGGGCATTTGTCATCAAGGCGCGCTGCTTCTCTGCTTGATATGACGGCGGAAGACCTAGGCGATCTTTGTGAGACGTTTGGGATCGACCGGCCCGCTGAGCTTTAGCAATCATGACCGCGCGCCGAGTGGTACTCATCGACACAAACGTGATCCTTGAGTGCCACAAGCGTGGGTTTTGGCGGCCGCTCGCGGGTGGCTATGATCTTGAAACTGTTGAAAAATGTATCGAAGAAACTCAGACGGGGAAGCAGCGGCGCCGTCCGGAGCATCAGATTGAAGAGGCGGAACTTCGCAGTTCGTTCTCCCAAATTCATACTGTGTCTCAGCGCGAAATGGCTGAAGTCGCTGTGCGTGGAGGGAACAATCTAGACGCTGGAGAAAGGGAACTTTGGGCCCACGCCATAACTCGTAAAGATGCTTGGATTCTATGCGGACCAGACAAAGCCAGCGTTAGATTTGGGTATGAGGCGGGTTTCCGAGAGAGGCTCATTTCCTTGGAGGAGCTGTTTGCCGACATCGGCTTCCGGCCACCTGCTCCTCTCAAAGAGAATTTTGAGCGGGAATGGTTGGACGGATTTGTTCGCAAGCTCATCTTGGGAGTCTTCTAGCGAAGGGCGGCCTGCCGCGTTGGTGATCACCCCCGCTCCACGAACGAGTCGATCACCTTCTTCTCCCCCGCCTGCTCGAACGCCACCGTCAGCTTGTTCCCCTCCACGGCCACGACCGCGCCGTAGCCGAACTTGATGTGGAACACCCGGTCCCCCTTCGCGTAGGCGCTCTCCTTCTCGGGCGCTGACACCGCCACCAGGCGGCCTTCGCCTTCGATGACCTGTTGGCGGCCGGGGTGGCTGCCCTGGTAGCTCCTCGCCTGGGCGCGTTTCCAGCCGGGGGAGGTGTAGCCCTGGCCGAAGCTGGAGTCGGCGTCCCAGCGGCTGGTGGTGGGCTGGCTCATGCCGGGGCCGCCGCCGTAGTAGCCCGTCTCGGACGCCGCATCGACCGTCTCCGGCGGCAGTTCATCGACGAAGCGGCTGGGGAGCTGGGTGGTCCAGCGGCCGTAGACCTGGCGGTTGGCGGCGAAGCTGATGCGGGCCTGTTCGCGGGCGCGGGTGATGCCGACGTAGGCGAGGCGCCGTTCCTCCTCCAGGCCCTTCTCGCCCTTCTCGTCCATGCTGCGCTGGCTGGGGAAGACGCCTTCCTCCCAGCCGGGCAGGAAGACCAGGGGGAATTCCAGGCCCTTGGCGCTGTGCAGGGTCATGATCTGGACGCTGTCGTTGTCGCCGCCGCCCCGGTCGAGGTCCATGACCAGGGAGACGTGCTCGAGATAGTCGCCGAGGGCGTCGAACTGGCCCATCGACTGGACCAGCTCCTTGAGGTTTTCCAGCCGGGTCTGGCTGGTCGGGCCTTTGTCGAGGCGCAGGGCGTCGGTGTAGCCGCTCTCCTCCAGGATGGTCTCGGTCAGGCGGACGTGGTCGGTCTGGCCGCTCTGCAGCTGGGCGGTCCAGCGGTCGATGTCGCGGACGAAAGAGGCGAGGGCCGTGCGGGTCTTGCCGACCAGTTCGTCGGTGTTGACGAGGCCTCGGCTGGCGTCGATGGCGCTGATCCCGTGGTGGCGGGCCAGGGTGAGGATCTTCTGGACGCTGGTGTCGCCGATGCCGCGCTTGGGCACATTGACGATGCGCTCGAAGGCCAGGTCGTCGTCGGGCGACTGGATCAGGCGCAGGTAGGCATGGGCGTCGCGGATTTCGGCCCGCTCGAAGAAGCGGGGGCCGCCGATCACCTTGTAGGGGATGGCCAGCATGACGAAGCGCTCTTCGAAGGCGCGCATCTGGAAGGAGGCGCGCACCAGGATGGCGACGTCCCGATAGCGCCGGCCGGACTTCTTCCAGCGCTCGATCTCCTCTGCGATCAGGCGGCTCTCGGCCTCGCCGTCCCAGACGCCGCGGACCATGACCTTTTCGCCGGCCTGGTCCTCGGTCCACAGGGTCTTGCCAAGGCGGCCCTTGTTCTCGGCGATCAGGCCGCTGGCGGCGGCCAGGATGTTGCGGGTCGAGCGGTAGTTGCGCTCCAGCCGGATGACGGCGGCGCCCGGGAAGTCGCGCTCGAAGCGCAGGATGTTGTCGACCTCGGCCCCGCGCCAGCCGTAGATCGACTGGTCGTCGTCGCCGACGCAGCAGACGTTCTGGCGGGCCTGGCCGAGCAGCCGCAGCCACAGGTACTGGGCGACGTTGGTGTCCTGGTACTCGTCGACGAGGATGTAACGGAAGCGGTCGTGGTACTCGGCCAGGATGTCCGGGTGCTTCTGGAATATGGTGATGTTGTGCAGCAGCAGGTCGCCGAAGTCGCAGGCGTTAAGCGTGCGCAGGCGGGCCTGGTAGGCGGCGTAGAGCTCCTGGCCGCGGTTGTTGGCGAAAGCGCTGTTTTCCGGGGAGGGCAGGTTTTCGGGCGTCCAGCCGCGGTTCTTCCAGTGGTCGATCAGGCCGGCGAGGGTTTTCGGCGTCCAGCGCTTGGCGTCGATGTCGGCGGCTTCGATGACCTGTTTGATCAGCCGTTCCTGATCGTCGGTGTCGAGGATGGTGTAGCTGGATTTCAGGCCCACCAGATCGGCATGGCGGCGCAGGATCTGGGCGGCTACGCTGTGGAAGGTGCCCAGCCAGCGCAGGCCCTCGGCGCTGGGGCCGATGATGGCGGCGATCCGCTCGCGCATCTCGCGAGCGGCCTTGTTGGTGAAGGTGACGGCGAGCAGCTCCCACGGGCGGGCGCGGCCGGTGGCCAGGATGTGGGCCAGGCGGGTGGTCAGCACGCGCGTCTTGCCGGTGCCGGCGCCGGCCAGGACGAGGACGGGGCCTTCGGTGGCTTCCACGGCCTGGCGCTGCTCGGGGTTGAGGCCGTGCAGGTAGTCGGGCTGGCCGGGCGCGCGATCGGCGCGGGCGAGGTCGGAGATCCTGGGAGCGAGGGGGTCGTTGGGAGATTCTGGCATGAGGGGAACGTATGTAGCACAGACGCGGCGAGATGTAGGGGCGGGCAGGGGGCTGGTTTCCGCGAATGGCGTTCGGCGAACGCTATTTACGGACGAGCATGACATGATACATCCTTGCCGTGTCGCGGCCGGGGTGGGGCGGCCCGGCCTCTACGACAGCAGCAACGCCCACCGGACGGAGACCACCCATGGCCGACCTCGGCTATCGCAGCATCGAAGTGAACGTCGTCAACGACACGCGGGGCAACCTGACCATCCAGGGCCCCACGCTCGGCAGCGGCAATACTTGGGTCCAGGGCGAAGAGCCGACCCAGGGCGCCTCGCTGGGGCAGTACCAGGGCGCCAAATGGGGGGTGTCGACGAACGACGTCAACGGCACGGCGACGGCCATGGTGCAACTCACCGGCCTCGGTTCCTATCCGGTGTCGATCAGCTTCACCAACGACATGAACGGCAACAGCAACTGCATGCTGCAGGGCAACGACATGGTGAAGGGCACCGCGATGCAGGTCAGCACCGGCGAGATGAACCACAGCCTGTACAACGTTCAGCTCATTCCCGGGCCGTAGGCGCGCGGCGACCCACCGTCGTCATCGACGGTGGGCTTCCTGAAGCGCGAACACCCGGCAGGCCGAGGCCAGCGGGCGTTCGCCGCGGCCGGCGTCGATGCGCACGATGAGGGCGGCGGTGCTGAGGGCCTCCGCCGCCGCCGCCGCGTCGAGAACCGCCCAGAACTCGGGCTCCAGCGCCAGCGAGGTAGCGTGGCCCGTCAGCGACACCGAGCGTTTTTGCAGGCGTGGCAATCTGACCCCCTTGCGATCTAATCACTGTTAACATACTGAATGGCGCTTAGACTGCCGAAACCCTCTCCCCAGAGTTTCCGACCATGAACGCCATGACCCCCATCGTCGCCGCTGGCCGCCCCGAAGTCGAGTTCCGCAAGGGCGAGACCATGCGGCTGCAGCCGATCCGCGCCTTCAGGGCGGTCAACCGGCTGATGAAGGACAAGGAGGACACCGCCGCGGTGTTCGACCTGATGCGGGCGCTGTCGGGCAATGCCATCGCCAAGGGTTACGCCCGGCTGATGAAGACGCCGCGTGGCGGGCGGATCGCCTATGAGCGCGACGAGCTGAACGACCGGCTGATGGACCGCCAGTGGCTGGAAAGCTTCGCGCCCGGCACGGTCGGGGCGGCCTACCTGGCCCATATGGACGAGCGCGGCTTTACCGCCGACGGACTGAAGGAAATCAGCGAGCAGACCCGTGATTCCCAGGTCGAGGCGGCGCATCCGCTGACCTGGTACGCCCGGCGCATGCGCGACGTGCACGACATCTGGCATGTGCTGAGCGGCTACCGCACCGACGCGCTGGGCGAGGCCTGCCTCGTGGCCTTCTCGTATGAGCAGACGCGCAGCCTGGGCTTCGGCGTCATCGCCCTCGCCGCCGGCGGGAAGTTCGGCAAGGCGAAGAACGGCCAGCCCTACCGGGCGGCGATCCGGCAGGCGTTCAGGAACGGCAAGGCGGCGGCCTGGCTGCCCGAGGTCGATTATCCGGCGCTGTTCGCCGAGGATCTGGAAGCGGCGCGGGCCCGGCTCGGCATCAAGCCGCCGACCGTCTATCTGTCGATCCCGCCCGAGCTGCGCGACGGCGCGTTCGAGCCGGCGACGACGGAATAATTGGGGACACGGAATAATTGGGGACACGCACTATTTCGCTTCACAGGCGGGCTGCTGTCTCTGGCGGGGCCGCGAAATAGTGCGTGTCCCCAATTATTCCTAACCCTCGAACCCGGCGCTGGCGAAATCGACCATGCGCCGTTGCAGGGCGGCGATGTCGTCTTCCCGGGTGAGGCCTTCCGACAGCACGTGCAGGCGGTCCAGTTCCATGAAGCGGTTCTGGTGGATCATGCCGAGCACGAAATGCAGGCGCCAGTAGACCTCCTCCGGAGGCAGGTCGGGCCGGGCCGCCAGCAGAGCGTCGCTGAAGCGGCGCAGGTGGCTGACGTCGGTCGACAGCACCTCCCTGATCTCGGCGGCGCCTTCCGAGCGGGCGCGGATCAGGAACTGCAGGGAGATGCGGCGGTCGTTGGCCGGATCAAGCCAACGCAGGGGCGGGGCGATCAGGGCGGTGAGGATCTCGCGCACCGGCGGGGCGCCGCCGTGGGCGTCGGTCACCTCATGCAGCATGCGGGCCCGTTCGCGGTTCAGCTCGGTGGTGCGGCGGCGAAAGATCTCGAACAGCAGGCTGTCCTTGGAGCCGAAGTGGTAGTTGACGGAGGCCAGGTTGACGCCGGCCTCGGCGGTGATGTCGCGCACCGAGACGTTCTGGAAGCCGTTGAGGGCGAACAACCGCTCGGCGGCGTTGAAGACCAGCTGTTTGGTGGCCGCCTCGGCCTCGCCAGGGGCCTCGGGAGCGCCGTTTTCAATCTGACTCACTGTGACCCAACCCTTCCCTTCCGGAAACGGAGCATTACGGGCGCGGCGGAATTAGGCAAGGGCGATAAAACAGGTGTTCGAAACGGGCCTGGTTGGCGCCGATAAAAGCGTCTTCAGAAAAACTGTTTAAACCTATCGCCATGGTGGGAATAAAGGCGACGCAGGCTGGACGCGACGCCATGGGGGCTGAGCGGGCGGTCGGGGAGCCTTGTCATGGCCAATCACAGACTTCTGCTGCTGACCGGGGCCGCCTGGCTGATGGCGGCGCCCGCCGTCTTCGCGGCCGAGGATGGGCCGGCCATCGCCATCGAGGCCGACTCGGCCGACGGCGCCGTCGACACCCTGATCGTCACCGCCCGCCGTCGCGAGGAAAGCGCCCAGGACGTGCCGATCGCGCTGCAGGTGACCAGCGGCGTCAAGCTCGAGGAAGCCGGGGTGAACAATATCAGCCAGCTGACCCAGCTGGTGCCCACCCTGCAGGTGCTGTCGCCGAACGGCCGCAACACGGCCCTGACCATCCGCGGCCTCGGCGCCTCCTACGGCCTGGCCAACGACGGGCTGGAGCAGGGCGTCGGCATTTATGTCGATGGCGTCTACAACTCGCGGCCTGGGTCGGCCCTGTCGGACTTCATCGACGTCGAGCGGGTAGAGGTGCTGCGCGGGCCGCAGGGCACCCTGTTCGGCAAGAACACCACGGCCGGGGCCCTGAACATCGTCACCCGGGACGCCAACACCCGGGAATTCGAGGCCCAGGTCGAGGGCAGCTACGGCAGCTACAGTTATCGCCAGTTCAAGGGCTCGGTCACCGCGCCGATCGTCAAGGACGTGCTGGCGGTGCGGCTGTCGGCGGTCGCCACCTATCGCGACGGCGACATCTACAACGTGGTCCAGAAGACGGACCAGAACGCCCGCGAGAGCGAGACCGTGCGCGGCCAGATCTACTGGCAGGCCACCGACAAGCTGCTGCTGCGCTTCGCCGCCGACTACACCAGCCAGCAGCCTGAATGCTGCACCCAGCTGTTCTGGAAGTACGGCCCGACCCTCAAGCCCGCCAATCAGCAGTACCCGGCCCTGGCCGCCGGCAAGGGCTATGCCCCGCCGAGCAGCAACATCCATGACCGCAAGGCCGACGTCGATAGCCTGATCCAGGCCGACCAATGGCTCAGCGGCTATGCCCTGACCGCCGACTATGACTTCGACTTCGCCACCCTGACGGTGATCGGCGCCCACCGTGAGTGGGACTGGGAGCCGCGCAACGACCGCGACTACACCGCCCTCGACGTCACCCGTCAGTCGGCCAACCCCAGCCACCAGAAGCAGGACAGCCTGGAGATCCGGCTGGGTTCCAATGCATCGAACACGATCGACTGGACGGCGGGCCTCTACTACTACGACCAGACCATCACCACGGCCGGCGTGACGGAATATGGTGCCGACGCCACCTACTGGCTGCTGCCGGGCACGGCGACGCCGCCGGCCCTGCTGGACGGCTATACGGTGCTCAACGACAGCAGCATCGACACCACTTCCTACGCGGCGTTCGGCCAGCTGACCTGGAACATCACAGACAGGCTGCGCATCACGCCCGGCATCCGCTACACCAAGGAAGAGAAGGACGGCGACTATGTCGCCACCGTCTCCGGCGGGCTGGTGACGGCCGACACGACCCTGATCAACCGTCGCCTGGGCATCGCCCGGCCTCAGGCCTATGCCGCCAGCACCAGCGACGGGTCGTGGTCCGGCCAGATCGCGGTGTCCTACGACATCACCGAGGACGTCCACCTCTATGGAACCTGGTCGCAGGGCTTCAAGTCGGGCGGCATCAACATGGCCGGTATCCCGAACACGGCGGCCGGCACGCCGTCGCTGGTCAGCGCCGTGGTCAAGCCGGAGGAGGTGACAACCTATGAAGTCGGCCTGAAGACCCAGCTGTTCGATGACCTGGTCGTGCTCAACGCCGCGGTGTTCGCCACCGACGTCGAGAACTTCCAGGCCAACGTCGTCGATACCGGCCCCGGCGCGCTGCGCGGCTACCTGGCCAACGCCGAGAAGGTGACCTTGAACGGGTTCGAGGTCGACGCCACCACCCGCTCGATCGGTGGCTTCACCTTCTACGCCAACCTCGCCTACACCGACGCCAAGTACGACAGCTTCGAGAACGGACCCTGCCCGCTGGAGCGGATCGGCACCGCGACGGCGGCCTGCGACCTGTCCGGCAAGGAGCTGCCAGGCGTGTCGAAGTGGGCCGGCGCGTTCGGTGGCGAGTATCGCCAGGCGCTGACGCTCGGCAAGGTCTCCGGCGAGGGCTACCTGGGCGCCGACGCCAACTTCCGGTCGGACTATTACGCCGACGCGGCGGTGTCGAAATACGCCCGGCTGCCGGCCTACCAGCTGGTCAACCTGCGGGCCGGCTTCAAGTCGGACAGCGGTTGGGAGGCCTTCGTCCTGGTGCGCAACGCCTTCGACGAGGAGTACATCCAGAACATCACCATCGTGTCCGGCAACAGCGGCCTGATCGTCGGCACGCCGGGCGAGGACCGCACGGTCAGCCTGACGCTGCGGGCCAGCTACTAGGCCGCAGGCAACCCCAGTGCGGGGCGGGCGTTGGACTCCGGCATTCGGAGATCCACCATGGCAGCCCGCCCCACCTGGCAAGGCCACCTGCGCCTGTCGCTCGTCACCTGTCCGGTGGCCCTCTACACCGCCACGCAAGCCAGCGGCGAGGTGCACTTCAACCTGCTGCACAAGGACACCCACAACCGCATCCGGATGATCCCGACCGACCCCGAGAAAGGACCGGTGGAGCGCAAGGATCTGGTCAAGGGCTACGAATTCGAGAAGGACAGCTACATCGTCGTCACCCAGGACGAGATCGACGCGGTGCGGCTGGAAAGCACCCGGACCATTGATATCGAGCGCTTCGTCGACGCGGCCGATATCGACCGGCTGTACTGGGACAATCCCTATTACCTGGTGCCGGACGGCAAGCTGGCGCTGGACGCGTTCAGCGTCATCCGCGACGCCATGGGCAAGACCAAGAAGGTGGCCCTGGCCCGGCTGGTCATGCACCAGCGTGAGCGGCTGCTGGGTATCGAACCGCGCGGCAAGGGGCTGATCGCCTGGTCGCTGCGCTCGAACAAGGAGGTGCGCGACGTCGGCGACTACTTCGACGACATCCCGGCCCACAAGGGCGACAAGGAGATGGTCGCCATCGCCGAGAAGATCATCGAGCAGAAGGAGGGGCCGTTCGATCCCTCCAAGTTCAACGATCGCTACGAGGATGCCCTGCGCGACCTGATCGCCGAGAAGAAGAAGGGCAAGGGGCGGACGGTGAAGGCCGAGGAGCCGGAGGACACCAATGTGGTGGACCTGATGGCGGCGCTGAAGAAGAGCCTGGAGGCGAAGGGCGGAGCCGCGAAGGCGCCCGCCAAGAAGGCCGCCGCCAAGACGCCGGCGAAGAAGCGGGCTTAGGCCGCCGCCTTCGCCCCGCGCTCCAGCCGCTTGATCGCCGCCGCGATGGGGCGCTCGCTGTCGCCGTAGTCTTCCCAGGCGCTCATGCCCTTCACGATCTTCGGGGCGGTGCGGATGGTGTATTTCGCCGGGTCCAGCCCCTTCTTCACCTGCGTCCAGGTCAGCGGCATCGACACTGTCGCGCCGGGGCGGGCCCGGGGCGACAGCGGCGCGACGGCCGTGCTCATCCGGTCGTTGCGCAGGTAGTCGAGGAAGATCCGGCCCTCGCGCTGGGCCTTGCTCATGGTGATCAGGTAGCGGTCCGGCGCATCGGCGGCCATGCGGGCGCAGACCTCGCGGGCGAAGGCCTTGGCGGTCGGCCAGTCGATCTTTGACTTGGTCAGCGGCGTGACGACGTGGAGGCCCTTGCCGCCGGTGGTCTTGCAGAAGCTGACGAGGCCGAGGTCCTCCAGGCGGTCGCGGACCTCGCGGGCCGCCTCGATGGCGTCGTCGAAGGTGACGCCCGGCGCCGGGTCGAGGTCGAAGACCAGGCGGCCAGGGACATCGGGGGCGAAGGGCTGACAGTTCCAGGGGTGGAGTTCGGTGGCGCTGGTCTGGGCCACGGCGATCAGGGCCTCGACACGGTCGATCTGCAGGTAGCCCTTGCGGTCACCGCTGACAAAGGTCTCGGTCAGCAGGTTCGAGGCGCCCTTCATCAGGTGGCGCTGGAAGAACTTCTCGCCGTCGACGCCCTCGGGCGTGCGGATGATCGAGCAGGGCCGGCCCTTGATGTGCGGCAGCAGCCAGGCGCCGACGGCCTCGTAGTATTGCGCCAGCTCGAGCTTGGTGACGGGCGATCCGTCGCCGCCGTCCGGCCAGAGCGGCTTGTCGACGCTGGAGAGACGCACGCCTAGCACCTCGGCCGAATTGGCGGCGCGGACGGTGACGGTCTTCGACTTGACGACCGCCGGGTTGGGCTCGGCCAACTCCGTCGAGGCCGGCGCGACCTCGGCCTCGACCTCCTTGGCCGGCTTGTCCTCGCGCAAACCCTTGAAGGCAGCCTGGCGGATGTTGCCGTCGCCGGTCAGGCCCGCGTACTCGATCTCGGCGACGAGCTGGGGCTTCACCCAGTGGGAGTCGCCGGCCTTGGTGCCGCTTCGGCCCTTGGGCTCCTTGTCGCTGAAGGGCGACTTATCGATCTCGATGGCTTTGAGCTTCGGCAGCAGGGTGGCGACCTTGTCCTTGCCGAAGCCGGTGCCGATGCGGCCGACGTGGACCAGCTTGCCGTCCTTGAAGACCCCGGCGATCAGGGAGCGGAAGGCGCTGCCCGTCTGGGTCCAGCCGCCGATGACCACCTCATGGCCGGCCCGGCATTTGGATTTGGTCCAGGTCGTCGAACGGCCGGACTCGTAAGGCGCCCCAAGGTCCTTGGAGATGATGCCTTCCAGATCCATGCGGCAGGCGGAGCTGAGCACGGCGTCGCCGGCCTGGGTGAAGTGCTCGACATAGCGCAGGCGCGGCGTGCCTTCGCCGATCAGGGTCTCGAGGCGGGCCTTGCGGTCGGAGAGGGGGAGGGGGCGCAGGTCCTCCGTCCCCTCGGCCATGAGATCGAAGGCGAAGAAGATCAGATCGTCGGTCATGCCGTCCGACAGCGCGGCCTGCAGGCCGGCGAAGCTGGGGGAGCCGTTGTCGTCGAGGGCGCAGATCTCGCCGTCGATGATGCTGTCGGGCAAGGCGGCGGCGTCCCTGGCGATGGCGGCGAACTTGTGGGTCCAGTCGAGGCCCTTGCGGGTGCGCAGGGTCGCCTTGCCGCCCTCGACGCGCAGCTGCATGCGATAGCCGTCGAACTTGATCTCATGGCCGAAGCGGGCGCCGACCGGCGGCCGGTCGACCAGCTTGCAGAGCTGCGGTTCGATGAAGTCGGGCAAGGATTTCAGGGCCTTGGGTTTCCGTGCTCGCGACGTCTGTCGAGGGGCGGCCTTCGGCGCGGCGGTCTGTTTCGCGGCGGCCTCGCCGCTGGCTTCGGGGTCGCTCGAGCGCCAGACCGCGTCGGCCTTCGGCGCCGTCTTCGTCATGAAGGCGGTGGGCCGTTTGCCCTTGCCGGCGGCGATGTCTTCCATGCTGCGCCCCGAGGCGATGGAGGTGGCGTTGCGCTCGAGGATACCCTCGCCATCGCCCTCCTTCACATAGTCATCGCGGTGCTTGATCAGAAGCCAGTTGGTGCGCTTGCCGCCGAACTTGTCGCCGCGCAGCCTGACCAGCACATAGCCGCCCTTCACCCGCTCGCCGGCGAAGACGACCTTGAGTTCTCCCTTCTTCAGCCCCTTGGCGACATCGAAGCCGGGTTCGGGCGCCCAATACCCCCGGTCCCACACCATGACTGAGCCCCCGCCATACTGACCCTTGGGGATGGTCCCCTCGAAATCGCCATAGGCCAGCGGGTGGTCCTCGACCTCGACGGCCAGGCGCTTGTCGGCCGGGTCCAGCGAGGGGCCGCGAGTCACGGCCCAGGACAGGAAGACGCCCTCCCACTCCAGCCGCAGGTCATAGTGCAGCCGGGTGGCGGCGTGCTTCTGGATGACGAACCGCAGGGCCTTGGATGGCTTGACGGCCGCCTGGCTGCTCGGCTCGGCGGTGACGCCGAAGTCGCGCTTGCTGTCGTAGGTTTTGAGGTCTCGGGTGGCCATGAGCCGTCAACGCGTGTGGCCTGCTGTTGGCTTCAAATTCCCACTCATTCGTCATCCCGGACGGCTCGCAGAGCCGATCCGGGACCCAGGGGCCGGCGCACGGGCGGTTGAAGCAGCGAGTTCACGCACCCCCTGGGTCCCGGCTCTTCGCTGCGCTACGGCCGGGATGACGGAGGTTGGTCGGCCCTAAAGCCCCTTGCCGACGTTCAGGCGGGCGACGGTGGCGGCCTTGGCCGGGGGCAGTTTCAGGGTCTCGTCGAGCAGGGCGATGTTGTAGCGGCAGAGCAGGGCCTGGCGTTTGGGGTCGCTGACCGAGATGTTGCGGCCGGTCAGCTGGCGGACGGTCTTGGCGTCGTCGGGGGTGAAGCCGGCCAGGGCCTGGTCGCCGATCTTGTTCTTCATCTGCACGTCGTACCAGAGGTCGACCAGCTTGCCGCCGTCCTCGGGATTGAGGTTGGCGCCGGCGGCGTCCTTCACCGGGTTGGTGGCCACCTGTTCGAGGATGGCGGCGGTGGCGGCGCGTTCGCGCTGGACGAGGTCGGCGCTGACCACGGTGTCCGGATCGAAGTCGAGGCGGGCGCCGCGGGTGAAGTTGTAGCAATAGGCCGGTGAGACCTTGCCGAGGGCTTCGGCCTTGTCGCGGCGGATCTTCATCAGGGCGATGAGGTTCTCGTCGCTGGCCTTCTTCATCTCGCGGCTCAGCACGGCGCGGGCGTTGGCATGAACCAGCTGGGCGATGCCGGTGGATCCCAGCCGCTTGCCCTTCATCATCTCCATGTCGTTCTGCATCTTGGCGTAGTCGGCCGGGTAGTACTGCTTGAGGGTCGCCACCTCGGGCAGCCGCTCGGCGTCCTTGCGGGCGTTGGCGTACTTCTGGTTCGGCACCAGGTCGTGGTCGGCGAAGAACCAGCCGAGCGCCCCGCCGGCGGCGCCGACGACGATGACGCCGGCGATCAGCAGGCCGCCCTTCATGCTGAGGGCCCGGGCCAGAACGAGGCCGCCGATGGCGCCGACGGCCAGGCCGGCGACGATGGAAATGATGGTGATGGTGCTGGCGTCCACGGCGAAAAACCCCCGGTTACAACTGGTTGGCGGGGACCATCGCGGGATTTGTCAGGCGGTGCAAGCCGAAGGTCAATGCCCCCGCACCAGCTCCTTCATCGCCTTGTCCAGCCCTTCGATGGTCAGCGGGAACATGCGGTCATTCACCAGCTGTTTCATCACCCCGATCGACTGGGTGTAGTCCCAGTGGCGTTCCGGCGTCGGGTTCAGCCAGATGCAGCTGTGGTAGATCTGGGTGACCCGGTCCATCCAGATGGCGCCCGGTTCCTCGTTCCAGTGCTCGACGCTGCCGCCTGGATAGGTGATCTCGTAGGGGCTCATGGTGGCGTCGCCGACGAAGATGACCTTGTAGTCGCTTGGGAACTTGTGGAGCACGTCCCAGGTGTTGGTCTTCTCCTGAGCCCGGCGGCGGTTGTCCTTCCAGACGCTCTCGTAGAGGCAGTTGTGGAAGTAGTAGAACTCGAGGTTCTTGAACTCGGTGCGGGCGGCGCTGAAAAGCTCCTCGCAGAGCTTGATGTGGCTGTCCATCGAGCCGCCGATGTCGAAGAAGATCAGCACCTTGATCTTGTTGCGGCGCTCGGGCCGCATGACGATGTCGAGGTAGCCCTTGCGGCTGGTGCCCTTGATGGTGCCGTCCAGGTCCAGCTCGTCCGGCGCGCCCTCGCGGGCGAACTTGCGCAGGCGGCGAAGGGCGACCTTGATGTTGCGGGTGCCCAGTTCGACGCTGTCGTCTAAGTTCTTGTACTCCCGCTTGTCCCAGACCTTCACGGCGCGGCCGTGGCGGCCCTTGTCCTGGCCGATGCGGACGCCTTCGGGATTGTAGCCGTTGGCGCCGAAGGGGCTGGTGCCGCCGGTGCCGATCATCTTGTTGCCGCCCTCGTGGCGCTTCTTCTGTTCCTCGAGACGCTCCTGCAGCGTCTTCATCAGCTCCTCGAAGCCGCCCATGGCCTCGATGGCGGCCTTCTCCTCGTCGGTGAGGAATTTCTCGGTCAGGGCTTTCAGCCACTCGGCCGGGATCTCGGAGGTCAGGCCGTCGCCGACCATCTCCAGGCCCTTGAAGACGTGGCTGAAGACGCGGTCGAATTTGTCGAGGTTCTTCTCGTCCTTCACCAGGGTGGCGCGGGACAGGAAGTAGAAATCCTCGACCGAGCGGTCGATGACCGATTTGTCGAGCGCCTCCATGAGCACCAGGTACTCCTTGAGCGTCACCGGCACCTTGGCCTGGCGCAGCTCCGAGAAGAAGGTCATGAACATGGGCGGCGTCCGAACAGTCGTTTGAAGTTGCAGGATGCGGGCTTGCGGGCCGTCTGTCCAGCGGAACGCGAGGCCCGCCGCCTCACCCCGCTTTGGGGGATGCGGCATTGTGGGCGGCGCCTATGGTCAGCGGAGGAATGGAGCCTCGCATGATCAAGACCGCCGCCATCGCCGCACTTCTCCTGGCCCTGCCCGCCGTCGCCAGCGCCGAGACCGTCGACCTCGGGAGCGGCCGGTCGATCATTGCGCCCGACAGCTTCGCCGGTTGCACGGCCCAGCCGGTCCAGACCGCGGCCAATGGATCGCGCAGCCATGTCTTCGACTGCACCCTGACCATCGAGAAGAAGCCGGCCAAGGTGACGCTGGCCTACAGCACCATGACGCCGAACGACACCACGCCCCAAAAATTCGTCGAGACGGTGATGACCAAGATGAACCGGGCGTCGATGATCGGCGATCCGTCGATGGGCATCCAGCGCAAGACCCTGAAGACGGCCGGCAAGGCAGGGACCTTCCTGTGCTGGGTCTATGACGACGTGCCGAGCCTGTCCGGCGGAGCCATCTGCGCCTTGGAAGAGCCGAGTATTCGCTTCTCGCTCTTCGTCGCCGGATCGGACGCCTACACCGCCATGCGGGCCGTCGAGCAGGCGATCGCCCTGACCACCCTGCGCTGACGCGTTGCGAGTCGCGCCGGCACGGAGTAGGGGCTCGCCAACCCGGAGAGCCCCATGAGCGACGCGATCATCATCGACGGCAAGGCCTTCAGCGCCCGTGTGCGGGAGCAGGTGGCCGAGGAGGTGGCGGCGCTGAAGGCCTCGCACGGTCTGACGCCGGGCCTGGCCGTGGTGCTGGTCGGCGAGGACCCGGCCAGCGAGGTCTATGTCCGCAACAAGGGCGAGCAGACGACCGCCGCCGGCATGTATTCGGAAACGCATCGGCTGGCGGCCGATGTCACCGAGGCCGAGCTGTTCGGATTGCTCGACCAGTTGAACAGCGATCCGGCCATCCACGGCATCCTCGTGCAGTTCCCCGTGCCGCCGCACTTGAGCCAGGACCGCATCGTCGCCCGCATCTCGCCGGACAAGGACGTCGACGGGCTGACCGTGACCAACGCGGGGCGCCTGGCCAGCGGCCTGCCGGCCCTGACCTCCTGCACGCCGGTCGGCTGCATGATGTTGCTCAGGGACGCGCTGGGCGATCTGACGGGCAAGCATGCGGTGGTCATCGGGCGCTCCAACCTGATGGGCAAGCCGATGGCGCAACTGCTGCTGGCCGCCGACTGCACAGTGACCATCGCCCACAGCCGCAGCGTCGATCTGCCGGCCATCTGCCGCACCGCCGACATTCTGGTGGCCGCCGTCGGGCGGGCTGAAATGGTGAAGGGCGACTGGATCAAGCCGGGCGCGGCGGTGATCGATGTCGGCATCACCCGGCTGCCGTCGCGCGATCCGGAAAGGGCGGCGCAGGGCAAGACCCGGCTGGTCGGCGATGTGGCCTTCGACGAGGCGGTCAAGGTGGCCGGCTGGATCACGCCGGTGCCAGGCGGGGTGGGGCCGATGACCATCGCCTGCCTGCTGCAGAACACCTTGACGGCGGCCCGGCGGCTGCATGGGATCGGCTAGGGTCATTCGAAGCCCCGGTTGCGGCGGTTATCGAAGCGGCTGTCCATTATACCCGAGGGCCCGACCTACGGAAAAAAGCGGGCGCCGCGTGGAGAACCCCGCGAGCGGCCTGAAACCCTTGCCTGCGTGGGCTTTGGCGTGGGCAGGGGGGGGCGTGGACGTAGGCCGGAGTGTGGGGCAGGCGTAGGTCGATGCGCGGGGGTTGTGGGGCGAGACGCGGTCGCCGCGACCTACGCGCCGGAGCGGCGCCTCGTCGATGGTCGGTCCAGGGCCCGGAAAGTCGATGAATATGTCTAGACATATTCATTAAACCATTGATTGAATTAAAATTTTCTTCCGGGTCGGTGGCGCGTCCTGCGACTGGCGGCCTGGTATCGCCTTCCCAAACGCCCGTCATCCCGGAAAGCGCGCAGCGCTTGTCCGGGACCCAGGGGTTGCAGCGCACCGGACGGAAAGCTGCGTTGGACAGCGAGATCACGCACCCCCTGGGTCCCGGATAGCCCGCTTCGCGGTCTTCCGGGATGACGGGCGTTGGAGGGGGGCAAAGCTGCGGCGGATGTCGCCGGAAGGCTTGCCAAAATAGGTGACGCTGGTGTCACCTTCATCCAAGGGCGGACTCACGCGCCTATTGGGGATGGCATGATCAGATTTCTTCTCGTTGCGGCGGCGGGTCTGTCGCTGATGGCCTGCGCGCCACAGGCCAAGCCGATCACCCCGGAGGAGTCGGCGGCGCTGGTTCCGGCCGACACGCGTCTGGCCGGGCTTTACGAGACCTCCTGCAAGACCTGCCACACGATCACGGGATCGGGCGCGCCGCTGGCCGGGGATGTCGCGGCCTGGGCGCCGCGGGTGAAGCAGGGGATGCCGACGCTGGTCGGCCATACGGTACAGGGCTTCAAGGCGATGCCGGCCGGGGGGCAGTGCGCGGGCTGCACGGCGGCGGACTATGAGGCGCTGATCCACTTCATGTCGGGAGCCAAGTGATGGTCACGCGGCGCAAGGCGATCGTTATCGGAGCGGCCGGGGTCGGCGGCGCGGTCCTGGCGACCGGCGGGGCGGCGGTCATCGCCAACCGGGAAAAGCCCGAACCGCCATCGCCGGATGCCGTCAATCCGCAGGGGCGGATGCTGTGGCGCAACTGGTCGGGCATCCAGAACAGCTATCCGGCCCAGCGGCTGGCGCCCAAGGACGAGGCCGAGCTGGCGGCGGGGCTGAAGGCCGCCGAGGGACCGATCCGGGCGGTCGGGGCCGGGCACAGCTTCACGGCCCTGGCGGCGACCAACGGTACGCTGGTGTCGCTGGACGCCATCGCCGGGGTGGTCGGCTGGGAGGGCGACACCGCCGTCGTCAAGGCGGGGACGCGGCTGGGCGCCCTGGGGCCGGCGCTGGCCGCCAGGGGCCGGGCGATGGCCAACCTGCCGGACATCAACAAGCAGTCGGTGGCCGGGGCCATCTCGACGGCGACGCACGGCACGGGGATCAGCCTGCCGGCCATCCACGGCGACGTGACGGCCATGACCCTGGTCACCGCCGACGGCGAGACGGTCGAGTGCGACGCGGCCAAGCGTCCGGAGGTTTTCAATGCCGCCCGAGTGTCGCTGGGGGCGCTGGGGATCATCACCCAGGTCAAGCTGCGCACGACGGCCAACAGGCGGTTGCGGCGGCGGGTGTGGATCGAGCCGTTCGAGGAGACGCTCGGCAAGGCGGAGGAGCGCTGGAAGACGCACCGCAACTTCGAATTCTACGCCATCCCGTTCACGGGCCTGGCCGCCAACATTACCCATGACGAGACCGATGAGGCCGCCGTCGCCCCGCCGCCCAGCCAGGACGACGCCTTTCTCGAGGCGCTGAAGATGCTGCGCAACACCTTCGGCTGGTCGAACGGGGTGCGAAAGAGCGTGGCCGGCCTGCTGCTGGGCGGGACGGAGCCGGAGACGGCGGTCGACGAGGGCTGGAAGCTGCTCTCCACCGAGCGACCGGTGCGCTTCAACGAGATGGAATACCACCTGCCGCCGGAGACCCAGCTGGCGGCGCTTAAGGAGGTTCAGGCGGTTATCGAGAAGGAGCGTAAGGATGTCTTCTTCCCCATCGAGGTGCGTCGGATCGCGGCCGACGACGCGTGGCTGTCGCCGTTCGGCCAGGGCCCGCGCGGCTCTGTGGCCGTGCATGCCTGGTACAAGGATGACTACGCCTTCTTCTTCGACCTGATCGAGCCGATCTTCCAGCGGGCAGGCGGGCGGCCGCACTGGGGCAAGCTGCACAGCCTGAAGGGCCAGAGGCTGGCGGCGCTGTATCCGCGCTGGAAGGATTTCCTGGAGGTGCGGCGGGAGCTCGATCCGAAGGGGCGGATGCTCAATCCCTATCTGACGGGACTGTTCGACCTGGCGTGAGGGGGGCAGGAGAACAGGCCATCCGCCTCATTTCCTGTCATCCTCCGGCCGCGAAGCGGACCGGGGGACCCAGGGCGGCTCTGGATAGACTCTCGACAGTCTTCACGCGGAACGTTGGGTCCCCCGGTTCCCGCTTCGCGGGCCCGGAGGATGACAGGTTAGATGACAGGTTAGGAGGGGCGACCGCCGGTGGCCACGATCCAGCTGTTCAGATCGGTCAGCGACTTGGTCAGAGCCGTGTTGAACGCGGGCACGATGGCGCTGACCCGGTTCTCGCTGGCCTGGACCTCGGTCTTCAGCACCGTCTCGAAGGTATCCCCGTCGCGGACGTTGCGGGTCAGGGCGACCTTGATCTCGACGACGATCACCGGCGCGCCTTCGGGCCCGTTGCGGTAGGCCGCTTCGAACCGCTGGACGTCCAGACGCATCAGCCAGTCGCTCTTGCCGACCTCGCCGCGACCGACCAGGCGGGCGGGGCCGGCCTGGAAGGCGCGAACCAGTTCTTCCTCGAAGATCTGCTGGGCGGGGGCCACCCAGCGGGCGCTGTCGATGTATTGCACCGTGTCGCCGGTCACCGCGACGATGCCATCGCTGGCGGCGGCGCGGTCGAAGGCGATCGGGCCGCGGGTGACCGTGAAGGTCTTGGCGGCCACCTCCGACGGGGCGGCGATCTGGAACCGGTAAAGCCTGGCCGGCTCGGCCTCCGGGAAGAGGGTGATGCAGCCCGACAGGGCCACGGCGATGACCGCGACACCAAATGCCCTAAGCGGGTTGGGGGCTCGGAACAGGGTGGTCCTCACGGCTTCACCTTCTTCTTCTCGGCGGGCGGTTTGCCGACCAGGGTCTGCGGGCTCTTCTCGGCTTCGGTCACCAGCCGGTCGAGGGACTCGGCGGCCCCCTGCAGGGTGGTGATGGCGTTGGTCAGCTGCGGCAGGCCGTCGGTGGCGAAGTCGTTCACCGGTCCGTCCAGCTTGGTCAGCACGGCCGAGACATCGGCGGCGGCCTTGTCGACCTTGCGGGCGGCCTCGTCGATGTTGGCCACCGCCGTCTTGGCGTCGCTGTTGATGAAGGTCTGGCCGTCCTTGGCCAGCGCCGTATAGGCCTTGGCGGTTTCCTCGAAGGTGGCCAGGGCGCGGCGGGCGTCGGCGATGATTTCCTTCTGCTCGCGGGCCTCGGCGGTCACCGCCTGCAGATCATCGAGCGCGGCGCCAAAGGTCTTGATGTTCTCGTCGCCGAGCACGCGGTTGATACGGTCCAGCGCTTCGATGGTGCGGGTCAGCACGGTGCCGCCGCCGGCCAGCAGGTCGGAGAGGGCGCTGCGCTGGGTCTTGATCACCGGAATCTCGCCGGGCGAGACGGTGTCCTTCAACAACCGCTTGGCCGGGTCGCCGGCGGTGATCTGCACATAGTTGATGCCGGTGATGCCCTGCGGTTCCAGGGTGGCGTAGCTGTCCTCGCGGATCGGCACGTCGCTGGTCACCTTGACCCGGGCGATGACGCGGTTGGGGTCGCGGGCGTCGAGCTTGATGGAGGAGACGTCGCCGACCTTGATGCCGTTGAAATGCACCTCGCCGCCCTCGGTCAGGCCGCGCACGGGACCGACGAACAGCACATCGTACTCGTCGTAGTTCTTGTTGAACCCCAGGCGGGCCAGCCAGAAGACGAAGACGACCGCGGCGATGAACAGCAGCAGCGTCGCGGCCCCCACCAGCGCGTAGTTGGCGTTTCTTTCCATCAGACCCTCGTGCCCCCCGCGCGGATCGCCGAATGGGCGGCGCGTCCGCGTGGACCCAGGAAGTATTCCCTAATCCAGGGGTGTTCGGAATGCTCAAGTGCATGGACCGGTTCAACGGCCACGACCTTTTTGTCGGCGATCACGGCGACCCGGTCGGTGATTGTATAGAGACTGTCCAGATCGTGGGTGATCATGAACACCGTCAGCGACAGGCTGCGGCTGAGGTCGAGGATCAGTTCGTCGAAGGCGGCGGCCCCGATCGGGTCCAGGCCGGCGGTCGGCTCATCGAGGAACAGCAGTTCGGGGTCGAAGGCCAGGGCGCGGGCCAGGCCGGCCCGCTTGCGCATGCCGCCGGACAGTTCGGAGGGCTTCAGGGCCCCGGCCCGGGGGGGAAGGCCGACCAGGGCGATCTTCAACTCGGCGAGGTCGCTGATCTCGCTGCGGCTGAGGTCGGTGTGCTCGTGCAGCGGGGCGGCGACGTTTTCCTTCACCGTCAGCGAGGAGAACAGGGCCCCGGCCTGGAAGAGGACGCCCCAGCGCCGCTCGATGGCCGACCATTTGCGGCGGCTGGCGTTCTGGATGTCCTGGCCGAAGATGCGGACCGTGCCGCCGTCCGGCTCTTTAAGGCCGATGATGGTGTTGAGCAGCACCGACTTGCCGCTGCCCGAGCCGCCGACGACGCCGAGCACCTCGCCCTTCTTGACCACCAGGTCGAGGTTGTCGTGCACGACGTTGTCGCCGAACACCGACCGCAGGCCGCGCACCTCGATGGGCGGGGCGGCGGCGTCGAGGCCGTCGTCGGCCAGCGACTGTTCGTGGGCGATGTCGGACTGGTCGGTCATATGTTCAGCTCCATGTAGAGGAGCGCGAACAGGGCATCGAGCAGGATGATGGCGAAGATGGCCTGGACCACGGCCGAGGTCACCCGGCGGCCGAGGCTTTCGACATCGCCCTCGACCTCCATGCCCTGGCGACAGCCGATGCCGGCGATGACGATGGCCATGACCGGGGCCTTGGAAATACCGACCCAGAAGTTGGTGGCCCCGACGTTGTCGGCGATCCGCTGCCAGAAGAAGGTCGGCGACAGGTCGAGGATGGAGGTGGTCACCGCCACCCCGCCGACCAGGCCGGCCAGGTCGGCGACGAAGGTCAGCAGCGGCAGGGTCACCAGCAGGGCCAGGAAGCGCGGCAGGACCAGGGCGTCGAAGGGGTCGACCCCCATCACCCGCATGGCGTCGATCTCCTGGTTCATCTTCATCGAGCCGATCTCGGCGGCGAAGGACGAGGCCGAGCGGCCGGCCAGCAGGACGGCGGTGATGACGATGCCGAACTCGCGCAGCACCGAGATGCCGATCAACTCGACCACCAGCACCTCGGCGGCGAAGCTGCGCAGGGTGTTGATGCCGAGCAGGGCGACAACGGCGCCGAGGAAGAAGGTGGTGGTGGCGACGATCGGAATGGCGTCGAGGCCTGCCCGTTCGCACAGGGAGACGAAGGGGGCGCCGCGGAACTTGCGTGGGTTGATGATGACCCGGCCGATGGAGGTCATCAGGTGGCCGAGGAAGATCAGGGTCTCGTAGAGGTCGTGGAAGACGTTGACGACGCCGCGGCCGATGCGGACGAGCAGTTCGTAGAAGCCGCGATGCTGGCGCGGCGGCGTGGGTTCGGCCTGCACGGCCTCGCCGACCAGATGCAGCAGGCGCTCGGTCTCGGGCCGGGCCAGCAGCACGCCTGCGCTCTCGCGGCCGTCGGCGGCGCGGATGATGGCATAGGCGCCGGCCGTGTCGCAGCGGCCCATGCCGCGCATGTCGAGGCTGACGGATTTCGAATGCAGCAGGTTCTCGGCCAGGCGCAGGCCGGCGTCATCGAGCGTTTCGGCCGTCCAGTCCCCGGTCAGGACGGCGGTCGATCCATGCTCGCCCTGCTGCAGCGAAAATTCGGCGGGGTTGGGCATGGACGGTTTAGCGGCTTTCCTTGTCGCGGTGGGAAAGTGACATGCGCCGCGCCCGCCGCAAAGGCTTTCGCGTCCCGGGGACTGCACGGAATGCGCGCTTGCTCGCGGTTGAGGCCTGGGCGAGGCTCGCCGGCCACAGGGGGAAGCGGGATATGGGCATGGATACCGAGCACAACGCCGGGGCGGACCGCGGGTTGCTGCTGACCCGTCTGGGCGTCGGACTGATCCAGGGGCTGGCGCTGTTCGGCCTGTCGGAGGCGGCCGAGCGCAAGGTCTGGCCGGTGAGCGACCGGCCGCTGTTCATCGCCCTGGTGGTGCTGGCGCTGGCGGCCGGGCCGGTGATTCTCAGCGGGCTGGGGTCGTTGAAACGCCGGGCGTTGATCGTCTGGTCGGTCGTTGCCCTGTCGGTCGTGGCCGCCGTGGGTTGGATGGAGGGCTATCGCGGCCTCGACGGTTTCGAGACCATTCCCTCGCCGCTGGTCATGGTTGCGGTGCTGGTCGGGCTGTTTATCGCCCACAGCCTGATCGTCGCCGCCGCGCGCGATCGCGCCCGGATCGCCGGCTATCCGACTTATTTCGACGTCTCCTGGAAGCATGGCGTGCAGCTGGTCCTGGCCCTGGCCTTCACCGGCATCTTCTGGGCGGTGCTGGGGATTGGGGCGGCGCTGTTCGGCATGATCGGGGTCAAGGCCTTCGCCCAAGTCATCGGCGAGCGCTGGTTCGCCATTCCCTCCAGCGCCCTGGCCTTCGCCGTCGCGGTGCACCTGACCGATGTGCGGCTGGGCCTGATCCAGGGCGTGCGGACGGTGGCTCTGACCCTGCTGGGCTGGCTGCTGCCGCTGCTGGCCGGGCTGACCCTGGCCTTCCTGCTGGCCCTGCCGTTCACGGGACTCGAGCCGCTGTGGAAGACCGGCAGCGCCGCGATGATCCTGGTCGGGGCGGGAGCCAGCCTGATCCTGCTGATCAACGCCGCCTATCAGGACGGCGGGCGCGAGAAGCCGCTGCCCGTGGCCCTGCGGTCGGCCATGCGGCTGGGCGGGCTGCTTCTGCTGCCGCTGACTGTGCTGGCGGCCTATGCCCTGTGGCTGCGGATCGGCCAGTACGGCCTGACCATCGAGCGGATCATCGCCGTGGCCGGGGTCGTGGTCGGCGCCTGCTACGCCGTGGGATACGCCATCGCCGTCGTCCTGCCCGGACCGGTGATGCGCCGGCTGGAGCCGACCAATGTGGCGACCAGCATTGTTGGCCTGGTGGTGCTGCTGGCCCTGCTGTCGCCGCTCGCCGATCCCGTGCGGCTGTCGGTCGACAACCAGGTGAGCCGACTGCTGGCCGGCAAGGTGAAGCCGGCGGACTTCGATTTCGACTACCTGCGGTTCGGGTCCGGCCAGATGGGGACCAGGGCGCTGGACAGGCTGAGCAAGGCGGGCGGCGATATCGGCCGGCTGGCCAGGGAGGCCAAGGCGCGGACGAGCCGCAGCTATGACGCAGCGTTGGGCGCGGAACAAACGGCTGAGGACGCCAAGGTCTATCCGGCCGGCAAGGCGTTGCCCGAAGCCTTCAAGGCCCGTTGGAAGGGGCTGGCGAGCGGCATGTGTCGCAAGGAGCTGCCGGCCTGCGAGGCTTTCCTGCTCGATCTGAACGGCGACGGCCGTGAGGAAGTTCTGCTGAGCGCGGGTGGGCCCGCCGTCTTGTTCGAGCAAGACGCCAAAGGCGTTTGGGCCAGGCAGGGAGAAATCAATCCAGCGGTCGTCTGCGCGAAAGATGATCCCTGGGTCGCCTTCCGGGCCGGACGGGCCCAGGTTCGGCCCAGCCGTTGGAATGAGATCGACCTGAATGGCGCCCGCTGGACCGTCCAGCCCGATCAGACGCCGTGCCTAGACGTCACCCTCACCGTCACGACCACCCCACCGACCGTCGAAGAGGGCGGGAAGGCTGGCGGGAAGGCCAAGTAGCGGGCCGGAGGAGAGGAGCAGCACCACCTCGTCTCCGCTCAGGTCGGCCAGGGCGGCCTCGCATTCGCTGGGGGTGGCCGCGCCGACGGCCGGCACGCCGGCGGCGTTGATGCGGGCCAGGATCTGGTCATGGGTTAGCTGGCTGTGGCTGGCCGCGCCATGGGTCGGGGGCGGGATGACGATGACGCGGGCGACGTCGTCGAAGACGGTGTCGTACCAGGTTAGGCCCTCGGCGTTGCGCCAGCTGAAAGTATGGGGCTCGAAGATCACCACCAGCGGCCGGCCGGGGTAGTGCAGCAGCATGGCCTCGATGGCCGAGCGGGCCTTCTCGTAGGACGAGCCGAAGCCTTCGATGACCGGGACACTGGAGACCGAGGTCAGGCGGTCGAGGCGGCGGCGGATGCCCTGGAAGCTGGCGACGGCCGACTGCAGTTCGTCTTCGGTGACCAGGCCACGGGTGAGCAGGAAGGCGGCGACGCCGACCACATTCTCGATGTTGTGGGCCCCGAGCAGCTGGGTCTCGAGGGCGAGTGTGCGGCCCTCCGGGGAGACCAGGGTGAAGCTGGAGACCTCGCCGAAGGTGACGTCCCGGCAGTACCAGCCTTCGCCGGTCGCCGTGCCGTACCAGACCGGGGTCGCGACGCTGTCGGCGGCGATCGCCCTGAGAGAGGGGCTGTCGCGCATAACCAGGGTGGCGTCAGGCGACAGGCGGGCGAGCAGGTCGCGGAACGGTTTTTCGTATTCGGGGTATGTCGGGAAGACGTTTAGGTGGTCGTGGACCAGCGAGGTCAGCAACAGGTGGTCGACGTCGTAGAGCATGAACTTCGAGCGGCGATCGGTCTGGCTGACGATGTACTCGTCGCCCTCCAGGATCATCGGACCCGAGCCCCAGGCCCCGGTCGGGCCGCCACCGGCCGGAATGGCGCCGATCATGTAGCCGGGGTCCTTGCCCGCCTCGCGCAGGATGTGGGCGAGCAGGGCGGTGCAGCTGGACTTGCCGAAGCTGCCGGCGACGATGGTGACGTCGCGGTCCCTCGTCTGCTCGGCGATCAACTGCGGAAAGCCGGTCATCTCGATTTCGCGGCGGCGGGTCTCGGTGAACTCGGGGTTGGCCTCGCCGGCCAGCCTGGCGCTGCCGCCCAGCACCACAAGGTCGATCTCCGGCCCGATGTTCCCGGCCGCCAGGGTCCGCTTGAAGGGGATGTCCATGGTCTCGAGATAGGTGCTGATCGGCGGGAAGGCTTCCTCGTCCGAGCCGCCGATCACGTGACCGGCGTCTCGCATCATCAGGGCGGCGGCGCTCATGCCGGCGCCGGCGATGCCGATGAAATGGATGTGGCGGGGCGTGTCGCTGCTCATGGGGAGGATGTCGGGCGCGGCGGCGGCGTTGTCAAATCCCCGGGCGCGGCGCGTCAGGCCGCCGGCGGCTCGCCGATGGCCCGCAGCAGCGCGGCCCGGTCGCCCGCGAACAGGCGGTCGGCCAGCCCTTGGACCTGGTCCAGCACATAGGCCCGCCGCTCCAGCAGCGGGTGGTAGAGCTGGCGGCCGTCCTGGCGGACCGACTGCACCGCCTGCTTCTGGATCAGGCGGTGAAGGAGGGTCTTGATGGTCGCGTCGCCCCAGGGCTGCACGAGCTTCACCTCCGCGATGAGGGCGGCGAAGGACATCGGCCCCCGCCGCCACAGGGCCGCCAGCACCTCGCTCTCGGCCTCGGTGATGCGCATCAGCGGCTCAGCACCGTACGGTCGATCCGCGCCTCGACGGCCCAGTGGCAGACGACCGCGACAACCCCGCACAGCAGGCCGAGCAGCACCAGCATGGCGCTTTCGGCGAGGCCCGGCGCGACGACGTAGAAGGGTTGCGGCCCTCGCGACAGGCCCATGAAGATCATTAGCCCATTGTAAGCCCCGCCCAGCAGGCCGAGCAGCGGACCGCCGAGCCGCAGGGCCGAGAGAAAGCTCGAGCCACCGCTAAGGTCGGGGCCCGACATCAGCTTGCGTGCGCAGACAGCCATGGCGGCGAGAGTAAGGGCGACCAGGAGGAGCATGACGACCTTCATGGCCGGCGTGGCGTCGAGGAAGACCAGTGTCGGGTTCAGGGTCGCCGCATGGGCCTGGACCGGGGCGAGGGCGAGGACAATGATCGCCGGCGTGAGGGAAAGGGCGGGGGACTTCATCGAGCATCTCCTTGTCTACGTTTGTAGACACACAAGATTACGACTGTAGACATCTGTCAACCGTAAATTCAGATCGCCAGTTGACCGGCCCCGCGCGCCTGCTTCAGATCGGGCCATGTCTTCGGTCATCGATCCCCGCCTTCTGACCCAGTCCGGCGCCCAGGCGCTCGGGCGCGGCGACTTCGCGGTCGCGCGGGCGCTGTTCGAGCAGATCGTGGCGACCGGCCGGGCCGACGGGCCGGTGTTCCTGGGCCTGGCCGTGGCGGCGCGGGGGCAGGGGGATGCGGCCGCCATGCTGGCGGCGCTGGACCGGCTGTTGGCCATCGATCCGCGACACCTGCGCGGGCTGATGATGAAGGCCGACCATTTCGCCGCGGCCGGAGACGCCCGCGCGGCCGCCGCCTTCTGTCGCCAGGCGTTGAAGGTCTGGCCTGAGCCCGCGCGCCTGCCGCCGGAACTGGCCGCCGAGCTGCGCCGGGCCCAGGCGATGAGCGACGCCTACGCTGCCGACTACGAGCGCCATCTGCTGGGCGCTGTCGGTCCGGTCGCCGAGGGGCCGGGCGGCGAGCGGTTCCGGGAGTCGGTCGAGCTGATGCTGGGGCGCAAGCGGATCTATCTTCAGGAGCCCCGCCACTACTATTTCCCCGGCCTGCCGCAGATCCAGTTCTACGGCCGCGAGCCGTTTCCCTGGCTGGCCGGCCTGGAGGCGGCCGCGCCGGCAATCCGCGGCGAACTGGAGGCGCTGCTCAGGGACGGCGCGGCCTTCACCCCCTATCTGAAGAGCCAGTCGGACCGGCCGTTCGACGACGGCCACGGCATGCGCGACAACTCCGACTGGAGCGCGCTCTATCTGTGGCGCGATGGCGAGCGCGTCGATGAGGTGGCCGACCGTTGCCCGGCGACCATGGCGTCGATGGCGGGACTGCCGCTGTGCGGCATCGCCGGCCGCACGCCCTCGGTCCTGTTCTCGCGCCTGGCGCCGGGAGCGCGGATTCCGCCGCATAACGGCTTCATCAACACCCGCCTGATCGGCCACCTGCCGCTGATCGTGCCGGGCGGCTGCGGCTTCCGGGTCGGCAACGAGACCCGCGAATGGCGGGAGGGCAAGGCCTGGCTGTTCGACGACACCATCGAGCACGAGGCCTGGAACGACAGCGGCGAGGACCGCATCATTCTGATCTTCGACGTCTGGCGCCCGGAGCTGAGTGAGGCCGAGCGGGACATGGTCGCCAGCCTGTTCGCGGCGGTGGACGCCTATGGCGGCGGACCGGCCGCATGGGGCGTTTGAGGTGACCGACGAGGACCTGATCGCCCAGATCCAGGCGCGCACCTTCGCCGGTCTGGTTTCGGCCACCGACCGGACCTCGGGGCTGACCGCCGACCGTTGGCCGACCCCTTCCGCCTGTTCCATCGCCGCCGTCGGCTTCGCCCTGACCTGCTGGGTGGCCGGGGCGTCGCGAGGCTGGATGCCGCGCGCCAGCGCCGCCGACCTGACCGCCCGGGCCTTGCGCACGCTGGAGACCGCGCCGCAGGGCGACGCCGCCGAGGGGGTGTCGGGCACTCGGGGCTGGTTCTACCACTTCCTCAACATGCAGACGGGTCTTCGCTCCGGTACGTGCGAACTGTCGACCATCGACACCGCCCTGCTGCTGGCCGGGGCTCTGACGGCGGCGCGGTACTTCGACGGCCTTGAGCCGGTCGAGGTCGAGATCCGTGAGCGGACCCAGAGAATGATGGCCCGGGTCGACTGGGCCTTCGCCCTGCGGCCGTCGGGGCGGTTCGCGCTGGGCTGGTCGCCGGAGCGCGGCTTCATTCCCTACGAGTGGGGCGGCTACAACGAGGCGATGCTGCTCTACGTGCTGGCGCTGGGGGCCGAGGGCTCACCGGTGCCGGAGACAGCCTGGGAAGCCTGGTGCGCCAGCTATCCGAAGAGCTGGACCACGGCGCCGGCCCCGCACCTGGCCTTCGGGCCGATGTTCGGCCACCAGTATAGCCAGCTGTGGATCGACTTCCGGGGCGTGCGGGACCGCTTCATGCGTGAAGCGGGTCTCGATTATTTCGAGAACAGCCGCCGCGCCGTGCTGGCCCAGCAGGCTTACGCCAGCGACAATCCGGGCCGCTGGAACGGCTATGGCCAGGACGCCTGGGGCCTGACCGCCTGCGACGGCCCCGGCCAGTTCACCCGCCTGCGCGGCTTCTCGCTGAAGAGCTTTCGGGCCTATTCGGCGCGCGGGGCCTGGGATTTCGACGACGGCACCCTGGCCCCGACGGCGGTGGCCGCCTCACTGCCGTTCGCGCCCGAGGCGGTGACGTCGGCCCTGCGCCGGATGATCGACGACCACGGGCCGGCCATCTACGGCCCGCACGGCTTCCAGGACGCCTTCAATCCGTCGGTCGACAGGGCCCCGCCGGACCATGGCGAGGTCAAGCCGATGACCGGCTGGGTCAGCCGCGACATGCTCGGCATCGACCAGGGACCGATCGTGGCGATGATCGAGAACCATCGCTCAGGCCTGATCTGGCGGCTGATGCGCGAGGAGCCGGTGATCCGACGGGGCCTGGAACGAGCCGGGTTCGTGGGCGGCTGGCTCCAGGCGGATAATTCCGTCGTCACCGGACCCGCAGGACGCTGACCGGCCCGGCCCGGCCCGGCTCGAACACGCCGACGCCCAGAACGCCGGTCCAGCAGGCGCCGGTGTCCAGATTGGTGCGATGGGGCAGGCGTTCGGGCTCTTCCATGGCCAGCTTGTCGTTGTGTCTCGGCGTATGGCCGTGGACAACATGGCCCGGCAGTTCCTCAGCCTCGGCGATGAGGAAGCGACCGCGGATCCAGAGGCAGGCCTCCTCGTCCTGGTCGGTCAGATCGAGCCCCGGCATGAACCCGGCGTGGACGTAAAAGCGGTCGGCGTCGCGGGCGCTGACGGGCAGGGCGCGCAGCCACGCCAGGTGCTGGTCCGGAACCTCGCCGAGGTAGGAGGACCAGGTCTCCTCGCCGCCGTTGTCGAGCCAGAAGGACCATTCTCCGGCCTCGATGGCATCGAGCATCATGTCCTCGTGGTTGCCCTTCAGGCAGGTGAGGCGGATGCGGCGCTGCTGGTGGATCAGGAAGTCGATGACGCCCCGGCTGTCGGGACCGCGATCGACATAGTCACCGAGGCAGACGACCTGGAAATCGCGGGTCCCGGCATGGGCCTCGATCAGGCCGAAGGCGCGCTCGAGCAGGTCCAGGCGGCCATGGATGTCGCCGATGGCGTAGGTCAGCTCGGTGCTTGGCAGATCGATGATACGCATGGGCGGGGACTTCATGCGCCCCGCCTGTGGCCTTGGCTAGGCGGCGGGGCGGAGCGGGCGGCGCAGACCCGGTTTGAGGCTGCGCAGGCAGGCGCGGAAGGGGAACCAGGCGTTGACCTGGACCAGGGAGGCGGTGTCGCGGGCATGGCTGGGAGCGCTGCCGGCGAGGGCGTCGGACTCGGCGCGGCGGCGGCTCCGGTAGGCGCGAACCTCGATCAGCGTGCGGGGGCCGGGCGTGGCGGCGCGCTCGATCAGCACCCGCGACAGGCCGAACCAGTGACGATGCTCGTCCTGGCCAGCCTCGGGCGTCGGCCCGCTCGGATGGCGAATGACGCAGTACCACTGCAACACCGTGAGTCCCCCTCTCCAATCCGGAGAGCATTGTTACGCGGACGTGCGCGGCCTGGGAACGCGGCGATGCGTCGCTGGGTAGAAATGGGGATGGGGACAGGAAGGAGTGGTGGATGTGACAGGGATTGAACCTGTGACCCCCTCGGTGTGAACGAGGTGCTCTCCCGCTGAGCTACACATCCTCTCAGGAGGCGGGGTCTATAGCGAGCCGGCTGGAACGGCGCAAGCGGCAAGGTCGGTGACGAGGGCGGCGAGCTCGTCGAAGTGGCTTATGACGGCGTGGCCGCCAAGCTCCGCGGCCGGGATCTGGCTGTAGCCGAAGTCGGTGACGATGCAGGGAATGCCCGCCGCCCGGGCCGCCAGGGTGTCGCTCTCGGTGTCGCCGACCAGGATGGAGCGGGCCGGATCGCCGCCGGCCTCGGCGATGGTCATCAGCAGGTGGCGCGGATCGGGCTTGGGGGCGGGGGCGAGGTCGGCGCCGATGATGGCGGCGAATCGCGAGCCAAGGCCGAGGGCGTCGAACAGCGGGACCGACAGGCTGGTCCGCTTGTTGGTGCAGACCGCCAGGATGGCGCCGCGGGCCGTCAGGGCGTCCATGGCCTCGACCGCCCCGGGGAAGGGTCGGCTCTCGTCGGCGATGCGGGCCAGGTAGAGGACCAGCATCCGCTCGAACAGGCGGTCGAGCTCCGTGGTCGTCGGCAGATGGCCGGCAAGCTCCAGCGCCTGCTGGGTCATCCAGCGGCCGCCGCGGCCGATCAGCGTGCGCAGTTTCTCGTAAGGGGGCGGGGTAAGCCCCTCCTCGACCAGCAGGGTGGTCAGGGCGCCGGCAAGGTCGGGGGCGGTTTCGATCAGCGTTCCGTCGAGATCGAAGACGATCGTCCAGCCGGAAAGGTCATTCGGATTAGCCATCGCAACGGGCTTTCGGCTAAAGCTTCCGCCAATGCAACGGGCTTCCAGGACGACTCGATGAGCAAGCGCGCCGCCGTGATCATGGCCGCCGGCCAGGGAACGCGAATGAAGTCGCCGACCCCCAAGGTTCTGCACCGGGTGGGCGGCCGCACCATGCTGGACCGCGCCATCGATGCAGCGCAGGGCGCCGGCTGCGAGCGGATCGTGGTCGTCTGCGGAACGCACAGCCCGGCGGTGGCGGCGCATGTGAAGGCGCGGCTGGGCGAGGCCGCCGTCGCCATCCAGGACCCGCCGATGGGCACGGCCCATGCGGTGCTCTGCGCCAGGGAAGCCCTGGCCGGGTTCGAGGGCGAGGTGCTGGTCACCAACGCCGACTGCCCGCTGCTGACCGCCGCCGATCTGGAACCGCTGTTCGGGACGGGCGAGCTGACCATGCTGGCCTTCGAGCCGGCCGATGCGGCGCTCTACGGCCGGATGATCCAGGACGCCGACGGTCGGCTGCTGCGCATCGTCGAGGCGCGGGATGCGACGGCCGAGGAGTTGGCGGTCGGAGCCTGCTACAGCGGCATGCTGGTCGGTCCGGCCGGGCCGCTGTTCGACTGGCTGGGTCGGGTCGACAACGACAACGTCAAGGCCGAGTACTACATCACCAGCATCGTCGGCCTGGCCAACCAGGACGGCGCGCGGGTCGGCGTCGCCTTCGCCAGCGAGACGGCGGTGATGGGGGCCGACGACCAGGCCGGCGTGGCGCGGGCCGAATACCTCTGGCAGCAGCGGCGGCGCGGCGAGCTGATGGCGGCCGGGGTGTCGATGGTCGCGCCGGAGACGGTGTTCCTATCCTGGGATACGCAGATCGCCGGCGGGGCGGTGATCGAGCCGAACGTGGTGTTCGGCCCCAAGGCGGTGATCGAGGCCGGGGCGACGATCCGCGCCTTCAGCCATGTCGAGGGCGCCGTGGTGCGGCCGGGCGCCATCATCGGGCCTTACGCCCGCCTGCGTCCGGGCGCCGACATCGGCGAGAACGCCCATATCGGCAACTTCGTGGAAGTGAAGAAGGTGAAAGTCGGCGCCGGGGCCAAGGCCAACCACCTGTCCTACCTGGGCGACGGCACGATCGGCGAGAAGGCCAACATCGGGGCCGGCACCATCTTCTGCAACTACGACGGCTTCGACAAGTTCGACACCCATGTCGGCGCGGGCGCCTTCATCGGCTCCAACTCCAGCCTGGTGGCGCCGGTCAGCATCGGGGCCGGCGCAATGACCGGCTCCGGCTCGGTGATCACCCGCGATGTCGAGGACGACGCCCTGGCCCTGTCCCGCCCGGCCCAGGAAGCCAAGCCCGGCTGGGCGGCCCGCTTCCGGGCGGCCAAGCAGCGGGCGAAGGCGGCGAAATGAGACGGGCCGTCCTCCTTGGCCTGCTGGCCTGCGCCTGCCTGCTGTCCCCCGCCCAGGCGGCGGCGAAGTTCTCCACCCCGCTCGGCCAGATTTTCGACCGGGTCTGCCTGGGCGTCCGTCCCGACTTCGACCAGTCGCTGGAAGGCCTGGAGGGCGCGGGCTACATCGAGGTGACGACGCCCGAGGACGCCGGGAAGGGCATCCGCAAGTACGAAAGCCAGGCCGGCGAGGTGCTGTGGACCGTGCTGGTCGCCGACCGGACCGACGCCCTGGCGCCGACGTCCCAGCGCATCCGGGCCTGCACGGTCTCCGGTCCGGACGAAACCGGAGCGGCCGAGGCCGAGCTGCGCGGCTGGCTCGGCCTGCCGAAGGCGGCGCCGGGCGAACGGACCTCCGTTTCCTTCGTGGAGAAGGACGGCAAGCGCGCCCTGGTTCCGAAGAGCGATGCCGCCTTTGCCGCCGCCATGAAGGACGGCGGCTTCTGGACCCTGGCGGTCGTCGATGCGGCCGGCGGCAAGCTGGCGGCCCTCGTCTTCGCGAGCCCGGCGCCATGAGGTTGTCCTCGACCCGCAGCAAGGAGCAGCCAACTTGGCCCAGGCCATGACCGCCGACACCCAGAAGCAGGCCGCCGGCGAGGCGGCCGCCGAGCTCGTCGAAGCCGGCATGATCGTCGGCCTGGGCACGGGCTCGACCGCCGCCTGGTTCGTCAAGGCGCTGGCGGCGCGCGGGCTGGACATCAAAGGCGTGCCGACCTCGGACGCCACCGCCGACCTGGCGCGGGAACTGGGCATCGCCATCGTCGGGCTGGACGATGTGAAGCGGGTCGATCTGACGGTCGACGGGGCCGACGAGATCGGGCCCGGGCTGTCGCTGATCAAGGGCGGCGGGGCGGCCCTGCTGCGCGAGAAGCTGGTCTGGGAAGCGTCGAGCCGCTGCGTGGTCATCGCCGACGCCGCCAAGCGCGTGAAGGCGCTGGGCAGGTTCCCGCTGCCGATCGAGGTGGTGCGGTTCGGCCATGTGCATACCGGCCAGCGGCTGGCCGACATCGCCGCCGAGTTCGACCTGCCGCCGCCGCGCCTGCGCAAGTCGGAGCGGGGCCTGGTGATCACCGATGGCGGCAACCTGATCTATGACATGGCGTCGGGCCGGATCGAGCAGCCCGCCGCGCTGGGCGAGGCGCTTAAATCGGTGACCGGCGTGGTCGATCACGGCCTGTTCCTCGACCTCGCCGACGAGGCGCTGATCGGAACCGACGAGGGCGTGGTGCGCCTGCACCCCTGAATACCTAGATATACCGACTGTTCTTCCGGAGACTGACGCCGCCATGGCCAAGTACGACTACGACCTTTTCGTCATCGGCGCCGGCAGCGGCGGTGTGCGGGCCGCCAGGCTGTCGGCAATGAGCGGCGCCAAGGTGGCGGTGGCCGAGGAGTCGCGGGTCGGCGGCACCTGCGTGATCCGCGGCTGTGTGCCCAAGAAGTTCATGGTCTACGCCAGCGAGGTGTCGAACCAGATCAAGGTGGCGCAGGGCTTCGGCTGGACCATCCCCGAGGCGACCTTCGACTGGAAGCGGTTCATCGAGGCCAAGGATGTCGAGATCGCCCGGCTATCGGGCATCTATGTGGCCAATCTCGGCAAGGCCGGAGCCGAGCTGGTTCACGCTCGCGCCGTGTTGAAGGACGCCCACACCGTCGAGCTCGTCGGCAAGGACATGACGGTGACCGCCGACAAGATCCTGATCGCCACGGGCGGTCGGCCTACGGTGCCAAATGACGTGCCGGGCATCGAGCACGCCATCACCTCCGACGAGGCCTTCCATCTGGAGACGCTGCCGAAATCGATCATGGTGGTCGGCGGCGGCTATATCGCCGTGGAATTCGCCGGCATCTTCGCCGGTCTCGGGGTCGAGACGACGTTGCTGTATCGCGGGCCCAACATCCTGCGCGGCTTCGACGACGACGTGCGCATCCACCTGACTCGCGAGATGGAACGGCGCGGCATCCGCGTCGTGCTGGGCACCCAGCACACCAGCATCGAGAAGACGGCAGACGGCCTGCTCAGCTGCCTGACCAACGACCTGAAGCTGACCACCGAGCAGGTGATGTTCGCGACGGGGCGTGAGCCGCATGTGAAGGGCCTGGGCCTTGAGGCGGCGGGCGTGAAGACGAAAGAGAGCGGCGCGATCATCGTCGATGAGTGGTCGAAGACCAGCGTCGACAACATCTTCGCCGTCGGCGACGTGACCGACCGGATCAACCTGACGCCGGTGGCCATCCGCGAGGGCGCCGCCTTTGCCGAGACCCAGTTCCGCGACAACCCGACGACCTTCGACCACGAGATGGTCGCCACCGCCGTGTTCAGCCAGCCGCCGATCGGCACCGTCGGCATGACCGAGTTCGAGGCGCGTCAGGCGTTTGGCGAGGTGGACGTCTATCGCGCCGTGTTCCGGGCGATGAAGACCACCTTCTATCACGGCGAAGAGCAGATGCTGATGAAGGTGCTGGTCAACCCGCAGGACCAGAAGGTGGTCGGCGTCCACATCGTCGGCCCCGAAAGTGGCGAGATGATCCAGCTGGCGGCGATCGCGGTGAAGATGGGCGTCACCAAGCAGCAGTGGGACTCGACCTGCGCGGTTCACCCGACCGCCGCCGAGGAACTGGTGACCATGAAGGACAAGTACATCCCGCCGAACATGGGGGCCGGCGCCTAAGCCCGGGGATGATTTTTCCGCTGCGCGTGGATTTGTCGCCACCCACGCGCATTATTTTGCCTGTATCGTGCTCTTCCTGTATGAGCCGCGATCCCTTTAGACATTGAGCAGACTGATGACCGAGCGTTGGACCCCGCAATCCTGGAGAGCCAAACCCGCCAAGCACATCCCGTCCGACTATCCGGACGCGGGCGCCGTGACGCGGGTCGAGGACGAACTTCGCCGGATGCCGCCGCTCGTGTTTGCCGGCGAGGCCCGTCGTCTGAAATCGCTGCTGGGCAACGTTGCTGACGGCAAGGCCTTCCTGCTGCAGGGCGGCGACTGCGCCGAGAGCTTCAAGGAATTCAGCGCCGACAACATCCGCGACACCTTCCGCCTGATCCTGCAGATGGCGGTGGTGCTGACCTTCGCGGGCGGCAAGCCGGTGGTGAAGGTCGGCCGCATCGCCGGCCAGTTCGCCAAGCCGCGTTCCGAACCGATCGAAACCATCGACGGCGTCACCCTGCCGTCCTACCGGGGCGACAACATCAACGCGATGGAGTTCGAGGCCACGGGCCGCGCGCCGGATCCCGAGCGGCTGCTGAAAGCGTACGGCCAGTCGTCCTCGACCCTGAACCTGCTGCGGGCCTTCGCCGGCGGCGGCTACGCCGACCTCTACAACATTCACCGCTGGACGCTGGGCTTCGTCGCCGACAGCCCCCAAGGCGCCCGCTACAAGGAACTGGCCGAGAAGATCAGCGAGAGCCTGACCTTCATGGCCGCCATCGGCGTCACCCCGGACACCCATCCGGAAATGCACCGCGTCGAGTTCTTCACCAGCCACGAAGCCCTGCTGCTCGGCTACGAGGAAGCGATGACCCGCGTCGATAGCACCAGCGGCGACTGGTACGACACCAGCGCCCACATGCTGTGGATCGGCGAGCGCACCCGCCAGCTGGACGGGGCCCATGTCCACTTCATGAAGGGGGTGAAGAACCCCATCGGCGTCAAGGTCGGCCCGACCCTGGAAGGCGACGACCTGCTGCGCCTCATCGACGTGCTGAACCCGGCCAACGAGCCCGGCCGCCTGACCCTGATCGGCCGCTTCGGGGCCGAGAAGATTGCCGATCGCCTGCCGCGCCTGATGGAGGCGACGAAGAAGTCGGGCCGCAGCGTGGTGTGGTCCACCGACCCGATGCACGGCAACACCCTGAAGGCCAACAACGGTTACAAGACCCGGCCCTTCGACCGCATCCTGGCCGAAGTCCGCGCCTTCGTGGAGATCGCCGGGGCGGAAGGCGTCCACCCGGGCGGCGTCCACCTGGAGATGACCGGCCAGAACGTCACCGAGTGCACGGGCGGCGCCCGGGCGGTGTTGGAAGGCGACCTCGCCGACCGCTACCACACCCACTGCGACCCGCGCCTCAACGGCGAACAGGCGCTCGAGCTGTCGTTCCTGGTGGCCGAGAAGCTGCGGGCGTTGCGGAGCGAGGACCTGCGGGCGGCCAGCTAGCCTGAAATCTGTCAATCTGAAGGCCTGAACCGCCTGGCGCCCGTACGCCGGCAGAGAGCATCCACATGACTCAAGCGACAACCGGCTCCTGCCTGTGCGGGGTCGTCGAATTCCGCGTTTCAGGGGCGTTCGAGAGTTTCTTTCTCTGCCACTGTGGGCGCTGCCGGAAAGACACCGGGTCGGCCCACGCGGCGAACCTGTTCTCAACGACGGCGACCCTGGACTGGCTGTCCGGGGCGGACAGCGTCAAGACCTACCGGGTTGAGGGAACGCGGCATGAGAAGAGCTTCTGCATGCATTGCGGATCGGCGGTCCCGCGCGTCCAACTGGACGGCGCCTTGCTGGCCGTGCCCGCCGGGAGCCTGGACAGCGAGGTGACGCTTCGCCCGACCGCGCACATCTGCACGGCAAGCCGGGCGAATTGGGATGAAGATCTGGAGAAGGTTCCGCGTCTCGCCGGTCTTCCTGGCCAGTCCTAGCCAATCTTCCTCAGCCGCAAGTCGCGCACGCGGCCGCTGCCGAGGCTCAGGGTGATGACCTTGCCCTTTTCGTCGCGGCGGAAGCGGGCGAGGTTGCCGCGGAGGTCGAAGGCGTCGCGGTAGACCGGGTTCATCGGGACGACGACGGTCGGGCGGTCCTCGAGCTTGAGGATCAGGCCGCTCACGCCCCGCGAGACGCGGTAGGTGACGCCGATCTCGTCACTGCGGTAACGGCCGACGAAGCCTGACAGCTGGGCCTGGGTGGGCAGCCACAGGGCTGCGCGCCGGTAGAGGTAGCGGTCGCCCTCGAAGGTCTTCTGGGTCAGCACATCCTTGCCGAAGATCAGTTCGTCGGCCCCGAATCTCGCGCTGCCGGCGTTCAGCGGCCAGAGCGGACCACCGCCGGCCACGCGGATGCCCTGGGGGACGTTGGCGTCGGCGACCAGCAGCAGGGTGCGCCCCGTTCGTTCGTTGACATAGAGGCCGGCGTGGCTGGCCGGGTTGACCAGCAGCTCGCCGGGCGGCTCGGGCGGGGCAGGGGGCAGGACCGTCAGGGCAACGCCGCGGCCGAGCACGGTGGGGTTGGCGTCTGAGGCGTTGCACAGCACCGCGACGCTGAGCCGCTGGCGAGGATAGTAGCCCAGCCAGGCCCTGTAGGCGCCGGTCGCCCCGGCATGGCTGATCTCGTCCTGCCCGGCCCAGGTCTGGACGACGACGCCCCGGGCATAGGTGATCCGCACGCCGTTGTTGAGGACGGCGCGGCGGCGCATCTCGACGGTCAGGAAATCGCCCAGCTTCTGGGCGGCGAGGGCGGCGTTCCAGGTCTGCAGGTCGGCGACGGTGGTGATCAGGCCGCCGTTGCCATAGCCCTCCTCGAAGGGCATCTGCTGTTGCCAGCCATCGGTGCCGCGAGCGTAGGCGATGGCGCGGCCCTTGACGATGCGCCGGAAATCGTTGCGCCAGCTGGTCTTGCCCATGCCCAGCGGCTTGAAGATGCGCGCGGCGGTGAAGTCGGCCAGCGACTGGCCGGAAGCCTTGCGCACCACCTCGGTCAGCAGGTTGTAGCCGCTGTTGGTGTAGGCGTACTCGGCGCCCGGCAGGTAGTTGAGGCCGCGCTGGCGGCGGATCAGGTCTACGACGTCGTCCTGGGTGAAGGCCCGGGTGGTGCGCGGCCAACCCTGCCAGAAGGCCAGGTCGCCCCAGTCGCGCAGGCCGCTGGTGTGGCTGAGCAGCTGATCGATGGTAATCGGCCGGCCGTAGTCGGGCAGTTCGGGCAGGTATTTGCGGACATCGTCGGTCAGCCTGACCTTGCCGTCCTGGACCAGCAGCAGGATGGCGGCGGCGGTGAACTGCTTGGAGACCGAGCCGGCCTCGAAAGGCGTGGCGACGCTGATCGGCACGTCGTGCTCGAGGTCGGCAGAGCCATAGGCGCCCTCAACAAGCACCTTGCCGTCCTGAGAGGCCGAGACGGCGCAACCGGGGGACTCCATCCCGGCATAGGCGCCGAACAGGCGGTCGACCTGAGCCGCGCGGTCGGGCGCCGGCGCCTGGCCAAGGGCCAGGGTCGGCGCGGCCAGCACGGCCGAGGCGATGACTGCAAACTTGAAAATCCCCATCTGGGGCTTGGTAACCCGAGACGGGGACTTTCGGCTAGTCCGCGCGCTTCGGCCCGGCCATCTTCATGAAAGGCTGCGGCTTCCAGCGCACAAGCGAGCGCCAGAGCCACTCGAATGGCCCATAGTGGAAGGCCGACATCCAGGGCTTGCTCCACAGCAGGATCAGCAGCCAGACGCCAGCGACGACGGCGTAGAGCTGATAGCGCTCGAGCTGGCCGTAGAGGCCGAGGCCAAAGCCGCAGAAGACGAAGGCGGTGACGATCGAGGTGCCCAGGTAGTTGCTGAGCGCCATGCGTCCGGCGGCGGCCAGGCGGTCCATCAGCCAGCGCACGGCGCCGGCGCGCACCAGCAGCAGGATGGCGCTGGCGTGGGCCAGGGCGATGAAGGGGCGGGGAATGGAGCCCCAGTAGGAGGTCTTCGACATGACGAGCGGCTCGAAGCCGGACTGGGCGGCCCGCCAGGCGAGCCAGGCCATGACCGGCAGGCCGATGCCCCAGCCGATGGCCATCAGGGTCGCGTAGCCGCGGGTCTTCCAGCCCAGGGTGAAGAAGCCCAGGCGGTAGAGGCCGATGCCGATCATCATCTGGGCGATGGCTTCCCAGAGGGTTTCGCCGAACATCACCACGGTCTGCAGGATCATGGCCGCGAAGGCGCGGGCCTTCACGGCGTCGATGAAGTCGCCGCGGTAGCCCTTGATCTCGTTCTCGCCCAGGCTGGCGGGCGGATTGAGGATGAAGCTGTCCTGGACCCAGGCCTTGCGGGTCGCCTCGCTGGCGTCGGGGGCGAGGGCGGCGGCGCGCAGCTTCTCCAGATGGTCGGCCTCGATCAGGCCCTTCACCACCAGGGCGGCCAGCACAAGGGCGCCGAGCGCGATCAACAGCTTCGGCGACCACTTGCGGAACAGGAAGACCACCGCCCCGGCCAGGGCGTAGCAGACCAGGATGTCGCCGAAGAACAGCAGGTAGGCGTGCAGCATGCCGAAGACGAACAGCCAGGCGACGCGGCGGTAGTGGATGCTGGCCGGCCCGGGTGTCTGTCCCTCGGCGCGGTCGGCGATAAGGATCATGCTGGCCCCGAACAGCATGGTGAACAGGCCGCGCATCTTGCCGTCGGCGACGACATAGTTGATCGCCCAGGCCCAAAGGTTGGGGCCCTCATGGCCACCGTAGTAGGTCGGGTTGATGTAGGCGAAGGTCGGCAGGCCCATGCCGACGATGTTCATCAGCAGGATGCCGAGCAGCGCGAAGCCGCGCACCGCGTCGATGGATATGTGCCGTTCGTTGTTGGTCATTCTTTGCCCTCCCCAGGGTTTGCGGGCGAGGGTGGGCTGTTGCATGCAAAGGTCAACCCATCGGGTCCCCCCAGTCGCCCTGGGGGGACCCTCTAGTAGCCGAACAACTCGTTCAGCTCCGGGTCGGGCGCGTCGGCCTGGAAGTCCGAATGCCAGGCGCGGTCGAGGTCGCCGGCGAAGCTCCAGTGACAGCGGCCGACGTGCACGCCCATGGCCTTGAGCGCCTCGATCAGCGCCGGCCGGTCGGCGACGGGCACGGTCCCGTTCTGGTGGATCCGCGCCTCGTTGAGCCGCCAGCCGAAAAGCGGGTCGCGGTTCAGCTCGACGATCACCCCCGGCCCGCCCAGCCATTCGTAGAAGGCGTGGTCGCCCGCCGCCGCCCAGACCAGGCGGTTGCTGGCCAGGCAGTTGCGGTAGCGGCGGGCGGCGTCCCGCATCGCCGCCTTGCTGGCCAGGGGCCGCAGGGTCGCCGTCCCCGGGAAGGGCGGGGCCGGCAGTTCGGCGATGATGTCCTGACCGACCCGCTCGAACATCCCTTGCAGGGTCTTCGAGCGGCCCCAGCGGTTGGCGGCGGCGTTGGCCGCCTTCGCGCCGTCCCGCCGGGCGATCAGGTCGTAGGCCTCGGTCAGCAGCGCCGCCTGCACGGCGTTGGGCCGCAGCTGGCCGTTCGAGGCCCGCAGCAGGGCCACGGGAACCTCGGCCAGGCCCTCGACCAGAACCGGGGTGATGACCTCTGCGTGGCGCAGCACCTTGGCCTGCATCGGATCGGCCAGGGCGGTCAGCAGCACCGAATAGGCGCCGGCCGGCCAGGCGATTTCACCCGTCCGGCCGAGCGCCCGTTCCAGGCCTTCCGGCGCGCCGGGAAGGCCGCGGCGGATGGCCCGCTTCAACGGACCGTCCAGCAGCATCTCCAGTTCGGGCGGAATGCCGTCCGCGCCGGCCAGCACCAGGCAGACCAGATGCCGTCGGGCGGCGTCGGCGATCAGGAAGGTCCCGTGCGGCGCGGGCCAGACACGGGCGATCCGGTGGGCGAAATCGCCCGCCAGCTGCCGCAGGAGCGGCGTGGGGTCCTGGACCTGGGCCCAGGGGCCCGTCCAAACGTACATGGTCTTCATCTCCAGGCGTCGCGAGGCGACAGCCGGGAGGGCGCCGCCGATTAAGGTCGTGGAAGCGCGGTCGCCATGGAGTTGCCGCCAGGACGCGCGCGTTGCTGGTCGCCGAGGCTCCAGCTGCAATGTGAGGCGCGCGTTTTCATGCGGCGGTTGATCTCCAAATCGAGGGGGCGGCGTGTCTCACGACGAACGCCGGTCTGGCAAGAGGGGTGTGGCGCGAGGGTTAACGAGCGTTGCGCCCGCGCCACAGGGTCAGTAGCTGGACGCGGTCGCCGCGTGGCAGAAGGGGTCCGGTTCCGGGGCGTAGAGTGGTCCCGGATACTCCTGGGCGTGCATCACCTTCCAGGCTCCGCCCTCGAGGACGAAGTCGAAGCCGAATTCGCGGACGGTTTCCGGTCCGCCTTCGACGCCGGGCAGGGCGATGCGCCAGACGCCGCGGGCGGCCCGGTGGTCGCCGCCGACGACGAAGGATTTCCACTGGCCGGGCGGCCCGGCGGTGAGCTCGGTGCGCAGGTCGGTGTGGCTGATCAGCTGGGTGACGTTGGCGACCTTGGAGCCCTTGGCCTTGCTGAACAGTTTGGCGAGGTCCGTGGGCGGCATGGCCGGGGCATGAAGCTTGCGCATCAGGCCGTTGATCGCATTGGTGATATTGATGCGCTGGCTTTCACCGGGACGGCGGTTGGCCTCGCAGTTGGCGTTCGCCCGCTCCGACTGCATCTGGGCGATCATGATGCCGATCTGGGCCTGGCTGGCGGCCGGGCCGGCGGCCAGCAACAGGCTCACGGCCGCGCCGGCGGCCGTCATCGATGTGATCTTCACGCCATCCCCCAACGCACGGCCGCCGACGGCTGGCGGGTCCCCGGCCGGACTGTCGGGGAGCGGAGCCGGCTTGGCAAGCCGGCGCCGTCAGGCCCCGAGAATCCAGCCTTCTTCGGTCTCGATGATGGCGATCTCGGCCTCGTCGGCGCCCTTGGGCGGGGCGAAGGCTTCGCCCAGCTTGCCGGCCTCGTCGAGGCGCAGGAAATGTTCGCACAGGGCGCGGACCTGGGCCCGGTCGAGGATCTCGCCGGCTTCCGGGCGCACGTCGCCGAGGGCCGGATAGATCTCGGCGAACAGCACCTCGATGTCGGCGACATCGGCGTCCTTCAAGGTCTTCCAGCCGGTCTCGAACGGCCAGGCTTTCGCCTTGTCACCCAGTTCCAGCTTGAGGGCCCGCACGGCCGGAATGCCGACGATGGCCTGGCTGCCGACCGTGCCGTTACCGAAGATCTGCCAGACGCTCTTGGCCCCGGCCTTGCCCTTGCCCTGGGTCGCCAGCTCGGCGGCGCGCAGCACCGGCGGCAGGTCGGCCGTGTGCTCGGGCTTGGTCGCCTGCAGCCAGGTCTGGGCGTCCTTGGCCGGGCAGCCCC
Organism: Caulobacter sp. NIBR1757; assembly: GCF_027912495.1. GTDB lineage: Bacteria > Pseudomonadota > Alphaproteobacteria > Caulobacterales > Caulobacteraceae > Caulobacter. Next base: position 2,690,979 of record NZ_CP115463.1, on the reverse strand, counting down.
AGAAGGGCTTGGCGGAATCGGTCATCAGCCGGTTGGCCTTGTTGGCCACGGCGAAGCGGTTGTTCACGTTGGTGGGCTTGTCGACGACGTTGTCGGCCAGGAACTTCCACATGCCGGACCAGTCGGCGTCCTTCAGGCCCAGCTTTGCTGCTGTTCCACGCGGATAGCCGAGCGGGAAGTCGAAGCCGACGAGCACCCGTTCGCCGCGACGGCGCAGATCACCGATCACCTCGCGCAGGGTCGCCATGGCGGCGGCGCGAGTGGCGGGGTTGTGGGCCTCGAAGGTGGGGCGGAAGCGGGCGTCACGCTTGTTGACCCCGATCCAGATGGAATCGCGGCCCGTCTTCGGCGTGGAAGACGCGCTCCAGTCGACCATTACAAAGGCGTCGAACAGCCGCGCCACGGTTCACTCTCCAGTAGATTGAGCCCAATTCAGGCGGGGCTTGTAGGCCATGGCGGCTTCGGCGGGAAGGCAATTGGTTGAACTGTCATACGGGCGTGCTACGGCCCGCTCCGTACAAGGAAGGATCGGTTCCAAGATGAGGCTCGCCGCCATCGTGTCGCTCTGCCTGCTCGCCGCCGCCTGCGGACCGGGGCCGGACAAGATCAACAAGGTCGAAACCCTGCCGCCGTTGAGCGGCCCGGTGTTCACCGCCACGGGCTCGATCTCCGCGGTGACGCTGGAGAGCGCCACCATCGACCATGAGGCCGTGCCGCAGGCGGGGCTGGCTGCCGGTCGGACCACCTTCCGGGCCTATGCCGACGTCATGGCGTCCGCGCCCGAAACGCCGGGCGCGCGGGTGGCGCTGAGCTTCCGCAAGCAGGGCGACAAGTGGGCGCTCACGGAGCTCAAGCCCCGCGACTGACCCCACCTTTTCTGAGGGCGCGCGGCGGAACTGCCGCCTGCTAGGACATCCTGACATCAACAGGACGTCTGACATGACCACCGCCCTTTCCCGTATCGCCCTCGGCGCCGTGCTTGCAATCGCCGTGGCCGGCGCTGCCTCGGCGGCTGAAACGACCCTGAAGGTCAAGGCCAGCACGTCAGCCGCCATGGCCGGTAAATGCGCGGCCGCGACAACCCTGTTCGCCAAGCTGTCGGAAAGCGACGCCAAGCCCGGCGAGGACCGCTCGATGTCCGAACTGGCGATCACCTGGCTGACCTTCCTGAAGGATGCCCCGGAAGCCTTCCAGACGAGCGCCCTGACCAGCATGAGCTCGACGGCGGACGGCTACAGCAAGGCCATGGAGAAGAGCACCAACGAAGCGCTCGCCGCCATCGCCGGCGATGTGGCCACCTGCATCCTCGAAATGGAATAGGACCGCCGGCCCGGGCGCGAACCCGGGCCGACCGCCGGTCAGACCAGCTTGACCAGCATCTTGCCCATGTTCTCGCCCTTGAAGAGCTTGATGAAGGCGCCGGGGGCCGCGTCGATGCCCTCGTCGACGGTATCCTTCCACTTCAGCTGACCCGAGCCGATCCAGGCCGACATGTCGCGCAGGAAGTCCGGCAGCATGTCGTAGTGGTTCGAGACGATGAAGCCTTCCAGCTTCAGGCTCTTGCCGACGGCCTGGATGATGTTGGAGGGGCCCTTGGGCTCACCGGTCTCGTTGTACTGGCTGATCATGCCGCAGAGGGCGAAGCGGGCGAAGGGGCGGGCCGAGTCGATGGCCGCTTCCAGGTGCTCGCCGCCGACATTCTCGAAATAGACGTCGATGCCCTTGGGGGCCGCCTCGCGCAGGGCGGCTTTCAGGTCGGGCACAGCCTTGTAGTCGATGACGTGGTCGACGCCGATCGACTTCAGGAAGGCGGCCTTTTCCGGTCCGCCGGCCGATCCGATGACGGTGTGGCCCTTGATCTTGGCGATCTGGCAGACAACCGAGCCGACGGCGCCGGCCGCGGCCGAGACGAAGACCACATCGCCCTCCTTCAGACCGCCGACCCGCAGCAGGCCGGCGTAGGCGGTCATGCCGGGCATCCCGGCGACGCCGAGAAACGCTTGCAGGGGCAGGCCGCTGGAGGTGTCGAGCTTCTGCACGGTCTTGGCGTCGGCGTTATAGGCCTCGCGCCAGCCCCACATCGACTGCACCGCGTCGCCGACCGCGAAGGACGGGTCATTGCTGGCGATGACTTCGCCGACCGCGCCGCCCTGCAGGGCCTCGCCGATCTGGAAGGGCGGCACGTAGGAGGGGCGGTCATACATGCGGCCGCGCATGTAGGGATCGACCGACATGAAGTGGTTGCGGACCTGGATCTGGCCGGGGCCGGGGGCCGGCAGTTCGACCGAGGCGACCTCGAAGTTGTCGGCGGTGGGCAGGCCTTCGGGGCGGCTCTTGAGGCGGACTTCGCGGGATGTGGTCATGGCGTTTCCTGGCTCGCTTCTGGTTGGATTTCAAACAGACGTTTAGGCGCTTCAGGGCGTTCGCGAAACCTGCGAACTGCGCTAAACCCCCGGCATGACGAAACTTCTCAAAGCCGGCGTGGTCGGTTCAGGCGTGTTTGGCGGCTATCACGCGCGCAAGTACGCCGAGATGGACGGGATCGAGCTAGTCGGCATCTACGACCTGCATCCCGAGCGCTGCTTCGATATGGCCAACCAGTATGGGGCCGAAGCCTATGGCGACCTCGACGACCTGCTGAAGGTCGCCGACATCATCACCGTCGCCACCCCGGCCACGACGCATGCCAGGCTGGCGCTGCAGTGCTTGGCGGCGGGCAAGCCGGTCTATGTCGAGAAGCCTCTGGCGACGACGCTGGAGGACGCCGACCGGTTGATCCAGGCAGCGGCGAAGGCCGGGCTGGTATTGGCCTGCGGCCATCAGGAGCGGGTGGTCAGCCAGGCCATGGGCTTGCTCGACATCCCCGAGAAACCCCTGCGGCTGGAGGCCGTGCGCAAGGGCACGCCTTCGCCCCGCAGCCAGGACGTGTCGGTGGTGCTGGACCTGATGATCCACGACATCGACCTGGCCCTGGCCCTGACCGACGCCGAGCCGTTCACCGTCGAGGCCGAGGGTACGCCCGATGAGATCACCGCCGAGGCCAGCTTCGAGGACGGCTTCACGGCGGTGTTCACCGCCTCGCGGATCGCCCAGGCGCGGGAGCGGACGATGCGGATCGTCTATCCGTCCGGCGTCCTGGAGATCGACTTCGTCACGCGGGAATTCAGGAACTCGACGCCGTTCGCCCTCAACGAGGCCTTTACCGACACCCCGGCCGGGCGGGACCCGCTGGGGACCAGCGTGCAGGGTTTCGTCAACGCCGTGCTCGGCAAGTCGCCGCGACCGGTGGTGACCGGCGAGGAGGCGGCGCGGGCGCTGGACCTGGCGCTGGCGGTGGAGCAGGCGGCGGGGTTCTGACGCCACGTCACAGTTGAGCCGGGCGGCGAAAGCTGTCCATGCTCGCCCGATCACAGCCGGAGACGCCGCCATGACCAACGCCTGGGACTTCGAGTTCACCGCCATCGACGGCCAGCCGCTGCCGATGACGACCTTCAGGGATCACCCGGTGCTGGTGGTCAATGTGGCCAGCAAATGCGGGCTGACCCCGCAGTACGACGGGCTGGAGAAGCTGTACGCCGAATACCGCGACCAGGGGCTGGTGGTGCTGGGCGTGCCCTGCAACCAGTTCATGGGCCAGGAGCCCGGCACCGAGGCCGAGATCAGCGAGTTCTGCCGCACCAATTTCGGGGTCGACTTCCCGATGACCGGCAAGGTCGATGTGAAGGGCGACGGGGCGCATCCCTTCTACAAATGGGCGGTGGAGCAGGTCGGCGAGCCGGCCGAGCCGGTGTGGAACTTCCACAAGCTGCTGGTCGGCAAGGACGGCAAGCTGGTCAACGTCTTCGGGCCGAGGACTGACCCGCTCGATCCCGAGATCAAGGCCGCCGTCGAAGAGGCGCTGTGACCGCATGACCTGGCCGCTGGATCCGGCGGTCGTTCCGGCCTTCCTCGCCGCCATGGTGCTGGTCGAACTGACGCCGGGGCCGAACATGGCCTATCTGGCGGCGCTGTCGGCCGAGCGCGGCCGGCTGGCCGGATGGGCCGCCGTGCTGGGCATTCAGCTGGGGCTGGCGACCTATCTGGCGGCGTCGGTGCTGGGTCTGTCGGAGCTGCTGCTGGCCTGGCCGCCGGCCTGGGAAATCCTGCGCTGGGCCGGGGTGCTCTACCTTCTTTGGTTGGCCTGGGAGAGCTGGCGCGGCGAGGACGCGGGGCCGGAGGCGGCGGTGACGGTCCCGGATCGCTGGCCCCGCCTGGTCTGGCGCGGCTACCTGGCCAATATCCTCAATCCCAAGGCGGCGCTGTTCTACGTCACCCTGCTGCCGGGGTTCCTGCGCGAGGGCTATGCGCCGCCCGCCGTCCAGGCCGGCCTGTTCGGGCTCGGGCATCTGATCATCAGCGGCCTGGTGCACAGCGCCATCGTGCTCGGCGCGGCCAGCGCCGGGGCGGTGCTGGCGCGCACGACGGGGATGGCGAAGGTGCGCAAGGCGATGGCCATCGGCATCGCCCTGGTCGCGGTCTGGCTGGCCTGGCAGACGCGGCGTTAGTCGTTCTTCTTCTTGGCCTCGGCCTTGCTGGCCTGGGCGTTCTGGGCTTCCTCGAAGCTGCTGGCCTTGACGGCCCGCTTGTCGAGTTCGTTCTCGGGCTCGGTCAGCTTGAAGGTGACGCCATCGCCGCTGGACTTGGGGGCGGCGACGCCGATCTCCCGGACCGGGCGCTTGTCGTGCTGGGCGGCCTGGTAGTCGAGGCGTTCGTCGTCGGTGACGACGCCGTCCTTGTTGGCGTCGGCCGGGTTGGGGAAGAGGGGCTTGCCCGGCATGGCCGCCGGTGTCTGGGCCAGGGCAGGGCCGGCAACCAGCAGGGCGGCGGCGGTGATGAAGGCAAGACGCATGGCAAATCCCCGATACGCGCCAAGATTGGCGCCAACGCCGCGCGTGATCAAGGCAGGGCGCTGACCCCGAAGATCATGCCGTGGCCCCAGAGCAGGGCGGCCCAGATCACCACCGCCAGGAGCAGCCGCCACCAGCCGATTTCGAGGATGCGCAAGGGCTGGCGGCGCTGGACGATGGCGGCGAAGGGGATGTTGGCGGTCCTGGCCATGAAGGCCTGGTAGGGGGCGCCCAGGGCGGCCAGGCGCTTGGCGTCGATGCTGTAGGTTCCGAACACGCCGAGCAGGGCCATCGAGCCGAACAGCACCAGCCCCGGGCCGTCGCCGTTGACCAGCAGATGGCCGACCGCCCAGATCACCACGCCCCAGAGGAAGGGGTGGCGGGTGATGCGCAGCATGCCGGTCACCGGCTTGTCGACCGCGCCCTCCTGCTTGACGCTGGTCGGGTTGGGGGTCAGCAGGCCCGGCACCACGAACAGCAGGGCCAGGAGCTGGACCCCGGCCTGGATCCAGCGGCCGGCGGGCGGGGCGTCCCACAGGAAGGGGCCGGTGCCGCTGGCGGCGCCGTAGGCCATGGCCAGCCAGACGATGACCCCCAGCGAGGCGACGGAGAACAGGCCCATGTAGACCGGCTCGCCGACGATGCCGACCAGGGCCCCGCGCACCCGCGTGCCGGAGATCAGCAGATGGATCAGGACGAAGACGAGGGCGGCGGCGATCAGCATGGACATGGTTGGGCTCTCCCGTGAGCGGGACCAAGGTGCGCGCTATTATTTACGCTGTCAATTATGTCTTTCGCGGCGGGTGAGGGGCGTCATCCGGGTCGTCGTCGCTGTAGTCGCCGTCGAAGAGGTCGGGGACGTCGTCCTCCTCATCGTCGTCCCAGGGCGGGGCCTCGTCCTCGGGCGGGGGCGGCGCGGGTCTGGCGACCTTCGGGGCCGGCGGCGGCGGCGAGGCGGAGACGGCCGGGGCGGAGCGGGGGCGACGGACGATGGCCTCGACACGGGCCAGCCACTGGTTGGCGGCCTGGGCGCAGGAGGCGGCGGTGGGGGCGTCGCGGCGGTCCTCGTCGCCCGTGGCCCAGAGCTGCAGGTCGAAGTCCGGGTAGCGGGGATCGTCGAAGACCAGCCGCAGGGTGACCTCGCGGGCGGTGCTCGGGACGCGGTCGAGGGCCTTGCGGTTCTCGCCCCGGAAGACGCGGGCGGCGACCTCGCCGTCGATCAGCAGCTCGGCCCCGGTGACCTCTTCCAGGCGATAGACCATGCACCAGTCGCCCTTGTCCCAGGCGGTGGCGAAGAGGCCGGTGGTCACCGACAGGCCGGCGCCCCTGGCGCGGCCTTTGGCGATGATGGTCGCCTCGGAGGGACCGCCGAGCACGCGCTTGAGGGCGGCGCCGATGCGGCGCTCCTCATTGGTGGCCCAGAGGATCAGGCTGCCCAGGAAGGTGACCAGCGTGCCGGCCAGGGCCAGGGTCAGGATGAGGCGGGCGAGCTCGTTCATTGCGGGGAGGCTAGCGGGATTCCTTGGGGGCGGCGATTGGCGTCCAGCTGCACGACGAGGCCCGGCAGAAGGCCGCCGGCCAGCATGTGGCGGGTCAGGCGTTCGTAGTGCTGGATGAAGCGGAAAAGCCCCACCTTCTCCTCCGGAAAAAGTTGTCGGCCGAGAAGGCCTGCCTGCTGCTCCTCGCGCCAGCCCTGGACGGCCTCGAAGGCCGGGGCGCGCATGTGCAGGAAGTTATCGAAGCGGCTGAACATTGTAGCATAGGGGCCGGCCAGGAAGCGATTTATCGCGCCGCGCCAGACGCCGTCCGGGTCTTCGTCACGCTCCAGGGCATTGACAGATTCGGCAAGTTTTTCAGGGGCTTGCGGCGTCGCGCCGAGGCACCAGCCCTCGACCAGGATGGCGGTCGGGCGGCCCTTGAACACCGGCCAGGCCTCCGGCGGCAGGCGGTCGTCGGCCAGCTTGTCGAAGGCGGGCAGGGGAGTGCTGTCGCCGGCCCCGGCGCTGGCCAGCTGGTCCAGCAGGCGGGACAGGGTGGGGAGGTCGTGGGTTCCGGGTGGGCCACGGGTGGCGAACAGGGGGTGAAGCGCCTCGGCAAGGTGGGCGCGCTGGTGGGCCGTACAGTACAGATCGTCGAGGGACAGATGCGCCGCCCCGATGGCTTGCGCGACCGCCTTGACCAGGGTGGTCTTGCCGGAACCCTGGCAACCGGACACTCCGATGAGCGGCGGGCCATTTTTACCCGGGGAAAATGCCAGGCCCGTGAGGGCCTTTTCCAATTCCGGGTATGGCCGGATCATTCGGCTTTCGGCTTGAGCTTGGCCGGCAGCTTCTTGAACAGGAGCTTGTCGATGCGGCGTTCGTCCATGTCGACGATCTCGATCTTGTAGCCGCCGTAGGAAAGGGTCTCGCCCTCCTGGGGCAGGTGGCCGAGGCGTTGCAGCACCAGGCCGGCGGCGGTGTGGAAGCCGCCGTCGTCGTCGATGTTGAGGCCGAGGTCCTTGTTGAGGTCGTCGAGGTCGGTGCGGCCGTCGACCAGCCAGCTGCCGTCCTCGCGCATGATGATCGACCTGGCGGAGTCGTCATCGTGGCTTTCGGGGAAGTCGCCGGCGATCATCTCGAGGATGTCGATGGCGGTGACCACGCCCTCCAGGGCGCCGAACTCGTTGACCACCAGGGCCATGTGGTGCGGCGTCTGCTTGAGCAGTTCCAGGGCCTTGAGGACGCTGGTGGTCTCGGGAATGTAGAGCGGCGTCACGACCAGGGTGGCGAGATCCAGCGGCCCGCCGTCGAGAACGCGGTCGAGCAGGGCCTTCTTGTGGACGATGCCGGCCGGCTCGTCGATGTCCATGCCCTCGGCGACGACGATGCGGCTGTAGGGGCAGACCCGGATCTCCTTCTTCTGGGTCTCCTCGGTGTCGGCCAGGCTGATCCAGAAGACGTCCTTGCGGGGGGTCATGGCGACGCGGATCGGGCGGTCGCCCAGCCGCATGACCTCGGCGATGATCGTCTGTTCCTCGGGCTCGATCAGCCCGGCGTTGGCGCCTTCGGCGAGGACGGTCTCGACCTCCTCCTGGGTGATGGCTTCGCCGCTGTCGTCCTTGACGCCGAGCAGGCGCAGAAGGCCGGCGGTGGAGAAGGTCAGCAGGCTGACGAAGGGGTGCATGGCCCGGGCCATCAGCGACAGGGGCCGCGAGACGACGCCGGCGATGGTCTCCGGATAGATCATGGCGAAGCGCTTGGGGGCCAGCTCGCCGAGCACCAGGGAGAAGTAGGTCAGCACCACAACGACGATGCCGGTGGCGATGACGTGGCTGTACTCGGCGATAGCCGGGTACATGGCGAAGGTCTTGGCCAGCTCGCCGGCGATGGTCGCCTGGCCGTAGGCGCCGGCCAGGATGCCGATCAGGGTGATGCCGACCTGCACGGCCGAGAGGAAGCGGGTCGGGTCCTCGGCCAGCCGCAGCGCCTCGGCGGCCCCCTCGTCGCCCTTTTCGGCGCGGGACTGCAGCTTGGCTTTACGGGAGGAGACGACCGCCAGTTCGGACATGGCGAAGACGCCGTTGAGCACCACGAGGAGCAGAACCACGGCGCAGGCGATGAGTAACATGATCTCGGGTCAGGCGACGGGGCGCGGCATGCCCCACGGCGGGGAGCATAAGGGGTGATTGGGGGGAAGGCGAGGAGGTGTTGTTGTGAGGGAGAAATCTCACAACTTGGCGATTCACGTCCCGAGCCCCGGAGCACCCGCTGGAGTCAAGTTGGCCTTCAGGGTCGCTTCGGGCTGAGGCTCTCGCGGTTGCGTTTTCAGCTAGGCGTTGTCATCGTAATTCCGGGTCTGCCGCACATGCATCCGCTTCCGGTCGATGAGGAGTCTATTGTTCAAGCGCGGGGGCGGATGGCGAGTAGCGCTGGACGACTATCGCGTAGTCGTAACCAAATGCCTTCGGGGCCTTATGAGAACCAACCGAAAGGGCGGCCGTTGCACCAATCGGGTGCTCGCCGCAGGCTGGCATACATGCCCATACGACCCCGGGCTCCCGGCTTAAGACAGACACGGTGGTTGCGTCTGCCAGTATGCTGCCGATGGTCACCGCTGTACCACTGCGGCGGGCATGAACGTTTCCGGTTAGCACAATGAGAACATCCCCCGGCCGCGCGCCGGCCAGGATGTTTTGAGCGCTTCTCGCTTCCCATTGGGTCACCCCGGCAGTGGGGTCCGAGAAGCCGTACACCTTCACGGCGCCAGACCGCCTCAACGGCGCCAGATCCTCGATCAACGTAAGCATCGCTTTCGAAGAGCGGCCGTCCGCACGTGCCGGCTTCCAGAAATCGTCACTCAACGCTCGCTTTGTGTCGCGGCGAACAGCGGCGCCGGGCATCTCAAGCGCGAGCGAAACCGTATGCCCATCTTCCAACGCTGCGCAGATGAGCTCTAGCACTGCCAGCCGGGACTCGTTTGTACCATGCATTTCGCCGACGATCAGGCCGTTCGGAGTCGCCGCCAAATCCCCGACCAACTGCCTGGTCGCTGGACAATCGAGACGGCGGGCGTCGGCCTTGGATAGTTGCGATACATCGAGGTGAACACAGCCACCCAAGAGGAAAATCGAAAGCGTGACGAGCAGCTTTTGCATCTACTTCTCCGCCTGAGAAATGCCCAACTCGTAGGTTCGGTGACTCGATAGGTGCGCCGCCGAACCATCGACCCAGGATGGGCTATCCAGGAATTGCCGGAACGATATTCTTGACGCCTCAGGGCGGTATACAAAGCTCTCGTCACCGCTCTCCAAAAATTTCACAAACGCATCAAGTAACGGTGCGTCATCGCAGCGTTCTTCAAGAAAAAGAAACTGCCCCTGTTCGTTCATTTCCAGGAAGAACGGGACGCCATCCCTATCGATTATGAAGTCCATGGAACCAAAGACAATTCCAGATTGCTGCATGAACGCGAAGATGCTCTCTCGCGTTCGATCATCGAGCTCGTAGGGCAGATGCACTAAATCTTCGCGTTGCTGGGCAGCCCGCCAATCCAAACTTGCTTCCGGGATCGCTTGGGAGTCAATCTTGTAGGCAAAAATGCTCTTGCCCATGACAACAACCCGAAGTTCGTAGGCCTTCAGAATTTCATGTTGGTAGATCATCGGGGCCAGGAACAGTGATGAGTCGCGTTGGCACATATCCAGCGAAATGCGTGCCGTGAACGGAGCCGCGACGTAGCCATCCCCGTGCCATTTTAGTGGGGCCATCGGTTTGGCAATTGTTGAGCGGTTGGCCGATCCGATGAAGGCGCGAATATCGCTTGGGTTGTTTGAAATAAGCGTGTCAGGCGTCCGCATGCCGCATAGAGCGGCCACCCTCAATTGGTTTACTTTGTTATTCGCGAACTGTTGGCCGGCTGGCGCGTTGACCCAAAAGGCGCCCGGGAAGAGCGCCTCCCGTGAATGCCTAAGAAACTGGGCTCCGAGTGTGTAGATCGCCCGCAGATCATCGGCATGCGCTTCGTCGGGCCGCTCAAACTGCACAAATCGACGGTTCCAAACAACCTTTGCAGATCGAATAACTTCAGCGGCTTCAGGCGCCTTCAAAGAAAATTCGACGGACCCATTGCGGATTGCTGTCGAGATATTCAGCAGGCTTGGAAAGTCGGAGAAGGTTACCCCTATCGCCATCACCAGCTTGTGGTCGAAATCAACGGGCCTGTGGAGTAGCCTGGCGCAGGTCACCGCGCTCTCAGCAGTCCTGCAAATCGCGGCATTCGCCGCCCCATTTCAGATCCAGCTCGTTGTCGATGAGGCGATTGGGCACTCTGACCAATCACTCTTGAGCGTTCTGGCGCTCGGTTTCGGTGCACTACTTGTCATTCAGGCAGCGCTGGAAGCGCTACGAAACTGGGCTCTACAGATCCTGGGTAATACGCTGACATATCAGATGGTCGGGAATCTATTCCGGCACCTTATACGTCTGCCTTCCGATTTCTTTGAGAAGCGCCACGTCGGGGACATCTTGTCACGGATGGGATCGACCTCAGCCATTCAGGATGCCCTGACCAAGGGGATAATTTCGGCCCTGATCGACGGCGTGATGGCGCTGATAGCAGCCATCATTCTGGTGCTCTACTCGCCAATCCTGGCTGCCGTGGTCATAGGTTCTGTTGCGCTTAGCCTGATCACCGCGATGGCTTTCTTTCCGGCAACCCAGGCTCGAAGTCAGGAACAATTGATCGCTTCGGCGACAGAGCGCAGCCACCTCATGGAGAGTGTCCGCGCCGCCACCACCATAAAGGTAATGGGGCGTGAAGGGGAACGAGAAAGCTACTGGCGGAATCTATATGCATCGTTTGTGAATGCGACTGTCTCGTTGGCGCGCCTGCAAATCAGCGCAATTTTCATCCAGACCACCATAATGGGGCTATCCTCGGTCCTGGTGATCTATCTGGGCGCGCAGACGGTGCTGGCCGGTTCCGGCATGTCTATCGGGATGCTGCTAGCCTTCTTGGCCTTTCGCCAGACATTTACCGATCGTGCTCTGTCGCTGATCAATCAATCGATCCAGTTCCGCCTACTGGGACTCCATCTTGACCGCCTTGCAGATGTCATAGCGACCGAACCCGACACGCCGGCTGTGGCGCTCCCGGACATTGAGGTGGGCGGGCACATCGTGTTCCAAGGCGTTTCATTCCGCTACGGGCCTTCCGACCCTTGGGTATTGAAGGACCTCGACCTCGAAGTGGCGGCTGGCGAATTCCTCTCGATCACCGGTCCGTCCGGCCGGGGCAAGACCACGTTAATGAAGCTGATGCTTGGTTTGCGATCCCCCACTGAAGGGCAAATCCTACTGGACGGCAGGCCGGCGACGCCTGAGCTATGGCGCGTGTGGAGAACTCATGTCGGGGTGGTCGCCCAAGATGATCGTCTGCTGTCGGGCACCATCGCTGACAATATTGCCTTCTTTGATCCCGATCTTGATATGGTGGCCGTGCGAGCCGCAGCAGAAGCAGCCCAGATCCATCCGGAAATCGAGCGGATGCCCATGCAGTATCTTTCGCTGGTCGGCGACATGGGGTCCACCTTGTCTGGTGGACAGCGTCAGCGCGTGCTTCTGGCTCGCGCGCTATATCGACGCCCGAGCGTGCTCTTCCTCGATGAGGGCACAGCGAATCTGGATCCCGACACTGAGACGATGATCGCCGAGCTACTTGCTGGCCTTCCTATCACTCGGGTCATTGTCGCGCATCGGCCGGCGCTCGTCGCACGGTCAGACCGGATTTTCACTCTCTGATCGGCAATCGTTCGCTGTCCGAATAAGGTGACAGGGAGCTGATTGCAAACTGACCAACACCGTGCCGATGCTCGCAGATGGCCCGTTCGCGCGGGCTGTTTTCCCTGGCGTCTGACGTGGCACCCCGTCTTTCACCCAGCCAAAACGATAGTCCTTTGGTGAAACGGGCCCTGGCTTAGGTTATGAGCGCCGTCCCCTTCGTAAACACCCGTTAACCATAACCGCCGACAAGTGAGCCTCATTTTCGATTCCACTGTGAGGCTTTCCCATGAACGGCGCTGAGGTGCTTGACGTCGGTCGCGACGCCATCTGGCTGACCATCCAGCTGTCCGCGCCGGTCCTGATCGTCGGGCTGGTCGTCGGGGTGGGGATCGGCCTGATGCAGGCGTTGACGCAGATCCAGGAGGCGACCCTGGTCTATGCCCCCAAGATCGTCGCCATCTTCATCTCGCTTCTGCTGTTCCTGCCGCTGATGGGCGCGCTGATGAGCGGCTTCTTCCAGAATATCGCCGCCCGCATCGCCGGCATGTAAGGCCAGCCGGTGGAAGCCTACGCCACCGCCGCCCAGGTCTATTCCGCCGGGCTGATCTTCGCCCGGGTCGGGGCCATGGTCATGCTGATTCCGGGGATCGGCGAGCAGAGCGTGCCGCCGCGCATCCGGCTCAGCTTCGCGCTGCTGATGTGCATGGTCCTGGCCCCGCTGGCGGCGCGCAACGTCTTCGTGCCGGCGACCATGGGCGATGTCGGCCTGCAGGTGATCCGCGAGATCCTCATCGGCCTGACCATCGGCATGATCATGCGCCTGTTCCTGTCGGCCCTGTCCACGGCGGGGGAGGTGGTGTCGATCCAGACCACGCTCGGCTTTGCCCAGACCGCCAACCCGATGCTGGGCCAGCCGAACGCGACGCTGGCCACCTTCCTGAGCCTGATCGGGGTGGTGCTGATCATGACCACCGACCTGCACCACCTCTTCATCGGGGCGATGGTCAACAGCTATGACCTCTTCCCGCTCGGCAAGGCCGGCATTCCGGTGACCGACGCGGGCACGCTGGCGGTGCGGACCATCGCGGGCAGTTTCGCGCTGGGCATCCAGCTGTCGGCGCCGGTGATCGTGTTTTCGTTGATCTTCAACCTGGCGGCCGGGCTGGTCGGGCGGATCATGCCGCAGTTCCAGATCTATTTCGTCACCTCGCCGCTGGCGGTGATCTTCGGCCTGTCGATCTTCGCCCTCAGCCTGGGCCTGGTCGGTATGGTCTGGGTCGGCCGCTACCGCGAGCTGATCGGCGTCTTCGCCGGGACGGGGGGCTGATCCATGGCGGATGAAGACGCTTCCTCGAAAACAGAAGAACCAACAGCCAAGAAGCTCGAGGACGCCCGCAAGAAGGGCGACGTCGCCAAGACCCCGGATCTGCCGCAGATGTTCAGCCTGGCCGCCGTGGCCGGGGTGATCCTGATGGGCGGCGGCTGGCTGGCCACCGACATGACCGGCAAGCTGTTGCCCTTCATCGCCCATCCCGAGGCGATGGACATGTCGGGCACGGGCGGGGTCGGCATCGCCGAGCAGGCGATCATGGCCGGGATGCCGGCCCTGATCGTGGTGATGGTGGCGGCGATGCTGGCCGGGATCGCCGGCAATGTGGTGCAGCACGGCCTGCTGTTCACCGCCGAGAAGATGAAGCCCGACTTCAAGAAGGTCAGCCCGCTGGAGGGCTTCAAGCGCATCTTCGGGCCCGACGGATTGATGCAGTTCCTCAAGAGCTTCCTGAAGATCGGGGCGACCGGGGCGGTGACCTGGATGGTGCTGAAGCCCCATGCGCACGAGCTGCAGGCGTTGGCGGCGGCCGATCCGGTGGCCATCCTGCCAGCGACGATGGCGCTGACCAAGGCGCTGTTCTTCGCGGTGCTGTGCTTCCTGCTGGTGACGGCGGGGGCCGACTGGCTGTGGCAGCGGGCGCGGTTCATGAAGCGGATGCGGATGAGCCGCGAGGAGCTGAAGGACGAATACAAGCAGTCGGACGGCGACCCCCACATCAAGGCCAAGCGCAAGCAGATGCAGATGGAAGTCTCGCGCCGGCGGATGATGCAGAATGTGCCCAACGCCACCGTGGTGGTGATGAACCCGACCCACTACGCCGTGGCGCTGCGCTACGAGGCGGGAGAGACGGCGGCGCCGGAATGCGTGGCCAAGGGGCTGGACGACCTGGCGCTGCGGATCCGGGCCCTGGCCGAGGAGTCCGGGGTGGCGGTCATCGAGGATCCGCCGCTGGCCCGGGCGCTGTATGCGGCGACCGAGGTCGACCAGGTCATTCCGGAAGCCCACTACGAGGCGGTGGCCAAGATCATCGGCTTCGTGATGAGCCAGAAGCGCGCGGCGCGGGCGACGACGTTGCGATGACCCCGAACCCTGCCCGATTCGGGGACGGTTCCATTAACGAGTATCCTCCCCAATGAGTGATTCGACGCTGAGCCCCAAGGAGCTCCCAAGGCTGCCAATGCCCCGAGCGGAAATGAGCGAGAAGCGGAAGGTCCGGTTCGATCCCCTGGTGGGAGCGGCCGCGGTATTCTTCGTGCTGGCCGTCGGATTCGCCGCCTATCCGGCCCTGGAGGCGGGGGTCGATACCCTGGCCGGGCTGCTGTTGCTGATCGGGCTGGCGGGCGTCGCCTGCCTGGGGCTGCTGGCATTCCGGGCCTCGGGGACGCCGAACGAGGCCGACGACACGCCGATGCTGGAAGCCATGGTCGAGGCGCTGCCCGAGGCGGCGGCGGTGGCCGGGCTGGACGGCAAGATCATCGCCGCCAACGATCCCTGGACCACTGAACTGGGGGCCGGCGGACGGCTGCCGCGCAACGGCCAGGCGGCCGGACTGTACGGCGCCTTCAACCGGGCGCGCCGGGGGCTGGCGGCCAACACCTCGCTGAAGCTGAAGGACGGTGACCGCGAGCTTGCCGTGGCCTCGCTGGGGCCGGGGCGGTTCCTGCTGCGGCTGGCGGCCGAGCGGTCGCTGGTTCTGCCGCCGGCCGAGATCAGCCCCAGGGCGCTGGCCATTCCGACCGCCGCCGAGGCGGGGCTGGACGCGCTGGCGGCGGCCTCGCCGTTCGGGGCGGCGCTGCTGGACGGGGCGGACGTGTTCACCGCCCGCATCGTCGAGGCCAACACGGCGCTGGGCGAGATCACCGGCGGGGCGGCCAAGCCCGGGCTGGTGTTCGGCGAACTGGTGGCCGAGAGCTCGCGGCTGGACGCCGGCCTGGGCGCCGCCGAGGGCCGGGCCGGGCCGTTCGAGGTACGGCTGAACCATGACAATACGCGGATCGGGCATCTGTACCTGAACCGCCAGGGCGGACGGCTGACGGCCTATCTGGTCGACGTCTCCGAGCAGAAGCAGATCGAGCTGCAGCTGGCCCAGGCCCAGAAGATGCAGGCCATCGGCCAGCTGGCCGGCGGGGTGGCCCACGATTTCAACAACCTGCTCACCGCCATTCAGCTGCGGCTGGACGAGCTGTTGCAGCGTCATCCGCTGGGGGATCCCTCGTACGAGGGGCTGAACGAAATCCGCCAGACGGGGGTTCGGGCCGCCGACCTGGTGCGCAAGCTGCTGGCCTTCAGCCGCAAGCAGACGGTGCAGCGCGAGGTTCTGGAGCTGGGCGAACTGATCAGCGAGTTCGAGGTGCTGTTGCGCCGGCTGCTGCGCGAGGACGTCAAGCTGGTCACCGACTATGGGCGCAACCTGCCGCTGGTGCGGGCCGACAAGAGCCAGCTGGAGACGGCGGTGATGAACCTGGCCGTCAACGCCCGCGACGCCGTGCGCGCCGCCGGCAGCGGCGGGACGGTGCGCATCCGCACGGCGCGGGTCAGCCACATCGAGGCGGCGAACCTGGGATATGCCGGGCTGCCGATGGGCGACATGGCGCTGATCGAGGTCAGCGACGACGGTCCCGGCATTCCGCCCGAAGTCGTCGGCAAGATCTTCGACCCCTTCTTCACCACCAAGCCGGTGGGCGAGGGCACGGGTCTGGGCCTGGCCACCGTCTATGGCATCGTCAAGCAGTCGGACGGCTGGATCCACGTCGAAAGCGAGCCAGGGCAGGGGGCGGTGTTCCGCATCTTCCTGCCGGTGCATGTGCCGGTCGCCGGGGCCGCTCCGGTGGTTGAGGCGGTCAAGCCGGTCCGCCAGGCGGCCCGCGACCTGTCGGGCGTCGGCCGCATCCTGTTCGTCGAGGACGAGGACGCCGTGCGCGGGGTGGCCGCCCGGCTGCTGCGGGCGCGCGGCTATGAGGTGATCGAGGCCTGCGACGGCGAGGAGGCCCTGGAGCTGTGCATCGAGCACGCCGGCACCATCGACCTGTTGATCAGCGACGTGATCATGCCGGGCATGGACGGGCCGACGCTGCTGAAGAAGGCGCGGGGCTATCTGGGCGATGCGCCGGTGATGTTCATCAGCGGCTATGCCGAGGCCGAGTTCAGCGACCTGCTGGAAGGCGAGGAGGGGGTGTCGTTCCTGCCCAAGCCGATCGACATCAAGACGTTGGCCGAGCGGGTCAAGCAGCAGATCGCGGCTTAGCCTTCGCGCGCCGGTGGAGAGTGGCGGGCGCTGATGCGGGCGCTCCGCCGTCTCTGCCGATCCAGAGGCCGTTTTGGCGGGGAGCATCCTAAACTGGCAATAGGTGTTCGCAGACGCGACCGCCCGCCGCGCGACAGGTGGTCGCGCATGGGCGCGGATCGGGGTTCGGCAAGGACCTGAGCGTCTTGGTTTCGCCTCACAGACCAATGATCCTGCAATGATGCTGGCGGTGAGACGCGGCGACGCCTAAAGGAAGTCCGTGAACGACTATATTGAACTCGAAGGCGCCGATGGCGTCGCGCTGCGCTTCCGGCTCAACAGCGACCTGGCCGAGCTTCCCGCCATGGCGGGGAACTTCGTCTGCGTGCGTCGCAAGGACGGGGCGCTGGATGTCATCTGCGCCGGCGCGGCGGGCAGCCTGCAATCGGCCGCCAAGGCCTGGAAGGCCGCCAAGGACAAGGGCGCCGAGGCGCTGTACGTCCGCCTCAATGTCGCCGGGGCCACCCGCACCCAGGAGCTCGAAAGCCTGGTCGAACGCTATCGCCCGCCGCAGGTGATCAGCGAAGGGCCCGGGGCCTGAGGCTTAGGCGGGGCTGACGCCGCCCGCATTACTCCGATTTAACGCCAGCCCCGTTGCCGCAAGGCATGCGGGGGCATAACGCTTGGCCCCAGCCATATTCGCCGCTCGATGCGGCCTGGGGAGCCAACGTCCATGATGAACCGCCGCGAACTCTTCGCCTCCGCCACCGCGCTCGCCGCCCTGGCCGCCGCGCCCCGCCTGGCCAGCGCCGCCGCCCCTACGGGTGAAGCGGCCAAAATGTACGCCCAGTTCGACCGGGCGATGGACGAGGCCATGCGGCGCTCGCCGGAGCTGCCGACCTATCTGGGCATCGACAACGGCGCCATGGCCTGGAGCAAGAGCCTGCTCAGCGACAACTCGCGGACGGCCAACCTAGAGGCCCGCAAGGACAACACCCGGCAACTGGCCGAACTGCGGACCATCGACCGCAAGTCGCTGACCGGCATGGACGCCGTCAACTACGACACCGTCGAGTTCGTGCTGGCCGTGCAGGAAGAGGGCAATTCGAAGTTCGACTACAACGGCGGCGGCTCGGGCGCGCCCTACGTGCTGAGCCAGCTGACCGGCAGCTATCAGTCGACCCCGGACTTCCTCGACACCGCCCACAGCATCGAGACCAAGGACGACGCCGACGCCTATCTGTCGCGGATGGAGTGCTTCGCCCGCAACCTCGACAACGAGGCCGAGACGGCGCGGCATGATGCCGGCATCGGGGTGATCCCGCCGGACTTCGTGATCGCCAAGGCCATCACCCAGATGAAATCCTTCCTGTCGACGAAGACGGAAGAGACGACCCTGGTTTCCTCGCTGGTCCGCCGGGTCGGGGCCGCCAAGATCGAGGGCGACTACGCCAAGGTCTCCACGGCGCTCTACAACGAGCGGGTCAAGCCGGCGCTGCAGCGCCAACTGGAGCTGCTGGAGAGCTGGCAGGGCAAGGCGGTGCATGACGCCGGCGTCAAGCGCCTGCCCAAGGGCGAGGAGTACTATGCCGTCTCGCTCAAGAACTACACGACCAGCGAGATCACGCCGGAAGAGGTGCACAAGACCGGTCTGGAGCTGGTCAAGAGCCTGGGCGCCAAGGCCGATGTGCTGATGAAGAAGGCGGGCCTGAGCAAGGGCACGGTCGGCGAGCGCTACGCCGCCATCTACGCCGACCCCAAGCAGCACTGGCCGAACACCGACGAGGGCAAGGACGCCCTGATCGCCAGCCTCAACGAACAGGCGAAAGAGGTGCAGGCCAAGCTGCCGCAATGGTTCGGCCAGCTGCCCAAGGCGCCGGTGGAGATCCGGCGGGTGCCGAAGGCGATCGAGGCCGGGGCGCCGGGCGGCTACTACAATTCGCCGTCGCTGGATGGCAAGCGGCCGGGCATCTACTGGATCAACCTGCGCGACACGGCCGAACAGCCGAAGTTCGTGCTGCCGACCCTGACCTACCACGAGGCCATTCCGGGCCACCACCTGCAGCTGGCGCTGAACAACGAGGCTGGCGACCTGCCGCTGATCCGCAAGGTGATCGGCTTCTCCGGCTACAGCGAGGGCTGGGCCCTCTATGCCGAGGAACTGGCCGTCGAGATGGGCATGTACAAGGGCAAGCCGCTCGACGAGGCCGGCATGATCCACGACGCCATGTTCCGGGCCGTGCGCCTCGTGGTCGACAGCGGCATGCACTACTACGGCTGGAGCCGCGAGCAGGCGGTGAAGTACTACGTCGACAACATCGGCGACCAGGAAAGCGGCGCGATCACCGAGATCGAACGCTACTGCGTCTGGCCGGGCCAGGCCTGCAGCTACATGGTCGGCAAGCTGACCTTCCTGAAAGCGCGGGCCAAGGCCAAGAAGGAGCTGGGCGGCAAGTTCGACATCCGCAAGTTCCACGACGCGGTGCTGCTGTCAGGCGGCACGCCGCTGGAGGTGCTGGAGCACGTGGTCGACGACTACATCGCGGCGACGAAGGCCGGGAAGTAGGGGACAAGAGGGACACGTTGAATTCACTGGCGAATTTTATGTGTCCCCGTTTCTTTGGCCTCAGCCCCAGCTCTCCTTGGCGCCGGCCCGGCGGAGGTTGGTCGGAGCGGCGTGCTTGATCGGCTGGGCAGGGGTCTCGGCCGGGCGGCCGTAGTACCAGCCCTGGGCCATGTCGACGCCGGCCTCGCGGACGGCGGCCTCGACCTCCTTGTTCTCGACCATCTCGGCGACGGTCCGGACCTTGAGGTCCTGGCACAGCCTGACGACGTGGCGGACGAGAGCGGCGTCGCGGCCGCCGCCGGTCAGGTCGCGAACGTAGCGTCCGTCGATCTTGACCACATCGACCGTCAGGGTCTGCAGATAGGCCAGCGAGGCCGAACCCGCCCCAAAGTCGTCGAGGCAGACGATGCAGCCGGTCGAGCGCAGCGCCTGGATATGGCGGTTGGCCTGGGCCAGGTCGTCGATGGCGGCGCTTTCGGTGATTTCCAGGATCAGCCGTTGGCCGAGGTTGGCGGTCTGGCTGATCAGCCGTTGCAGGCCCTCGACGAAGGGAGCCGAACCGATGCTGCGGCCGGAGATGTTGACCGCCAGGCGCAGTTCGCCGGTCCGGTCGCCCTTGATGCGGCGGATCGCCTGTTCGAGGACGGCACGGTCGAGCTCCTCGATGAGGTCGAACTCCTCGGCCATGCGGACCATGGCGAAGGGGCTGGCGTTGTCCTCGAAGCGGACAAGGGCCTCGTGGTGATGCAGGCTGCCGTCGGCCAGGGCGACAACCGGCTGGAAGGCGAGGGAGAAACGGCGCTGGCTGACGGCGGCGCCCAGTTCGCCCGCCCGCGCCAGGGTGCGGCGCACCGAGCGGTTCATGGCGTCGGCCATCGATCGTGGCGGAACGTCCTTCAGGCCTTCGGCCAGGAAGTCGTCGAGGGCGTAGCGCATGGCCCGGGCGAGGCGCCCGGGAGAGGCGATCTCCAGCGGCACCGACTGCACCTTGCCGCCGATCGGCGCGGCGCCGGCGGCGGTGGCGATGGCGCGGCTGAGGCGGCGGGCGACCAGGTCCGGGGTCTCGCCGGCCTCGCGCAGCAGGGCGAAGCGTTCGCCCTCCAGCCTGGCGGCGGCCCCGTGCTGGCCGGCCTCGGCCCGGAGGGCGCCGGCGACGCGGGCGTCGAGCGACCTGACCTCGGCCGGAGCGAGCGCGCGGCGGGCCTCCTCCAGCCCGGCCAGGTCGACCATGGCCAGTTCCAGCTCGCGGCCGGCCAGGTGGGCGGCTTCGGTCAGGCCCCGGGCCACGGCCTCGAAGCTGGCGCGATCATGCATGCCGTCCTCGCCGCCCCGGGTGTTGGGCAGCGGAGCGGCCAGGAGGGCGCAGGAGATGCGACCGCTGTTGCCGGGCAGCTTGCGCAGGGTGACCGCGGCGCCGTGCTGGCCGGGGCGAGCGAGACGCAGGGTGGCGGGTCCGCGCCGTTGACCCTCGTCCAGGCATTCGAGGATGGCGCCCAGCAGCTGGACATCGGTGTCATCGAAGATGCTGGTCAGCGGCCGGCCAACCAGTTCTTCCTCCGCCACGCCGAGCATCGACTGCGCGGCCCCGACGGCCTCCAGCACCGTCCCGGCGGCGTCCAGCTCGAGGAGAAGATCACCGGCGGCGAAGGCGAAGCCGAGCAGCGTCAGGGAAGAGGTGGGCAAGGCGTGACTCCGGATAGGGCCATTTCCTGTAGGCGAGAGGAGCTTAAGGGGCCGTTGTCAGCCGGGTGCGTCAGGCCGTCACAGCACGAAATGGGCGAGTCCCTCTCGCGGGCTTCCGGTCCGGCCTTGCGCAAAAATGTTGCCGTCCCAAACGAGAACATATTGCGAACAAGAACAAACCATGTACTTATATCCCAGACGCGCCGGGCGGGCCGGCGAGAATCGTGGGACAAGGTGGACTTGGTATGGCTAGTCAGGCGGCATTGAAGCTCGTGGGTAAAGACGACGGTGACAAGCAGCGCGCTCTGGAAGCGGCGCTGAGCCAGATCGATCGGGCGTTCGGCAAGGGCTCGGTTATGAAGCTGGGCGTGAAGGGCAAGATCGAGGAGATCGAAAGCGTCTCCACCGGCTCGCTCGGCCTCGACATCGCGCTTGGCATCGGCGGCCTGCCCAAGGGGCGGATCGTCGAGATCTACGGTCCGGAAAGCTCGGGCAAGACCACCCTGGCCCTGCATGTGGTGGCCGAGGTCCAGAAGGCCGGCGGCACCGCCGCCTTCGTCGACGCCGAGCATGCGCTGGATCCGTCCTACGCCCACAAGCTGGGGGTCAACCTCGACGAACTCCTCGTCTCGCAGCCGGACACCGGCGAGCAAGCGCTGGAGATCACCGACACCCTGGTGCGCTCGAACGCCGTCGACATCATCGTCATCGACTCCGTGGCGGCCCTGACGCCGCGCGCCGAAATCGAAGGCGAGATGGGCGACAGCCTGCCGGGCCTGCAGGCCCGTCTGATGAGCCAGGCGCTGCGCAAGCTGACCGGCTCGATCCACAAGGCCAAGACCATTGTCATCTTCATCAACCAGATCCGCATGAAGATCGGGGTGATGTACGGCAGTCCGGAGACGACGACCGGCGGCAACGCCCTGAAGTTCTACGCCTCGGTCCGCCTCGACATCCGCCGCACCGGCTCGGTCAAGGTCCGCGACGAGATCATCGGCAACAACGTCCGGGTCAAGGTCGTCAAGAACAAGGTGGCGCCGCCCTTCCGCGAGGTCGAGTTCGACATCATGTACGGCCAGGGCATCTCCAAGTTCGGCGAGATCATCGATCTGGGTGTGAAGGCCGGGGTCATCGAGAAGTCGGGCAGCTGGTTCTCCTGGAACAGCCAGCGCATCGGCCAGGGCCGCGACAACGTCCGCGAGTTCCTCAAGAACAACCCGGACATGGCCGCCGAGATCGAGGCCCAGGTCCGCGGCAAGTCGACCGACATCGAGGAAGAACTCCTCGTCGGCCCGACCGAGGAAGACGACATCTAGGACCGGTTCCGCCGGGCAGAAATGCTCGCGGCCCGCCGGGAACGGTGAGGCGACCCACCCTCGACCTCCCGTTCCGCCCCGCACTTGGCGGGCCGCAGCTAAAGGGCGTCCGCTGACCGGCGGGCGTCCTTTTTTTATTCCTCCCCCATCGGGAGAGGGGGACCGCGGCCGCAGGCCGTGGGGGAGGGGGCCCCCACCCGTTGCTGCTGAACCTTTTCCGCTGCCGCTTGCTTGCGTTGGAGACCCCCTCCATCCGACGCTGCGCGTCGGACACCTCCCCGATCCGGCGCTACGCGCCTGGGGGAGGAACTATCTTGCCCAAAGACATGACACCGGTTACCTGACCACAAACAGACCGCCTTCGAGGAGACCGCCGCATGTTCGCCAAGACGCTTCAGGCCACCCATCCGGACATGATGGACGGCGCCACCAACGATCAGTTGCGTGACCGCTACCTGATCAGCGGCCTGTTCGCCGATGGTCAGGTGGTTCTCAACTACAGCCACAACGAACGCTTCGTGATCGGCGGCGCCGCGCCCGGCGCTTCGCCCCTGAAACTGCCCGACCAGACCGAGCCGGCCAGCGCCGCCGGCCATCCCTTCCTTGAGCGCCGCGAGATGGGGGTCATCAATGTCGGCGGGCCTGGCAGGATCACGGTCGATGGCCAGGCCTTCGACATGGGCCCGCGCGACGGCCTCTATATTCCGATGGGCACGAAGGACGTCGTCTTCGAAGGGGAGGGGGCCCGCTTCTACCTGACCTCGACCCCGGCCCACGCCCGCTTCGAGGTCAAGAAGATCGCAATCGCCGACGCCACACCCCTGCAGCGCGGGTCGCTGGAGACCTCCAACGAGCGGACCATCTACCAGTACATCATTCCCGGTGTCTGCCAGTCGGCCCAGCTGCTGCTCGGCCTGACCATCCTCAACACCGGCAGTGTCTGGAACACCATGCCGCCGCACCTGCATGATCGTCGCTCGGAAATCTACTTCTACTTCGATCTCAAGGGCGACGAGCGGGTCTTCCACTTCATGGGCGAGCCTGACAGCGCCCGCCACATCGTGGTGGCCAACGAGGAAGCCGTGGTCAGCCCGCCCTGGTCGATCCACATGGGCTCGGGCACCGCCAACTACGCCTTCATCTGGGCCATGGGCGGCGAGAACCTCGACTACACGGACATGAATGTCCTCGACATCTGCCAGCTGAAGTAGGCTCCCGCACATGAGCGATCTCTTCAGCCTGGCCGGGCGGACGGCCATGGTCACCGGCGCCAACACCGGCCTTGGCCAGGCGATGGCCGTGGCTCTGGCCGAGGCCGGGGCCGACATCGTCGCCGTCGGCCGCTCGGCCGCGACCGACACCGAGGCCGGCGTGCGCGCCGCCGGCCGCGCCTTCCATTTCGTCCAGGCCGACCTCGGCCAGCCGAACATCTCGGGCGACATCATCGCCGCCGCAAAGGCCGCCGCGGCGGCGCCCGACATCCTGGTCAACAACGCGGGGATCATCCGGCGCAACGATGCGTTGGACTTCACCGAGGAGGACTGGGACGCGGTGATGGATGTGAACCTGAAGACCGCCTTCTTCCTCTCCCAGGCCGCCGCCCGCGAGATGCTCGGAAAAGGCGCCGGAAAGGTGATCAACATCGCCTCCATGCTGTCTTTCCAGGGCGGCGTGCGCGTGGCTTCCTACGCGGCAAGCAAGAGCGGCATCGCCGGTCTGACCCGCCTGCTCGCCAACGAGTGGGCGGTCAAGGGAATCAATGTGAACGCCATCGCGCCCGGCTATTTCTCGACCAACAACACCGAGGCCCTGCGGGCCGACGAGGCGCGCAACAAGTCCATCCTCGAGCGCATCCCGGCCGGCCGTTGGGGCCAGCCGTCGGATCTTGGCGGCGCGGCCGTGTTCCTGGCCTCGGCGGCCTCGAACTATGTGCATGGCGCCATCCTGCCCGTGGACGGGGGATGGCTGGCCCGCTGACCGGTTCCGCGAACACCGGAGGGGTGTCCTCCAATGGCCAGGTCCGCAAGAACCTGGCGCTGCTCGGCGACCTGCTCGCCGAGGCCATCCGCTATCTTGATGGCGAGGATGCCGCCCGTCTGGTCGAGGCGGCCCGGGCCGCCGCCGGAGAGGGTGGCGAAGCGCCTCATCTCGGCTTCCTGTTCAACGCGGTGACCCCATCGGAAGCCTCGCTGCTGGCCCGAGCCTTCGCCTGCGCCTCCATGCTGGCCAACATCGGCGAGGATGTCGCCGGCCGCCGGGCCGAAGCCGAGGCCGAAAGCCAGGCAGAGACCGCCACCCTGGCCGACGCCCTCAAGGCGCTCGGCGAGCCCGGCGCCCGGGCGCTGACCGGTCTGTCGGTCACCCCGGTGCTCACCGCCCACCCGACCGAGGTTCGCCGCCGGGCCCTGGTCGAGCGCCAGGTCGAGATCGCCCGGCTGATGGCCCTGCGCCGCCATCACCTGCCGCCGGCCCTCGACCGCCAGATCCGCGAGGATCTGTTCCGCGAGACGGCTCTGCTCTGGCGCACCCGGCTCTACCGGCCCGAGAAGATCACCGTCGCCGACGAGATCCGCAACGCCCTGTCGGTGGTGCGCACCGCCATCCTGCCGGCCCTGATCGAGCTCTACGACCGCTGGGGTGAGGAGATCGGCGAGCTCGGTCCCATCCTCAAGCTCGGCACCTGGCTGGGCGGCGACCGCGACGGCCACCCCGGGGTCGGAGCCGAGACTCTGGCGCTGGCCTTGAAGTCGCAGGCCCGGCTGATCCTCGACCACTATGCTTCCGAGGTGCGACGGCTGTGGTCGGACCTGGCCATCTCGACCGCCTATGGGCCAGCCTCCGAGTCCCTGCTGGCGCTGGCCATGCAGGCTGACCAGCCGAGCGTCCATCGCCTGGATGAACCCTATCGTCTAGCCTTCGAACGCATCTTCGACCGCCTCTGCGCCACCTCGGTCAAGCTGACGGGGACGCGGGTCGCCTATGCCGTCAGCGATCCGGACGGCCCCGCCTATGACGCCCCCGAGGCCTTCATCGCCGACCTTGAGGTCATCCGCGTCTCGCTGGAAACCCATGGCGGCGCGCGCCTGGTCGGCGGCCGGCTCAAGACCCTGCTGGCCCTGGCCCGGGCCGCCGGCTTCCACCTGCTTTCGGTCGATCTGCGGCAGAACTCCGATGTCCATGAGCGGGTCATCGCCGACCTTCTCAAACAAGCCGGCGGCGAAGCCGACTACCTGGCGCTGAGCGAGGACGCCCGCGTCGCCATCCTGCTCGAGGAACTGGCCACCCCGCGCCCGCTGCGCTCGCCTTTCACCGCCTATGGCGAGGAGACGGCCCGCGAGCTGTCGATCATCGACGCCGCCGCCCGCGCCATTGCCGACTACGGCCCGGCGGCCATCGGCGCCTATGTCGTCTCCAAGTCGGCCACCGTCTCCGACATCCTCGAACCCCTGGTCCTTCTGAAGCAGTCTGGCCTGGTCTGGGGCGGCGCCCAGCCGCGCGCCGCGGTGCGCGTCAGCCCGTTGTTCGAAACCATCGGCGACCTGGAGGCGGGCCCGGCCGTGCTCCGCGCCTGGCTGGAGACCGACGCCGCCAGGTCCCTGCTCGGCCCGTCGCCGGTGCAGGAGGTGATGGTCGGCTATTCGGACAGCAACAAGGACGGCGGCTATGTCGCCTCCCGCTGGGGCGTGGCCCGGGCCGCCACGGCCCTGGCCGCCGAATGTGACCGGCTGGGCGTCGGCCTGCGCATCTTCCACGGCCGAGGCGGCTCGGTCGGCCGGGGCGGGGGTCCCGCCGCCGAGGCCGTGCTGGCCCAGCCACCCGGCACCGTCCAGGGCCGCCTGCGGATGACCGAGCAGGGCGAGATGATCTTCCGCCGCTTCGGCGACCAGCCCACCGCCCGCCGCAACCTCGAGGGCCTGACCGCCGCCGTCCTCACCGCCACCGCCCGGCCGCGCGACCCCGTCCACCCCAGGGCGGTCGAAGCCATGGACGCCCTGGCCGCCGGCGCCTTCGCCCACTATCGCGCCCTCGTCTACGACACCCCGGGCTTCGAGGATTTCTTCTGGTCCGCCACCCCGATCGCCGAGATCGTCACGCTCAACATCGGCAGCCGCCCCGCTTCACGGACCAAGAGCCGCCGCATCGAAGACCTGCGGGCCATTCCCTGGGTGTTCAGCTGGTCGCAGGCGCGGATCATGCTGCCGGGCTGGTACGGCCTGGCCGGCGGCGCGCAGCGGGCGGGTCTGGAGCCGGCCCGGCTGGCAGAACTGGCCGCCGAGTTCGACATCGTCGAGGCCCTGTTGTCCAACATGGAACTGGCCCTGGCCCAGAGCGATATGGCTCTGGCGGTGCGCTATGCGGCCCTGTGCGAGGACCGCGCCTCGGCCGACCCGATCTTCGACGCCATCCGCCGCGAGCATGACGCGGCCGTCGATCTGGCCCTGGCGATCCGGGGCGGAACGAAGCTCCTCGATGACCGCCCCGACCTGGCCGAGTCCGTCGCGCTGGCTGCTGGTTCCGTCAGGCCCCTCAACCACTTGCAGCTGGAACTTCTCAGCCGCCGCCGCAAGGGCGATGACAGCGAGGAGACGCGGCTGGCGATCCAGCTGACAGTGACGGGGATCGCGGCGGGCCTGCGTAATACCGGCTAGGTCAGGCTGCTCAGGTAAGCCTCCAGGTTCGTGTAGCCATCACCGTCCTTGTCACCGGCGCCATCCGTGCCATCGGACGGGTCGAGCCCGTGCTGGCGCTCCCAGGCATCCGCCATCCCGTCGCGGTCCACGTCCGCCGGCGCCGCCCCAGCCTTCAGCGCCGGCCAGCCGCCGACCTGGGTTTCGCTGTCGATCAGCCGGCCCCTTCCGTCCCTCACGCCTGCCACGATACGCAGGTCCACCGCGTCGCGCGCCTTCGAGGCGCCGGCCCGCGCCAGCACCGCCTCCGCCGCCACCGCTGACGACGTGGTCGTGACATTCGAGGCGGCGAGGGGACCCGTCGCCCGATACCCGGCCGGCGGCTTGCATCCGACCAGGCTCCAGGGATCGGCCGGAACCACGCCCGCCATGCTGTTGTCGGCGAACCAGGCCCGCGACAGGCTGTTGTCCTCGCAGAAGGCCAGCCGGCCGACGCTGTCGGGCCCGGGCAGGTAGCTGTTGCCGACGAAGTCGTAGGCCGCCAGCGCCGCCGTGTCGGCGTTGTAGCCCGCATGGCCGCCGCCCCAGTTGTAGAAGACGTTGTTGCGGAACTCGATGAAGGGGCCAAGCGGATCCACCTCCGGGCCGTTGTAGTTGCCGGGTCTCGGCATCCGCGCCTGATGACTGGCCCACAGGTTGTGGTGGAAGCTCATCCTCGCCCCGTGGCCGCCCCGGATCAGGCTGCCGTAGCCGTGGCGGCCCTTCTCGTGCAGCGACCGGTTCAGGCTCTCGCCGATCAGGCTCCACTGCACGGTGACGTCGTAGACGCCATCCTCCGGCGGGCTGTAGCGGCTGCCCACCGACAGGGTCTCGTCCACCGACCAGCTGGCCGAGATGTGGTCGAGCATGATGCGGCGGCCGCGCGAGACCGTGACCGCGTCCTCCTGGACACCAGACTCTCCGCCCAGCCGCACCCGCAGGAAGCGCACCACCACATCGTCGGCGGCGATGATCAGCGGCTGGTCGGCCAGGGTAATTC
Source organism: Caulobacter sp. NIBR1757 (assembly GCF_027912495.1). GTDB lineage: Bacteria > Pseudomonadota > Alphaproteobacteria > Caulobacterales > Caulobacteraceae > Caulobacter. The sequence continues at coordinate 2,663,043 of NZ_CP115463.1, read as the reverse complement.
CATCGCCCGGCGCGGTCTGGCCGGCGATGGTGATGCGGCCGCGGGAGACCTTCAGGGGCGATTTCAGCCGGATGGTTCCGGCCGTCTCGAACACCACCGTCCGCGGCCCCTTGGCCTCTACGGCGGCGCGCAGGCTGCCAGGTCCGGCGTCGTCCAGATTGGTCACGAAAAGCACCGCCCCGCCCCGGCCGCCCTGCGAAAACCGTCCGTGTCCCTCGGCGCCGGGGAAGGCGGGCAGGGGATCGGCGGCGGCCGCCGGATGGGCGAAAGCGGCGCAGGCGGCGCCCAGCAGGCAGGCGGCAAGACGGCTCACGTTCGAATTCTCCCGTTAGGTGAACTTCGGCGGAAGTTCGGCGGAGGGGCTTGTCAAATCGTTCGAAAGCGAGATATCAACGCCGATGATACCGGTGTCAAACAAGTTCCGACTTGTAATGACACCGGTGTCACCAACCCGGGGGCGTTGCCAGGAGGGCGCCGGTCCCGGATCGTGTCACAGGTAGGCAGGACGGCGGCGTCAGACCGCGGACGAGCCTGAAAGGGGAGGGACTACAGGATGTCCAACAAGGATCGTTCGCGCGGCTTCGCGCTCCGTTGTGGCGCGTCGCTGGCGGCCATGACCGTCGCGCTCGGCGCCGCCGGCTATGCCTCGGCGCAGGAGGCGCCGGCGACGACCGAAGACGGCGACGTCGAGGTGGTTGTCGTCACCGGCTTCAAGGGTAGTCTGGCCAACGCCATCGCCGCCAAGCGCCAGGAGACGGCGGTCGTCGACTCGATCAAGGCCGAAGACATCGCCGACTTTCCTGATCTGAACCTGGCTGAGGCCATTCAGCGTATTCCCGGGGTTTCCATCGACCGTGACGCCGGCGAGGGCCGTTCGATCACTGTCCGCGGGCTCGGTTCAGACTTCACTCGCATCCGGGTCAACGGCATCCAGGCCCTGGCGACGACCGGCGGCACCGACAGCTCCGGCGGCGCCAACCGCACGCGCCAGTTCGACTTCAACATCTTCGCCTCGGAACTGTTCAACTCCATCACCGTCCGCAAGACGCAGTCGGCGGCGGTCGAGGAAGGCTCGCTCGGCGCGACGGTCGATCTGCGCACCTCGCGACCGTTCGACTTCAAGGACCGTGTCCTGACCCTCGCCGGCCAGTACGGCTACAACGACCTGGCCAGCGAGTATAACCCGCGTGGCGCCTTCCTATGGTCCGACCAGACCGATAGCGGGAACCTCGGCGCGCTGTTCTCGATCGCCTACAGCGAACGTGACCTCCTGGAAGAGGGCTTCAGCTCCGTGCGCTGGGCCGACTCGGGCGCCACCGGCTCGGCGTTCCAGTCCTGCAGCGCCGCCGCCGCCGCGGTCTGCGCCCCGGCGACCCGGGACTCCATCTATTCGCCCCGCATTCCCCGCTACGGTCGCCTGACGCACAGCCAGGAACGGCTGGGGATCACCGGCAGCCTGCAGTGGATGCCTCGCGAGGGCACGACCTTCTCGTTCGATGTCCTCTATGCCGACCTCAAATCGACCCGCCAGGAGGACTTCCTCGAGAGCCTGTCGTTCAGCCGTTCCGGCGCCCAGGGGAAGGGTGCAACCGACGTTCTGGCCGCGGAAGTCGATAGCCGCGGCAACCTCGTCTACGGCCTCTTCGATGATGTCGATGTCCGCAGCGAGTCGCGTTTCGACGCCCTTGAGACGGAGTTCACCCAGTACACCTTCGAACTGGACCACGAGTTCAACGACCAGTGGCGGGCCAACTTCGTGCTCGGCAGCGCGCTCTCGGTGTTCCGCAACCCGCTGCAGACCACGGTCACCCTCGATCGCCTCGATATCGACGGCTACAGCTGGGACTTCCGGGGCAATGATCGCCAACCGAAGATCAACTACGGCTTCGACGTCGCCAACCCCGCCAACTGGCAGTGGATCAACACGCCGGGCGCCGGCGCCACCGGCACTGAAATCCGCATCCGGCCGCAGGGCGTCGACAACGCCTACAAGACTGTCCGCTACGACATGGCCTGGGACGCGACCGATTGGCTGACGGTCAAGGCCGGCATCAACTGGTCGGAGTTCACCTTCGAGAGCTTCGAAAAGCGGCGCGCAAGCGAGACCTCGGTCCCGGCCCTGCCGCCCGGCGTGACCATCGCCGACATCTCCAAGGTGCTGACCGGCTACGGCTCCGGCGGTCTGCACCGCAGCTGGGTCGTGCCGGACGTGCGCGCCATCGCCCGGCTGTACGACATCTACTGCAACTGCAACACCGGCGTGACCGGCGGCGACTTCACCCTCGCCGGCGAGACCAACGGGTCGGCGCGCGGCAACAATCGCGGCGCCATCGAAACCGCCTCCAGCGTCTACCTGATGGGCGAATTCCGCACCGAAATCTTCGGCCACGGCCTGCGCGGTGACTTCGGCCTGCGGTCCGTGAAGACCGACATCGAGGCGAGCGGCTACCTGGCGACCGGCGGCGCCACCAAGGTTGTCGTCGGCAACGAGTACAGCGACGTTCTGCCGTCGTTGAACCTGGCCTTCGACGTGACCGACCAGTTCCTGATCCGCTTCGGCGCGGCCAAGGTGATGGCGCGGCCGCAGTTGCAGAACCTGTCGCCGGGCGGCACGGTCAACACGGCGGCTCGCACGGTGGTTTCCGGCAATCCGCTGCTCGATCCCTTCGAGGCCAAGACCTACGATCTGAGCTTCGAATGGTATTTCGCCAAGGATTCCCTGCTCTCCGTCGCCCTGTTCTACAAGGACATCGACAGCTACATTCAGACCCTGCGGGAAAACCGGCCCTACGACACGACCGGCCTGCCGCTCACCCTGCTGCCCCCGGGCCAGGATGGCTCCACGGCTTACGACGTGACCAGCCCGATCAATACCGAGGGCGGCCCGCTGAAGGGCTTCGAGATCAGCTACCAGCAACCGTTCACCTTCCTGCCCGGGCTGCTTCGCAACACCGGCCTGGTGCTCAACTACACCTACGTGGAATCGGAGATCGAGTACGCCGTCTCGGCCACCTCACCGGTCAAGGTGACCGACGACCTCGTGAACCTGTCGCCCACCGCCTACAACGCGACGATCTACTACGAGGACGACCGGTTCAGCGCCCGTGTCTCCGCCGCCTACCGCGACGACTACCTTCAGACGGTGCCGGGGCGGAACAGCAGCGCGGCGGTCGGGGCGACCAACCTCAACGACGTGGAAGGCAAGAAGGCGACGCTCAATGTCGATGCTTCGGCCTCCTTCAAGGTCACCGACAAGCTGACCATCACGGCCGAGGGGCTGAACCTGACAGACGAGTTCAACGATCAGTACATCTCGTCCACCGGCGATCGCTCCAGCGTCTACCACCACACCGGCCGGCAGTTCTTCGTCGGCTTCCGCTACACCTTCTAACCTACCTCCTTGCGCAAACTGGGCGCCGGGACGTGACCCCGGCGCCCATTCTTTTCAGCTAGGCTGGCGCCCCAGGCAGTTCACAGGAGCGCGTGATGACTCACGACCGGATGTCCGTTCTTTCAGCGATGATGAAGCAGGGGGTTATCCCGGTCTTCTACCACCCGGACCCGGAGGTCTGCGTCAACGTCATCCAGGCCTGCGTCAACGGCGGCGCGCCCTGTATCGAGTTCACCAATCGCGGCGACTTCGCGGCGCACGTCTTCCTCGACGTCGCCCGCCATTTCGCCAAGGCCGATCCGCGCGTGGTCATGGGCGTCGGCTCGGTGGTCGATGCGCCGACGGCCGGCATCTACATCGCCAATGGGGCCAAGTTCGTCGTCGGCCCGATCCTCAACGCCGACGTCGCCAGGGTCTGTAACCGCCGGATGATCCCCTACAGCCCGGGCTGCGGCTCGGCCTCGGAAATCTCCTACGCCCAGGAGCTGGGCTGCGAGATCGTCAAGGTCTTCCCGGGCACGCAGGTCGGCGGCCCGGAGTTCGTCAAGGCCGTGCTCGGCCCCATGCCCTGGACCCGCATCATGCCGACCGGCGGGGTCGATCCCACCGAGGACAGCGTCAAGGCCTGGTTCGGGGCCGGCATCGTCGCCGCCGGCATGGGCAGCAAGCTGATCACCCAGGACCTGCTGGACGCCAGGGACTGGGCCGGCATCGAAACCAAGGTCCGTGAGACCGTCCAGCTGATCGAGAAATACCGGAAAAAATGAGCGACATCCTCACCCTCCGCCCCGCCGAAGACTGCCGCTGGGACTGCGTCTCCTTCGGCGAGGTGATGCTGCGCTTCGATCCCGGTCATGGCCGGGTGCGCAACGCCCGCCAGTTCAACGTCTGGGAGGGGGGCGGGGAGTACAATGTCGCCCGCGCCATGCGCAAATGCTGGGGCAAGCGCGCCGCCGCCGTCACCGCCTTGCCGGTCAATGACCTCGGCTGGCTGGTCGAGGATCTGATGATGCAGGGCGGGGTCGACACCAGCCATGTCATCTGGCGCGAGTTCGACGGCATCGGCCGCAACACCCGTGTCGGCCTCAACTTCACCGAAAAAGGCTTCGGTGTTCGCGCCGCCCTCGGCTGCTCCGACCGCGCCAACTCGGCCGCCAGTCAGATCGCTCCGGGCGAAGTCGACTGGGACCGGCTGTTTGGCGAGGAAGGCGTGCGCTGGTTCCACACCGGCGGCATCTTCGCGGCCCTGTCGCCCAACACGGCCCAGGCGGTCATCGAGGCGGTCAAGGCGGCCCGCAAGTACGGCACGGTCGTCTCCTACGACCTCAACTACCGGGCCAGCCTGTGGAAGAGCCAGGGCGGCAAGCCGGGCGCCCAGGCGATCAACCGCGAGATCGCCCAGTACGTCGATGTGATGATCGGCAATGAGGAGGACTTCACCGCCTGCCTTGGCTTCGAGGTCGAAGGGCTCGATGAGCACATCAGCGCCATCGACCCGGCCAACTTCAAGACCATGATCGCCACGGCGGTCCGCGAGTTCCCGAACTTCAAGGTCGCGGCCACGACGCTGCGCAATGCTAAGACCGCCACCTTCAACGACTGGTCGGCCATCCTCTGGGCGGGCGGCGAGTTCTACGCCTCGCAGATGCGCGAGAACCTGGAGATCTACGACCGCGTTGGCGGCGGCGACGGCTTCGCCTCCGGGCTGGCCTACGGCTTCCTGGAGGGCAAGGGCCCGCAGGCGGCGGTCGAGTACGGCGCGGCCCATGGGGCGCTGGCCATGACGACGCCCGGCGACACCTCGATGGTGCGGGCCAGCGAAGTCGAGGCGGTCATGCACGGCAAGGGCGCTCGGGTCATCCGCTAGCCCTGACCGCGCAGCGGCGGGGAGGAGAGGTTTACGGACGGCAGGAGTCGCCCACGAAAAGCGCCCCGGAGTCTCCTCCGGGGCGTTTCCATTTCAGTTTCGGCCTAGTGGCTGATGACCTCGAAGATCAGGCCGGTGGCAATGGCGGCCAGCAGGAAGTCGTCGCCCGAGCGGTACCAGTAGTAGCCGCGCGGCGGCGGGCGCAGGCGGTAGCGACCGTAGTCGTAGATCCGGTAGTCGTTCGACCGGTAGTAGCTCGGCAGATAGGCCCCACGCCGCCAGGCGGCGTAGCCCGGGCGGTAGTAGGGGTCGTTGTAGTAGGCGCTCGGCGGCGGGCCGTAGTGCCAGCGGTTGCGGTAGTAGTAGCCGTTGTGACGGGCGCGGTCCCAGCGGGCTTCGCGGCGGTCCTGACGGTAGTCCCGGCGATCTTCACGGCGATCCTGACGGTAGTCCCGACGATCGTCGCGGCGCTCACGACGGTAGTCGCGTCGGTCGTCGCGGCGTTCGTAACGATCACGGTTCTGGGCGGAAGCCTCGGTGGCCACCATGGTCATCGGTCCGGCCACACAGGCGGCGGCGGCAAAGGCCATTAGCAGACGTTTCATGGTCGACGTCCTCCTTCTGGTCGACAGCGCGGCCAGAGTGGAGGACCGCGCGATTTACCCTCGACAGGCGATCAGAGTGAATCGACGCGCCTGAACCCAGCCTGAACGATCATGTCAGGAACGCTGTTCCCGCCCCCCTCCAGAAGCTTACCGCGACCCCGGCGGATTCATCCCCTCTCAAGGCGTGTGAACGTAACGCTACCAGTCCCTTACCCGCGTCCTAACAGGCTGAAACTATTCCGGAAAAAATCGCCCAAAATGTCGCGGCGGCGCATCCGATTAACCTTGAATTCAGAGACGCGGCTCTTTGCTCGTATCCGTGATCAACGCGAACCGGCCGCCAGAACGGCGCCAAACACGGGATACGGCATCATGATGATGAGCCACGAAACCGAAGCCCACCTGCCCCTGCCGGGGCCGGACACCTCGGGCGACGAGCTGTTCCGCATGGGAATGCTCTATTCCACCGGTCAGGGCGGCGCGCCGCTCGACTACGTCTCGGCCCACATGCTGTTCAACCTCGCGGCGATGCGCGGCTCGATGGAAGCGCGGCTGTACCGCAAGGAACTGAGCCAGGAGATGGCCTCGGACGAGGTCGCCGAAGCCCAGCGCCAGGCGCGCGAATGGCTGGCCCGGGCCTAACCTAGTTGTTGCTGTTCGGGTTCAGGTCGTAGCTGAACCCGAAGCTGATCGGGATCAGGTCCCGGAAGTACTGCTGCAGGAACAGGTTGGCCTCGGCCACCTCGCTGCGCGGCACATAGACCAGGTCGAAGCGGCGCAGCGGCACAAGGTCCGCGCCGCCCTGGTTCGATCCCTTCAGCAGATCCACCGTCCGCCGCATGAACCGCCCGTCGGCGGTACGGCGCAGGATGACCACCTGCTTGCGCTTGGCGCTGGTCTTGAAGCCGCCGGCCATGGCCACCGCCTGTAGCGAATTGATGTCGCCAGGCATGTCGTAGATGCCGGCCTTCTCGACCTCTCCGTAGACGAACACCTTCAGGGGCTGGGCGGTCTTCACGCCGACCGTGACCTGTGGCCGCAGCAGTTCCCGCGAATAGGCCTGGGCCAGGGCCGCCTCGACCTCGGGCAGGGTACGGTCGGCGACCATCACCGGGCCGACGAGCGGCAGGGCGATTCGCCCGTCCGGCTGGATGAAGCCGGTCTTGTTCAGCTCCGGGGCCGAGGCGATGGAGATCTCCAGCTCGTCGCCCGGATAAACGCGATAGGCCGGCTCGGCCTCGCTCCAGTCGGCATAGGCGATGTCGGGAAACGCCTGTCCTCTGGGGGCGGCGGTCGGGCGGTCCTTGTCCTTGCCGCCGAAGGGCCACCAGGCATTGGCGGCGACAGGCGCGCTGGCCATGGCCAGGACACTGAAAGCTGCAACAAGACGGCGCGCGCGGATCATGGGGCAAAGGTTAAGGAGAATGGGTAACGGACCGTTAATGCCGCCCGCGCGAGGGTGCCCGTGAAGAGAGGGCGTTTCGCAGAATCGCATGGCCTACGCCGGCAACTGGACCACCGTACCGCATGATCCGCCGGCCCGCGCCGACTGGGCCGGTCGGCCGCGCTATGCGCCGTCCGACTTCGTCACCCTGCTGTGGCGCGAGAAGGGGCTGATGCTCCTGGTCTTCCTGCTGCTGTTCGTCATCGGGGCCGGCTTCTCCTTCACCCTCAAGAAGTCCTACACCGCCGGCTCCAGCGTGCTGGTCCAGCTGGGCCAGGAATATGTCTACGAGCCCCGGGCCGGCGACGCCGCCCGCGGCGCGGTGCCCGACACCGACAGCCTCGTGGCCTCGGAAGCCGAGATCCTGCTGTCGGCGCAGCTGCGTGAACGCACCCTGCGCAAGCTCGGCCTGGCCAATGTCTACCCCGCCGCCGGGAAGGTCTACGACGCCGCCCCGGCCGCCGAGAAGCCGCTGATCCTGGCCAAGGCGGTGCAGGACATGGGCGAGAGCATGAATGTGGCGACCACGCCGCAGAACCCGGTCATCCGCATCAGTTTCGAGCATGAGGACCCGGCCGTCGCCGCCCGGGTGCTGAATACGTTTTTGGAGGAGTACCTCACTTACCGCCGCACCGTCCTGGTCCAGACCGCCTCGCCGGCCCTGGAGCGCCAGCGGGTGCTGTTCGAGGAGCGGCTGGCGCAGGCCGACACCGCCTATCAGGAGTTCCTGCAGAACAACAATCTCGGCGACTTCGCCGCCACCAAGGCCAGCATGACCCAGTTGATCGGCCAGCTGGAAGGCCAACGCTACACGCTGGAAGCCAGCATCCAGGAGCGTCAGGGACGCCTGGCCGGCCTCGAGACCCAGTTGACCGGCTTCTCGCCGACCACCACCCTCTACAGCGACGTCAACACCGCCGACTCCGACCAACTGGCCAAGCTGAAGGTACAGCGCGAGGACCTGCGCAGCCGCTACACCCCCGACAGCCAGACCCTGCAGAACATCGACGCCCAGATCCGCACCCTGGAGGCCGCCGTCGCCGCCGGCCGCACGACCGCGCCCGGCGCCCGCCGCATGGGTCCCAACCCGGTCTACCAGACCCTGGTGACCGAGAAGGCCCAGCTGGTCGCCGAAATCTCCTCCCTGAAGAGCGCCCGCGACACCAACGCCGCCCAGTACGTCGAGGCGACCACCAAGCTGCAGCAACTGGCCGAGCTGGAACCGCAATTCACCGAGCTGACCCGCGACCGCGACATCCTGCAAAGCTCGGTGCGCGACTACACCGTCAAGGAACAGCAGGACGACGCCGCCCGCATGATGGCCGCCGAGAGCAACGACAACATCCGCATCTTCGAACGGGCCAGCCCGCCGGCCAAGGGCGCCAGCCTGAAGAAGCCGGTGCTGATCCTCGCCTTTCTGTTCGCCGCCTTCTCGGCCCTCTGCGCCGGCCTGCTGCGCATGTTCCTGCGGCCGGGGATGCCGACCCCGGCCTCGGCTTCGCGCACCCTCGACCTGCCGGTGCTGGGCGCCGCGCCGTACAAGGTGCGGTGATCCAACGCTCCCCCGTCGTCATCCTCGGGCTTGTCCCGAGGACCCATTTATCAGCCAGGCGCGAACCGATGAGGCTTCGCTCGTGAGGAACCGCCAGACGCTTGTCGCAGCCGAACGATGGGTCCTCGGGACAAGCCCGAGGATGACGAAACGGGGGGAGTAGAGTGCGGCGCCAACCGGCCCCGCGATGTGATTCTATGGCGCAGACGGCAAGGCGGGCCGTCAGCGGCCGGATGGGCTAACCTGTAGACCGCAGTGCGTGCGTGGCGATTCGACGGATGGTGGACCTGAGCGGCGAAATGGGGGGGCTGTGGGCGACGCTTGGCGCGCCCGCTCCCGGCCGCGCGCGCGTCATCCAGTTCGTCGCCGCCCGGGCCGGCGAGGGGACTTCCACCGTCGCCCGCGAGTTCGCCCGCTTCGCCGCCCGCCGCGCCGGCAAGACGGTCTGGCTGATCGACCTGGACCTGCAGGCCTCGCCGCAGCACGCCGCCATCGCCGCCGATCCCGCCCACTACGGCGCCCTCGGCAAGGCCTCCTCGGCCAGCCCGGACGGCAGCAGCTTCCTGACCGTCCAGCCGCCCCAGAAGACCGCCGACGGCGCGCTGATTCCCAACGCCCGCTACATTGCCGCCCACCAGGTCGGCGAAGCCCGCTGGTGGGTCACCCGCTTCCGCCGCGAGGTGCTCAAGGGCCGCCAGACCGTCCACATCCTGCCCGGCGCCGACTACTGGAACGCGCTGCGCAAGCACGCCGACCTGATTGTCATCGACGCCCCGGCCGCCGACCGCTCCCAGGCCGCCCTGACCGTGGCCCCCTTCATCGACCAGACGGTGCTCGTCGTCGCGGCCGACCAGCCTGACGTCCGGGCCCCGGCGCAGCTGCGCGACGCCATCGCCACGGCCGGCGGCCGGGTGGCCGGCGTCTTCTTCAACCGCGCCATGGTCGAACCGCCCGGCTTCCTGCGGCGGATCCTGCCGTGATTACCTCCATTTTTCCGCTCATCCCGGCGAATGCCGGGACCCAGTTCGTAGGGCGCGGTTGGGTAGGACTCGTGCCTGTAGGCACGGCGCGGTCCTGCTCGTGGCGATCCCGGCCGTGCCCAAGGGCACGTATCGCAAGCATCGAGATCACGCGGATGGGTCCCGGCATTCGCCGGGATGAGCGGTAGAAAAGTGCTGGCGCATGAGGCTTGGAGGCCTCCGCCCCCGCCGCCCGGCGCTCCGCAGGCCCCACGCCCGATAGCCCCGCCCCGACCCCGCCGCCGCGCCGACCTCTTCGACTGGATGGCCTACGGGCTCTCGGTCTTCATGCTGCTGATCTTCAGCCAGGGCTGGATCATGCCGATCTTCGGGGCGACGTTCGACGCCGCCGCCTCGGGCATCGTCCGCAACGCCTACCTGCCGGCCTACGCGGCCGCCATCCTGCTGATGGCCATGAACCTGGGCGAGGTGGTCAAGGGCACGCTGCGCCAGCCCTTCCTCGTCCTGATCATGATGGTCGTCGCCGCCTCCATGCTGTGGTCGCTGGCTCCCGACGCCACCCTGCGCCGGATGATCGCCCTCTACGCCACCACGCTGGGCGGCATCGTCATCGCCGCCCGCTACCGCTGGGCGACGCTGGCCGAGATCATCGGGGCCTCCTTCCTGATCCTGGCGGTGGTCTCCTTCCTCCTCGCCGTCGGCGTCCCCTCGATCGGCAAGATGCAGACCCTGTTCCCCGGCGCCTGGCGCGGCGTCTGGGTCGAGAAGAACGGCCTGGGCGGCATGATGGCCATGGGCTTCGGCGTCTGCGCCGCCGCCGGCCTGCTGAACCCCAGGCGGTCCTGGCTGTGGTACGGCGCGGCCATCCTCACCCTGTTCCTGGTCATCATGTCGACCTCCAAGACCTCGCTGGTCTCGCTGGTGCTGGGGGCAGGGGGGCTGGCCTTCATCTGGATCGTCCGCCGGGGCGCCGCCTCCGCCGTCGCCGCCACCTGGGCCGCCGTGGTCGGGGCCCTGCTGTTCGCCGCCTTCCTGGTGGTCGCCTCCGACGTCTTCCTCGGCCTGCTCGGCAAGGATGCCACCCTGACCGGCCGCACCAAGATCTGGGCCGCCGTCTGGCGCCAGATCGAGGAGCGGCCCTGGACCGGCTATGGCTACAGCGCCGTCTGGGACGACAAGTCCGGCTGGGGACCCCTGTCATGGATCACCAAGGAAGCCGGCTTCAAGGCCAGCCACGCCCACAACGCCTGGCTCGAACAGTGGCTGGGCATGGGCTATGCCGGCCTCATCGCCTGGGGCCTGTTCTACCTGCAGACCATGGGGGCGGCGATCGTCTCGGTGTTCCGCGAGAAGGGCGCCTACCTCGCCCTGCCGTTCCTGATCATCTACAGCCTGACCACCCTGACCGAGAGCTTCGCCGTCTCCTACAACGACATGCGCTGGATGATCTTCGTCGCTCTGGCCGTGAAACTGGCCCTTCCGGACCGGGATCAGGAGTAGGACTCGGCGGTGACTGTCTTCCGGCGCGGCCGGATGACCGTCACCGTCAGCGCCGTACGATGACAGCCATCGAATATGTCTAGGCTGTAGGGACGATTTAGGATTCCCATGGATTCCGGGTTCTGATTCAAAGCTGCTTTTTGGAGGCGGCCTTGGAAGGCGAGGTTCTGCGGGACGATCAGTGGGCTCGGATCGAGCCGTTTGTGCCAGGTGGGCGCAAGGGCAAGCGGGGCCCGCGCAGCAACGGGCGTCTGTTCATCGACGCCCTGTTGTGGATGGCCCGTTCGGGGGCCCGGTGGAAGGATCTGCCCGAGCGCTTTGGGCCCGTTGAACGAGCCAAGAAGCGATACTACCGGTGGGTCGAGAAGGGCGTGCTGGACAAGATCTTTGCGGCGGTGGCGGCGGACCCTGACCTGGAATGGGTGATGCTCGACGCCACGGTCATTCGGGCCCACGCCCAAGCCGCTGGAGCGCGGCGAAAAAGGGGGGCCCGGACGCCCAGGCGCTTGGCCGTTCTCGCGGCGGATTCGGCACCAAAATCCACGCCGGCGTAGACGCCCTGGGTCTGCCGATCCGGCTGATGCTCGGCCCAGGACAGCAGAATGACGTGGCTCCGGCCAGCGATCTGATCGACGGACTGGCCGCCCAGCATCTCATCGCCGACAAGGCCTATGACTCCCACCCCCTCTACGCGAAGGTCATCGAGCAAGGTGGTGATCCGGTCGTGCCGCCGCGCCGCAATCGCCTGCGCAAGCACAGCTACGACAAGGACATCTATAAAGAGCGCAACCGCATCGAGCGCTTCTTCAGCCGCATCAAGCACTGCCGGCGCATCGCCACCCGCTACGACAAGCTCGCCCAAACCTTCATGGGCTTCGTAAAGCTCGCCTGCATCATGCTCTGGCTCAAATGATTAAATCGTCCCTACAGCCTAGACATATTCATCTACGGCAAACGGGGACAGGTTGATTTGCCCTGCACCGCCGGTGCGCGACCGGGCGCGGGCGGCCATGGCAAATCAGCGTGTCCCCTCTGTCCCTTGGGCGAGGGCGACAGCCTCATGCAGGGACCAGTCCGTACCCCGTCACCACCACCCACACTTCCCCGGCAAAATCCCGTCTCGATACGGACGCGATCACCCATAAGCGGCCGGCCTCGTCGCAACAAAAAATCATTACAAACAATACCTTACGACAGACCGTTTCTTCGAAACTTGCTATAATGGCGCTTCGCTAAGGGCTTACAGCCCCGCCCGCGCAGCCCCTTGCGCCATTGTCACCACTTCGAATTTCGACTTCGCCCGTTCCGCCAGCCGCGCCAGAGCCTCGGGCGTGCAGCCCCAGGCCGACGGCCTTGCGGCGACATCGTGGGTGTAGAGGATCAGCCAGGCCTTGCGGCGGGCCGCTTCGTCCATCCAGCGCAGGGCGTCGGCCTCGCCGGCCTCGCCCTCGATGCCGACAGCGGGCAGCTGGTTGGCGTCAGCGCCGTCGGTGACAAGGCCGGCCTGCACGGTGCGCAGGGTCTTGAAGCGGCCGCCGAGCGCCTTCTTGGCGGCGAAGGAGACATCGCCGTAGGGGTAGGCGAAGCTGACCGGATCGGGGGCGCCGCGCATCGCCAGGGCGAGGCCGTTGCGGGCCACGTCGGCGGCGATGGCCTGTTGGTCGGCCTGGCCGCAGTCGAGGTGGCTGAAGGTGTGGCAGGCGACCTCATGGCCGGCGGCGGCGAGACGGCGGGCGTCCTCCGAGGAGCCGTAGCGGCCCATGGGCCCGTCGCCGTCCTCGAGGCCGGCGCAGATGTAGAAGGTCCCGCGCAGGCCGGCCGCCTCCAGAACCCGGGCGCCGGCGAGGGCGGCGGTGGCGGGGACGTCGTCGAAACTGAAGGTGATCATCGGCCGGTCGAGCGACAGCCGCAGGGGCTTGCGGAAGGCCAGGCGGGTGTAGCGGCGACGCAGCTTGCCGCGCAGGGAGCGGTCGGCGGAATAGGCCTGCATCAGACCACCTCGGCGTAGAGGGCGGCGCGGTAGAGGCGCATGGCGAAGGCGCGGGCCCGTGAGGGCAGCAGGCGGCTGAGGGCGGCGAGGCGGGCGGCCTCGCGGAGCAGGCCGCGGGCCGGAAGGCGGCGGATCAGCCGGGCCACCCTGAAGCTGGCGTAGCCGCTGACGACCTCTGGATGAGCTTCGACGACGCGGGCGAAGTTGGCGGCCGACTGGCGGTACTTGGCGATCAGGGCCGGGGCGGTGTCGAGGCCGAGGTGGCTGGCCGGGATGTGCGGATGCAGGATCGGCCAGCGCCGGGCCACCCGCATGGCCCATTCGACATCCTCCCAGCCCCAGCCGGTGAAGCGCTCATCGAAGGCCACGGCCTCGAAGACGTCGCGGTGGACCAGCAGGTTGGAGGTGAAGACGTGCTTTTCCGGGGCCTGGGCGCGCTGGTCGGCCGGCAGGCAGTCGCTGCGCAGGGCCATGGCCCGGTGCAGGGCGAAGCGTGGGTCGACCGGTGTGCGCTGGAAGGAGAAGCCGCCGAAGGCGACAGCGGCGTCCCCGGCCGCGACGGCCAGCCAGTCGGCGACGAAGGTCTCGCTGTCGGGCAGCATGTCGGCGTCGAGGAAGAGCAGGTGCGGCGCGCGCGCCTCGGAGGCCAGCCGGTTGCGGCCCCGGGCCCGGCCGACGTTGGCGGCGAGGCGCACGAAGCGGGCCGGGCAGGGCAGGGCCTGTACGGTCTCGGCTATACGGGCGGCCAGATCGCCGTCCTTGCCGCCGTCGTCGAGCAGGACGATCTCGATCTCGGCAGATTGGGCGGCCAGCTCGCGGGCCAGCTGGGCCGGGTCGTCGCCGAGGAAGGGGATCAGCACCGACAGGCGGGGCCTGGCGCCGGCCCAGAGGGCGTTGTCGACGATCCAGTCGCTGGTCGGGGCGGTCATGTGGCGGCTCCCGGGCGCAGGGTGCGCAGCAGGGTGCGTCCGTGACTGCGCAGGCCGCCGGCGTCGAGCAGCCAGGCGGTGACGCCATAGGCGAGGGCGCCGAGGCCGGCCTTGAGCGCCAGTTCCGGAACTTCGTCCATGTCGGGCAGCAGGGAGACGACCAGGATCATCGGCACACAGGCGATGGCGGCGCGGACCAGGGTGCCGATCGGCAGCGGCAGGGCGATCACCCGGCGGCCAAGGGCGAAGGAGGCGACGGCCCCGAGACCATAGCTGGCCGTCGTCGCCCACATGGCCCCGTCGAGGCCGAAGCGCGGCACGAGGACGAAGTTGAGCAGCAGGTTGAGGGCGGCGGGCAGGGTCATGGCCGCCATCAGCAGGCCGGTGCGGCGGCCGAGGGTGAAGGCCTGATGCAGGTAGTAGGTGGTGACGCCGCTGAAAAAGCCGCCGGCGGCGATCCACGGCACGACGCGGGCGGCGCCCTGGGCCATCTGGGGCCCGATCAGCAGCTCCGACAACGGCAGGGCGACGAGGGCGAGGCCGACGGCGGCCGGCAGGGTCAGCAGGATCATGAAACTGGCCTGTTCCCTGGCCGTCTGGACCAGGGCCGCCTTGCCGCCGCGCTCCAGGGCCGAGACCATGGCCGGGCCGCCGGCCATGCCCAGCCAGACGAAAACCACGTCCTGGGTGCGGTTCGCGAGGCTGTAGCCGGCGTGATAGATGCCGACGCTGGCCTCGCCGAGAACGGCGCCGAGCACGAAGCGGTCGGTGCTGGAGATGACCAGGGCCAGGATCAGCGACAGCGAGATCGGCACGCCGTAGCCGGCGTATTCCCGCGCCCGCCTGGGCTGCCAGTGGCCGCCCTTGAACAGCTTCAGCTCGCCGGGCAGGGCGAAGGCCAGGCAGATGGCCGAGATGGCGGCCGAGCCCAGCAACGGAGAGGCGCCGCCGAGGCCGATGGCCGCCAGCACCGCGCCGATGGCGAAGCCGCCGATGGTCTGGGCGATGTCGAGGGTGGCGGCCGAGCCGACCTCGCCGTCGGCCCTGCGGCGCTCCTGCACCAGCTTGATGCAGCTGCGGAAGAGGATGGCGGCGAGGCCGGCGCAGATCGCCACCTTCAGCGGCTGATGCACCGGCGCCAGCCAGACGGCGGCTCCGGCCAGCAGCGGAAAACCGAGGCCCAGCATCGACCAGGCCCGATAGAGGGTCATCATGTGGTCGGCGATCTCGCCCCGCTGCCGCGCCTGGGCCTGGAAGCGGGCCATGGCGGCCTCGGTCCAGGTGAAGAGGGCGGTGTGGCTGAGCACCATGGCCGAATAGGCGATAGCGTAGACGCCGTAGTCAGCCGGGCTGAGCAGCCGGGTGAAGACGACAATGGTCAGCAGGCCGACCAGGCCCTGGGCCAGGTTGACGGGCAGGTAGCCGAGGACGCCACGCCAGAACATGGGCTAGCGCACCACGTGCCGGTCGCCCAGCAGGCAGGGGATGGTCATGGCCATGATGTAGAGGTCGAGCCAGAAGGACTGGCGCTCGATGTAGTCGATGTCGAGGGCCACGCGGCGCTGGACCAGTTCCGGCGTATCGACCGGTCCGCGCGAGCCGTTGACGGCGGCCCAGCCGGTCATGCCGGGCTTGAGGCGGTGGCGGTGGGCGTATTCCTCGACCAGGCGCGAACTTTCGGTGTCGCCGGTCTTCATGCCGACGGCGTGGGGGCGGGGGCCGACCAGGCTCATCTCGCCGGCCAGGACGTTGAACAGCTGCGGCAGTTCGTCGAGGCTGGTGCGGCGGATGAAGCGGCCGACCGGGGTGACGCGGTCGTCGTCGCCGGTGACCTGCTTGCTGGCCGTGTGGTCGGTCAGCTCATGCTTCATCGAGCGGAACTTCCAGACCCGGATTTCCTCGTTGTTGAAGCCGTGGCGGCGCTGGCGGAAGAAGATCGGGCCGGGGCTGTCGAGCTTGATCAGCACCGCGACGACGGCCATCACCGGGGCCAGCAGCACCAGGGCCAGAAGGCCGATGCCGAGATCCTGCAGGCGCTTGAGGGCGGCGCGCCGCTCGTCGGTGGCGACGCCGGAGACGCGGGCCAGCGGGGCGTCGGCGATGCGGTTGATGATGGCGTTCTGGGCCGCTTCGCCGTCCAGGTCGACGACCAGGCAGATGTCGTTGGGCAGGACGCTGAGCCGTTCGGTGATCATCCGCACCCTGGGCTTGGCGGCCGAGGTGACGGCGATCACCACCTGGTCGACATAGGGCATGATGCGGTGGCCGATCAGGGCGTCGAGGTCGCCGAGCACCGGCACCCCCTGCATGCGCGGCGGGGCCCGGCCCAGACGGTCGTCGAAGACGCCGATGACGTTGACCTCGCGCGAGGCCAGGGCGGCGGCGATCAGGCGGTCGGCGACCTCGGTGGCGCCGACGATGACGATGTTGGGGGTCAGCAGACCCCGGTTACGCCAGCGCCGGACCATGGCCCACCAGATGGTCTGCAGCAGGGCCAGGCTGATGAAGGCCATGGCGAACCAGGAGGTCAGCACCGGCGAGGGCGGCGATCCGCCGACCAGCCAGACGCCGGCGGTCAGCAGGAGGCCGCCGAGGCCGAAGGCGGCGACAAGCCGCGTCAGCCGGGTCCACAGCCGGCCGTAGCGGGGGAAACGATAGAGGCCGACGCCGCCGAGCAGCCAGGCCATCACCAGGGCGCCAGCGGCATAGGGAGTGACCTGCGCCAGGCTGGCGTTGATCCAGCCTTGCGGCGTGGCCAGGTGGGCGCCGGTCAGGGCCAGGGCGGCCAGCGAGCCGGCGTCGACGATGCGGAACAATCGCCCGACCAGCTGGCCCTGGATTCGATTGCGCAGCGGCGGCAGGCGGGCCGGACGCAGCGGGCCGCGGCGGTCGCTCTCTTCGGTCTCCGGCTCGGGCGCCGCGCCCCGGCGCAGGTCGTCGCGCAGGGCCTTGGCGGCGGCGACCCATGGCTCTTCGGCCGGCTGCGGGGCGGGGGATGTGGTCATGACGGCGATGAGCTTGCCACGGGGGCCTGATCACCCGGTTAACACGGTTCACTCAGGGAGACGTTTGCGGTGATTGCAACGACGCGCCGAACCGGCTATCAGCGCCCCTCGCCTGGGGTGACGTGGCCGAGTGGCTGAAGGCACCGGTTTGCTAAACCGACGTACGGTATAAAGCCGTACCGAGGGTTCGAATCCCTCCGTCACCGCCAGGCGTTTTCTCCTAACCTATTGAACTTCCACGGCAACCGGCCGAACCGCCCGCCAGGCGGCCAGCCCCAGCAAGGGCAGCCAGGCCAGCAGGAAGCCGAGGGTCAGGAGATTCATGTTGCGGGAGTCGCTGAAGGCGGCCAGCGCCCCGACGGCGGGGGCCAGCAGCAGGATGCCGAGGATCCAGCGGCGCGGCGGCTTTTCCAGGCAGACGGCGGCGAGGACCAGGGCGTGGGCGGCCAACGCCCCGAACTTGATCCAGGCGGCGGTCGAGGAGACCGGAAGCAGGTCGGCGCGCTCCTCCAGCATCGGCGTGATCTCCAGCAGGGTGAAGGTCTCGACATAGTCGGCGACCAGGGCGACAGCCGCCGCCAGGATCGCCAGCAGGATGGGCAGGCGCAGGCGCCCGCCGCCGATGAACAGGGCCGCGAAGATGGCGAACAGCGTGTAGCTGGGGATGTAGGCGACCACGTCCAGCTGGTTGACCGCGTCCATGGCGGCGATGGTCGGGGCGCGGCAGGGGTCGATGACATCGCCGAAGATGTTGGTCAGGTCCTGGGCCTCGCGGGCGAACTCGAACTGGACGACCGCGCCGCCGCCCATGCAGACGCCGGCCGCCTTGACCGGACCCAGCAGCTTGAAGGCGACCGTGACGGCCAGCGAGATCAGGCCGAAGACGGCGGCCAGGATGGCCCACAGGCGTGGTGTTCCGATGGTGCGGTTCATGGTGTTCCCCCTAGCTCAGCCGGTCCCTGTGCGCCTCGCGCAGGACCTTCTTGTCGATCTTGCCGGTGGCGGTCAGCGGCACGGGCTCGAAGATGACGTCGTCCGGCATCCACCATTTGACGATGCGCGGTTCGAGGAAGGCCAGCACCGCTTCCTTGGTGACATCATGGCCCTCGTGGACCTCGATGACCAGCAGGGGGCGTTCCTCCCACTTGGGATGCGGCACGCCGAAGACGGCGGCGATCTTCACGCCCGGGCAGGCGACGGCGATGTTCTCAAGGTCGATGGAGCTGATCCACTCGCCGCCGGTCTTGATGACGTCCTTGGCGCGGTCGGTGATGCGCATGAAGCCGTCGGCGTCGAGAGTGGCGATGTCGCCGGTGTCGAACCAGCCGTCGGCGTCGGCGGCGTCGGTCTCCTTGCGGAAGTAGCGCTGGATGGTCCAGGGGCCGCGCACCATCAGGGCGCCGCTGGTCTCGCCGTCGCGGGGGGCTTCGGTCCCGTCTTCCTGGACGATCTTCAGCTCGATGCCGAACTGCAGCCGACCCTGGCGGGTCCAGATGACCTCGTCGACGTGGTCCTCGCCGCCGGCGGCCAGGCCAGGCGTGGGGGTGGCGACGACGCCCAGCGGGCAGGTCTCGGTCATGCCCCAGATCTGCAGCACCTGGACGCCGTGCTTTCTCTTGAAGGTCTCGGCCATGGCGCGGGGGACGGCCGAGCCGCCGATGATGACCCGCTTCAGGGTGCCGACCGTGCCGCCGGTCTGGTCGAGGTGGGCGAGATACATCGTCCAGATGGTCGGCACGCCGCCAGAGAAGGTGACGCCCTCGTTGGCGATCAGTTCGCCGAGGCTGACCGCGTCCATCTTCTCGGCCGGCAGGACCAGCTTGCAGCCGTTGATCGGGGCGGTGAAGGGCAGGCCCCAGGCGGTGGCGTGGTAGAGGCTGGAACAGGGCATGACCACGTCGAAGGCGGTCAGGCCGAAGGCGCTGTTCAGGCCGGCGGCCATGGCGTGCAGGACGACGGCGCGGTGGCTGTAGAGCACGCCCTTGGGATCGCCGGTGGTGCCGGAGGTGTAGCAGAGGAAGGCGCCGCCGTTCTCGTCGAGGGTCGGCCAGGGGAAGTCGGCGTCGCTCTCGGCGGCGATGAGGGTCTCGTAGTTGAGGGTCCCGACGGTTCCGGCGTCGTGACTGTCTTCGTCGGCCAGCAGGATGAAGGTCTTCACCGTCGACATGCGGGCGGCGAGGCGTTCGACCACCGGCTGGAAGGTGCGGTCGTAGAGCAGGACCTCGCTTTCGGCGTGTTCGAGGACGTAGAGGATCTGCTCGTCGAACAGGCGCGGATTGACGGTGTTGAGCACGGCGCCGAGGCCGGGCACGGCGTAGAACAGCTCCAGATGCCGGTGGGTGTTCCAGGCCAGGGTGGCGACGCGGTCGCCGGATTTGACACCCTGTTTCTCGAGGGCGCGGGCCAGGCGGCGGACGCGCCCTCCCATGCCGGCGTAGTCGTAGCGATGGATGCGGCCCTCGACGGTGCGGGAGACGATCTCGACGCGCGGGTGGGCGGTCTCGACGAAGCGCAGGATCGAGGTGATGACCAGCGGGGTGGTCTGCATCAGGCCGGGGATCAAGGCGTTTCCTCGTTGGTTTCTTGTTGCGGCGGGTCTAGCCGAAAGGCCTCGCGGGAGGCCAGCCGCCATTCGCGGACGATGCGGCTCCACCAGCGGATGCGGGTGGCGTCGTCGAGGCCGTCGCGCTCTTCCAGCCAGACGATCATGCGGTCCACCCAGAGGCCGAACAGGCTGCCGCCGGCGAGGCCCGCGCGCTCTTCCGCCCCCTCCGGGGCGCCGGGCCTAGGCTCGAACAGGGGGCGGGAGCGTTCGTTGAAGATGGCGCGCAGGCGGTCGCCCCAGTCGGAGCGGTCGGCGCCGCCGCCGCAGTTCTTGAGCACGACGAGGAAGGGGGCGGGGTCCTTGCGGGCGGTCTCCAGCACCCGGGCGACCATCGAGCCGTAGCCGGTCCAGGTCTCCTTGTAGGCGTCGAGGACGGCGTCCTCGACGCGTCGGAAGACGGCGTCGACGATGGCGTCGCGCGAGGGAAACAGACGGTAGAACAGGATCTTGGCGGCCCCGGCGGCTTCCGCGAAGTCGCGCATTGTGGCGCCGTGCAGGCCCTTTTCCAGCATCACTTTCGCGGCCACGTCGATGTACTCGGCGCGCCGGGCGGCGGCGTCGACTCGGGGCTTGCGGGCGGGGGCGGAACCGTCTGCCATAGGGGTTAAGGGGCCTTTGCGAGCAGGGCTTGTCAAATGAAACCGAGGGGTAACATACTGCGTTGTCCGGACGAAGAGCCGGCGCGGAGGAAGCCATGACTGAACTTGTCCGTCACCTGACCCTCGACACCCTGACCCTGACCCCGCTGACGCCGACCATCGGGGCGGAGGTCGGCGGCATCGACCTGTCCCAGCCGGCGACGCCGTCGCAGGTCAGGGCCATCCGCCAGGCGCTGCTCGACTGGAAGGTGCTGTTCTTCCGGGACCAGGACATCGACACCGACCAGCACCTGGCCTTCGCCCGCAACTTCGGCGAGCTGGAGGTTCATCCCTTCGCGCCACAGAAGCCGGGCTATCCGGAGGTTCTGGCGATCACCCACAACCGCGAGAACCGGGGTCGCGAAAACACCTGGCACTCGGACGTCACCTGGCGGCTCGAGCCGTCGCTGGGCTCGATCCTGCGGGCGATCGAGCTGCCGCCGGTCGGGGGCGATACGCTGTTCGCCGACATGTACGCGGCCTATGAGGGCCTTTGCGATGAGGTGAAGGCGCGGGTCGATGACGCCGTCGCCATCCACGACTTCGCCCACTTCCGCACCGGCATGCGCAAGCGCGGCATGACCGAGGAGCAGATCGAGGACTTCAACGCCCGCTACCCGATGGTCGAGCATCCGGTGATCCGCACCCATCCGGAGACGGGCCGGCGCTGCATCTACGTCAACGCCGCCTTCACCCAGCATATCGTCGGCTGGGATGCCGACGAGAGCGCCGCCATGCTCAAGCACCTCTACGCCCAGGCGGCGATCCCGGAATACCAGTGCCGGTTCCGCTGGGAGCCGGGCAGCATCGCCTTCTGGGACAACCGGGCCAGCCAGCACTACGCCGCCAGCGATTACTGGCCCGCGGTGCGCCGGATGGAGCGGGTGACGATCGTCGGGGATCGGCCGCGCTAGGCTTATCGAAGCGACCCACGATTATACCGCGCGATCGGGACGCAAACATGAGGTTCGTCGCAAGCCTTTGACAGGGCGTGCCTTTTGCGTGGGGGCACACGGCTGTGGACGTAGTCTTGCGCGTAGGCGCCGCGTAGGCTGTAGCGCAGGGATTGTAGCGCGGTTCGAGGGCGCGGCGAGCTACGCGCTGGCGGGCGGCTCGCCGAGGTCCGCAAAACAGCGCCGAATATGTCTAGACATATTGGCGGCCGGGCGAAATGGTCTTTTATTCCAATTGGTTGAGGGCGGTATCGGCATGGACCTGAGTGGCGTCACGCGGCACTGGCGGCTCGCCGTAGGCGCGGCGGCGGGCGTTGTCGGCTGGTTTTGCGCGACCGGGATGGGCTGGCCGGGAGCGGCGCCGGAGCTGGCCGGATGGGTCGTCGGAGCGGTCGTGTACCTGGCCCTGACCTGGCGCCTGTTCCTCACCGCCGACGAGGCGCGGGTGAAGGCGCGGGCGGCGCTGGAGGATGAGAAGACGCCGGTCCTGCTGCTGGTCATCCTGGTGGCGGTGCTGGCCAGCCTGATCGGTATCGTGATGGCGATGATCGAGAGCCGGACGGGGACGGGTTTCGAGAAGGGCTTGGTGGCGGCGCTGGCGGTGCTGACCCTGATCAGCAGCTGGCTGATGCTGCAGACGGTGTTCGTCATCCACTATGCCCACCGGCATTTCGGCGGCCGGAAGGACCAGGTGTTCGGCTTCTCGGGCGATCCGCCGACCAGCTACATGGATTTCGTCTACCTGTCCTTCTGCATCGGGGCGACCTTCCAGGTGTCGGACATGACGGTGAACACGACACGGCTGCGGAACCTGATCACCGCCCACGCGGCGGCGGCCTACTTCTACAACACGGCGATCCTGGCGTTGGGGATCAACATTATTGCGGGGTTGGTCTAGCGCTGTCCCTTCTCCCGCTTGCCGGGAGAAGGTGGCCCCGAAGGGGTCGGATGAGGGCAGCGCCGGCCCCTGTCGTCTATCGCCCCGCGGCCGCCTGGATCGTCTCCAGAACCCAGCCAAGCCGATTGCCGACCTCGTTGTTGGCAAACCTGAGGACCCGATAGCCTTGCTCGTTTAGCCAGGCGTCTCGTTTACGGTCGTAGTCCTCGTCGTGGTTTGGGCCGTCGAATTCGACGATCAGTCGCGCTTCCTTACAAAGGAAATCCGCGATGTAAGGGCCAAGGGGTGTCTGGCGGCGGAACTTGAGGCCGGCGAGCTTTCTGTTGCGCAAGCGATCCCACATCACTCGCTCGGCGAAGGTGGGTTCGGCGCGCATGATTTCGGCACGCGCTCGATTGACGGGTGGCGGGAACATAAAGTGAACAATGTTCTTGGGAGCGCTACTCGTCAAGGGCTGGTGCTGCCCTCATCCGACCCCCTTCGGGGGCCACCTTCTCCCGGCAAGCGGGAGAAGGGATTGTTCCTACTCCCGCCGCAACGCCTCGATCGGATCCAGCTGCGCCGCGCGCCAGGCCGGGTAGGCCCCGAACACCAGGCCGACCAGCATCGAGAACCCGAGCGCCGTCGGCACGGCCCAGCTGGCGATGGCCATGGGCCAGCCGGCCAGCGCCGACATGGCCATGGCGCCGCCGATGCCGATCAGCAGGCCGATGACGCCGCCGGCGAAGCTGAGCACCACGGCCTCCAGGGCGAACTGGTAAAGGACCCAGGCGCGCCTCGCGCCGACGGCCATGCGCAGGCCGATCTCGCGGGTGCGCTCGGTCACGGCGACCAGCATGATGTTCATGATGCCGATGCCGCCGACCAGCAGGGAGACCGCCGCCACGGCGGCCAGAAGACCCGTGAAGGTCTTGGTGCTGGCGCTCATGGCTTCCATGATCGAGGCCATGTTCTGGACGCTGAAGTCGTCCTCGGCGCCCTGGCGAATGCGGTGGCGTTCGCGCATCAGATTGGTGACGTCCTCCTGCACGCGGTCGAGGTCTTCGGCGGTGGCCGCCTTCACGTAGATGGTCTGGACGTTGTCGCCGCGCACCCGGCGACCGACGATGCGGGATCGCACGGCCTGGAGCGGGCCCAGCACGATGTCGTCCTGGTCCTGGCCGAAGCCGGCCTGGCCCTTGGAGGTCAGCACCCCGACGATCTCGAACGGCACCGTGCCGACGCGCAGGCGCTTTCCGACCGGGTCGGCGTCGCCATACAGCTCCTTTGCCACCGTGGCGCCGATGACGGCGACCTTCTTGCCCTGGCGGGCTTCACGCTCGTCGAACATGCGGCCCGAGGCGATGGTGAGGTCGCGGGCGACCAGATAGTCGGGCGTCACGCCCTCGACCCGGGTGTTCCAGTTGCCGCCCTCGGCGGTCAGCTGGGCGCCGCCCCGCACGGCGGGGGCGACGGCGGAGACGTTCTCGATCTGGGCCTTGAGGGCCTCGGCGTCGCCGTCGGACAGGGAGACGCCAGTGCCGGCCCCCTGGCTGACGAAGCCGCCGCCCGCGCCGCGCGAGGCGCCGGGGCTGATGATCAGCATGTTGGAGCCGAGGCCGCCGATGGCGCTGGTCACCATCTGTTGGGCGCCCAGGCCGATGGAGGTCATCATCACCACGGCGGCGACGCCGATGACGACGCCGAGCGAGGTCAGGGCGCTGCGCATCGGGTGGGCGACGATGGCGCCAGTGGCGAAGCGGACGAGGTCGATGGGCTTCATCATCGGGCGGCCCCGTCGTCGCCGACGATCTGGCCGTCGCGGAAGGTGACACGGCGGCGGGTCTCGGCCGCCACCTCCAGGTCGTGCGTGACGATGACCAGGGTTAGGCCCTCAGTGTTGAGCTCCTTGAAGAGGTTCAGCACGTCCTGGCCGGTCTGGGTGTCGAGGGCGCCGGTGGGCTCGTCGGCGAGCAGGAGGTCCGGCCGGTTGGCGAGGGAGCGGGCGATGGCGACGCGCTGCTGCTGGCCGCCGGACATCTGGGTCGGGCGGTGACCCATGCGGCTGCCAAGGCCCACCCTGTCGAGCAGAGCGGCGGCGCGGTCCCGGCGTTCGGCCGGATCGATGCCGGCGTAGATCATCGGCAGCTCGACGTTCTGCAGGGCGGACAGTCGCGGCAGCAGCTGGAAGGACTGGAAGACGAACCCGATCCGCTTGTTGCGGAAGGCGGCCAGGTCGTTGTCATCGAAGGCCCCGACATCCTCGCCCTCGAACAGGTAGCGGCCGGCCGAGGGGCGGTCGAGGCCGCCGAGGATGTTCATCAGCGACGACTTGCCGGACCCCGACGGGCCGATGATGGCGACGCTCTCGCCCCGCTCGATGGTGAGCGAGACGCCGGCCAGGGCGTGGACCGTCTCCTCGCCCATGACGTAGGTCTTCTTCAGACCCTCGAACTGGATCACTACAGCCCCCGAACCCGGCCGCCGCCGCCGCCGGTCAGCGGGCTGCGCGCCGTGACCTTGGCCTTGGGGCCGCCGCCGGTGATGACTTCGGCGCCCTCCTTGATGGTTCCGGAACGGTCGACGACTTCGGTGAAGCTGCCGTCGGTGGCGCCGACCATGACCGGCACGGGGGTCGGCTTGCCGTCCTTGAGGATGTAGAGCACGCCGCTGGTCATGCCGCCCTGGCCGCCGCCGCGACCGCCCTGACCCATGCGGGCGCGCAGGGCGACGAGCTTGGTCTTCTGCTCGGGCTTCAGGATGGGGTCGAGCGCCTTGAACGCCTCGTCCATGATCTTGCGGCGGTCCGGGCCTTCGGCGGCGCGCATCTTGGTCTGGGCGTCGGCGAAGATGGCGTCGGCCTTCTTCTTCTGGCCGGCGTCGAGGTCGAGCTGCTCGGCGACGCGGGCCAGGCGATTGCCGCCGCCCTGACGTCCGCCGGCCCCTTGCTGGCCTTGGCCGCCGCCGCCGGGAGGTCCACCCATGCCGGGAGGTCCGCCCATCGGACTGGCCGAGCGCTGGGTGCTGGCGGCGGCGTCGGCCGGGCTCCAGCGCAGGGCGGCGGCCGGGACGCGCAGGACGCCGCGGCGCTCTTCCAGCACGATGTCGGCGTTGGCGGTCATGCCGGGCAGCAGCTTGCCGCCCGGATTGTCGGCCTCGGCGATCACCGTGTAGGCGACGACGTTGTTGGCGGTCTCCGGCTGTTTGCGCACCTGGGTGACGACGCCGGTGAAATTGTCGTCCGGAAAGGCGTCGACGGTGAACCTGACCCGCTGGCCCTCGCGCACGCTGCCGATGTCGGCCTCGTCGACGCTGATCTTGACCTCGAGCTTGGAGAGGTCCTGGGCGATCTGGAAAAGGATGGGGGCCGACAGGCTGGCGGCGACCGTCTGGCCGGGTTCGATCTGGCGGTCGGTGACGACGCCGCTGATCGGGGCGACGATGTTGGTGCGGCCCAGATCGACATTGGTGGCGTTCAGCGAGGCGCGGGCGGAGGTGACGCCGGCCCTGGCGGCGGTGACGGAGGCCTGGGCCGCCTTCCAGGTCGCCAGGTCGGCGTCGAGGGCGGCCTTGGCGGTGATGCCCTTGTCGTAGAGGGTCTTGGTGCGGTTGTAGTTGGCGCGGGCGACGTCGGCCTGGGCCTGCAGCTGGTTGACCTGGGCCTGGCTCTGGGCGACCTGGGCCTGACCCTGCTGGGCGCGGCTGACGTAGGTCTGCGGGTCGAGGACGGCCATCACCTGGCCGGCTTTGACGTAGTCGTTGAAGTCGACCAGCACCTTGGTGATCTGTCCGCTGATCTGCGAGCCGACCTGGACGGTGACCAGGGCCTGCAAGGACCCCGAGGCGGACACCGACCTGGTGATGTCGCCGCGCGCCACCTGTTCGGTCCGGTAGGGATCCTTCGGAGCCTTGGGCTTGAACAGCATGTAGCCGCCGCCGCCCAGCACCACGGCCGCGGCGACGCCCCAGGCCACCGGGACCCATCGCATCTTCTTCTTGGTTCGCGGCGCGGTGTGCAGGCTCATGAGACTCACGTGACTTCCATTCAGATCACGTCAGGTAGCGGCGCCAGTTTGCAGGCGCATTTCACTGTTTTGCAGAGGGCCTGACGGCCGGTAATCAACGCGCGTCGGCGAGCGCCCGTTGCAGCGGGGTTTCCGGCAGGGTGGCGAGGACCAGCTTTCCGTCCTTGTCCTTGTCGAGGATGGCGAAACGGTCCTTGGCGGCGGCGGTCGCCTCGGCCCTGCTGATGCGGCGGTTGAAGTCGCTGTCCTGGCCCATCACCGGCTGCACCTCGTTGACCAGACCGTACAGGCCGGCGCCGACGCGATTCTGGTCGGCCACCATCTTGCCCGGCTCGTCCGGCCTGGCGCGGTCGTAAGGCGACAGGGTAGGACGATAGCGGCCGCCCTTCGGACGATTGCCCTCCCTGGGCCTGGCCAGGGCCATGGCGGCGCGGGACATGATCTCGGGGGCGACCTTCTTTTCGTAGTCGCCGTTTTCCCAGCCATCGATCGCGCCGTCCTTGTTGGCGTCGAGCTTGTCGAAGAAGGCCAGGGAATCGGCGACCAGCTCGTCGCGGGTGATCGCCCCGTCGGCGTTGGCGTCGGCCTGCTTGAACCACTGCTCAACGGGATAGGGCTGGTCGAGCGGCGCGCGGAAAGGTTCTCCGGCCGGGCTGATGAAGATCTGCAGGTCGGGCCGGGGCTGGGCCAGCGCCGGGGTGGCGGCGAGGGCGGCGATCAGGGCGAGACGGAACTTCATCGGTGGCGGCTTTCCAATGGGATGAGCGCGAATAGCGGCGCGCGAGGCGGGCTGACAAGGGGGCTCAGCGCGGTGGCGGCCGCTTGCCGCGCCGGGCCCCATCCTTCGGCGGCGGGGCCTCGAGGATGGTCTGGTAAGGAGTCCTGGGCAGGGTGGCGAGGGTGAGCTTGCCGTCCCTGTCCTTGTCGAGGATGGCGAAGCGGTCGCGGGCGGCGATACCGACCTCCTCGACCGCGATGCGGCGGTCCAGATCGCTGTCCTGGGCGGCGACGGGCTGGACCTCGTTGATCAGGCCGTAGAGACCGGCGCCGTTGCGCGTGCTGCCGTAGGCCCCGGAATCCAGCGGCTTGGGGTAGCCGATGAACGGTCGCTTGCCGAGCTTCATGTTGATGGCCTGGGGGCCCTCCTCGCCGCGGTCGAGGGGGCTGAGGATCTCGGGGGCGACGTTCTTTTCGTAGTCGGCGATTTCGAAGCCATCGACGAAGCCGTCGTGGTCGGCGTCGAGGCTGGCGTTGAAGGCGACGGCGTCGGCGACGAATTCCGCGCGGCTGATCGCGCCGTCATGGTCGGTGTCGGCGCGGGCGAACCAGACGGCGACCGGATAGGGCTGGCCACGCGGCGCGCGGAAGGGCTCGCCGGCCGGACTGATGAACAGCTGCTCGCGGCGGGGCGGGGGAGCGTCGTCAGGCGGCCCCCCTTCGGGCGGCGGACCCGGTTGCGCCAGGACCGGGGAGGCAGCGAGGGTGGCGAGCAGGGCCAGGCGTACGATCATCGGGGTCTCCGGTCCCCAAAATGGTGCTGGGAGACCCTGTGTGGCGTGGCTCGGTGGCCGCCATAAGGCGTGCCGGTTGCGTTGGTATTGCGACTAGATCGGCAGGCGGACCCGGGCGGTCAGGCCGCCGCCGGGGCGGTTGATCAGGTCGGCGTCGCCGCCGTGGGCGCGGGCGACGGAGCGGACGACCGCCAGTCCAAGTCCGATGCCTCCCGTCTCGCGGTTGCGGGAGGGCTCGCCGCGGAAGAAGGGCTCGAAGACCCGCTCACGCTCGTGCTCGGGAATGCCAGGGCCGTCGTCATCGACCTCGATGACCGCGTCGGCGCCGTCCGCATAAACCCGGGCGCGGGCCGCGCCGCCATACTTCAGGGCGTTCTCGACCAGATTGGAGACCAGCCGGCGCAGGGCGATGGGGTCGCCCTCGACAACCAGCTTTTCGGTGCGATCGATCGAGGCGGCGGCGCCGGTCTCCGCCATCTCATCGACGATGCTCTCGACCAGAGAGGCCAGCTCCATCCTGGCGCGTGCGCGCGGCCGGGTGGCGTCGGAGACGAAGCCGAGGGTGGCGGCGATCATCGCCTCCATCTGGTCGATATCGGCGGCGAGCTTGGGTTTCAGGTCTTCGGGGACCGCCTCGATGCGGAATTTCAGCCGGGTCAGCGGGGTGCGCAGGTCATGGGCGATGGCTCCGACCATGGCGGTGCGGTCATCGACGTAGCGGCGCAGGCGCTCCTGCATCTGATTGAAGGCGGCGGCGGCGGCGACGATCTCGGTCGAGCCACGCATCTCCAGCGGCGCGGCGCGGGGGTCGCGGCCCAGCCGGTCGGCGGCGCCTGCGAAGGCGCCGAGGGGGGCGGACAGGCGCCGGGCCAGCAGCCAGGCCAGGGGAGCGATGAGCAGGATCGACAGGCCGAAGGTCAGGATCAGGCGGGTCTGCCAGGCATCCCAGCGGAAGGTCGGCTTGGGCTTGACCACCAGCCAGTGGCCGTCCGGCTGCTGCACGCCGACCTTGAAGGGCGAGAAGATGACCCGCTCGTCAGGACGGAATTCCGGAGCGCCCGGGCCGGGAGCCGGGCCGCCGTGACGGCCGCCGCCGGGGGGCGGCTCGCCATGTGGCGGGCCGATGCGGAAGATGCGGGTTTCGACCCTGTGCTCGGTGCGCAGGAGGACGCGGACTGGGCCGACAGTCTCGATGCGGATGCGCTCGACAGGCACCTTGAGGTCCGAGGCGAGGATGCGCTTGAAATCCTCGCGCCAGCGGGAGCGGCGGAACGACTCCTCCGGGGCCTCGGTCTTCAGCTTGACGACCAGCGGCCGGCCATCGGTGATCTCGACGACGCCCTGCTGGCGCAGCGCCTGGGCCAGTTCGCTCAGGCGGTAGACCTCGGGCTGGGGCGGGGGCAGGGCCAGCAGCATGGCGGCGCTGATTGCCGGCGCGGCGACGAGGCTGACCAGGGCCAGCGCCATCACCTGGACAAACAAAGGCGCGCTGCGGACCCGCGATGACATCAGCTGCGGGTGACCTTGGGCACGAACATGTAGCCTTCGCTGCGGATGGTGCGGATCAGTTCGCCGCCGTTGGAGCCGTCGTCCAGCTTCTTGCGCAGACGGCTGATCTGCACGTCGATGGCGCGGTCGTAGGCGTCGGAATCGCGGCCCCGGGCCATGTCCAGCAGCTGGTCGCGGGTCAGGATACGCTGGGGCCGCTCGACGAAGGCGCGCAGCAGGGAGAATTCGCCGCTCGACAGGTTGACGATGACGCCTTCGGGCGAGCGCAGCTCGCGGCGGACGAGATCGAGCTTCCAGCCGGCGAAGTGACAGGTGGCGGAAAGACCATCCTCAAGGCTGGGCTGCGGTTCGGCCCGGCGGCGCAGGACGGCGCGGATGCGGGCCAGCAGCTCGCGCGGATTGCAGGGCTTGGGCAGGTAGTCGTCGGCGCCGAGTTCCAGGCCGACGATGCGGTCGGTGTCCTCGCCCATGGCCGACAGCATGATAATGGCCGGGCCGCCGGGCTGGGCGGTCAGGCGGCGGCAGATGGACAGCCCGTCCTCGCCCGGCATCATCACGTCGAGCACGATCAGGTCGACAGGCCCCTTCGCCAGGGCGACCTCCATGCCGCGGGCGTCGCCGGCGGTATCCACCTGATAGCCGTGCTGGCCGAGAAACTCGGACACGACGTCGCGGATCCCCGGGTCGTCATCGACCATCAGGATACGGGCCGGCGCTTCAGTCGGGTTCTGCGCCTCGAGGGTCATGGTCTGCTCCATCCCGGCATAATGCGCGGCCCTTGTCTCGACAGGATTGCAACGCAGACATACGGGTGCAATCCACGGGCCGCCACCTGAGGGCCCGAACGTTCCGGAGTGACTACATGATCCGCCGCCTCGCCGTCGCCTGTCTTCTGCTCGCCTTCAGCGCCTCGGCGGCCGCGGCTCAGGGGCATCCGGATACCAACAAGGACGGCTACGTCAGCAAGGCCGAGAACCTGGCGGCCGCGGACCGAGGCTTCGCCCGCATGGACGCCGACAAGGACGGGGTCATCGGCCCTGCCGAACAGGCGAAGATCGCCAAGATGCTTGGCGGCCGGAACATCCTCGCGCCCGCCGACCTCGACAAGGACGGCAAGGTGTCGAAGGCGGAGTTCACGAAGGCGTCGGCCTATCGTTTCGAACAGTTCGACGCCGACAAGGACGGCAAGCTGGACAAGACCGAACAGGCCGCGCTGCGGGCGGCCCGGGGCGTCTAGTCGGCCTGTCGACGGCCGGCGCGGTAGGCCTTGGGCGTCATGCCCGTTTCGGCCTTGAAGGCCCGGTTGAACGGCCCGATCGAGCCGAAACCGCAGTCGAGGGCGATCTCCAGGATCGAGCGGTCGTCATCGGAGGCCAGGGCCTGCTTGGCCTGCTCCACCCGATGATGATTGATCAGTCGGTTGAAGTTGGCGAAGCCCAGGCCGGCGCTGATGGCGCGGGAGACCCTGTGTTCGGGTTCGTTCAGCCGGCGGGCGACGTCGGCGATCCGCAGTTCCGGCTCGGTATGGATCGCGTCTTCCTGCAGTAGACGCATGAGCCGATCGGCCAGGCGGCGGTCCTCCGCCGTGGCCTGCTTCTTCTCCGGGGCCTCGAGCGAGAGCGGATGGCGCAGTCGGAAAGTGACCGCGGCGCCGGCGGCCGCCAGGCCGACAAGGGCGCTGACGACCTTCACCGGTTCCGGCGCCGACCAGGCGGCCAGGACCGAGGCGCTCACCAGGCCGAGGAAGATCAGCCCGAAGGCCCTGCGGAACCGACGCTCGGCCCCGGAGATGGCGCAGCCGTGGCGCTGGAACGGCTCCACAAGGGTCAGCACCAGGGCGGCCGATCCACTCAGCGCGTAGAGATTTTCGGCGACGTCCGACACCGGGCCGCCGTTCGGCCACAGGACCGTTGCAGCGCCTGAAACCGCGACGACCCCGGCGACCAGGCGCGGCCACCAGGCGTCCTGCCTGGCCGGGTCGAACAGGGCCCGGGTCAGGAGCCAGGCCCAGCCGCAGGCTGACACCCCGAAGACTTCGAAAACCCGGGCCGGCCCACCCTCCAGAACCTTCGACAGGATGTAGGCGACGAAGGCCGCGCCGGCGACGGCCGCATAGGCCGGCAGACGTCCTGGCGGCCGGGGCAGGAGACCCGCCAGGGGCAGTGAGGCTGGCGGTTTGAGCGTCGTCGTCACGATCCGGTCTCCGGCGAAGCGACCTTGTTGGCTTGGATCGGAGCGACTGTCCAGCAGGCCGAATTTCCGGAAAGTTCTGGCCGAATTCCAGATCGGCGAGACCCGCGCCAGCCATGGCCGTCATTCCTGGCGGGCTTCTTCCTCAGCTTGCGGACCCGTCCATGCCGATCTCGTCTTCCCCCCTTGCCCCCGTGTCGACCGCCGCCCTGAGGTGGTCGGTCAGAGGCTGGCTGCTGATCGCCGCCGGCGGACAGGCCGCCTTCATCGGCTTCATCCTGCTGTTCTACGGCGTCCGGACGGTCACCGGAAATTTCGCCGGCTGGAACGACAAGCCGCTGATCGACGGCTACATCGCCGGCGACCGGGCCGGGAACGCGGTCTTCGCCGCCCATGTGCTGATCGCCGCCCTTGTGACCTTCCTGGGCCTCATGCAGCTGGTTCCCGCCATCCGCCGTCGAGCACCGGCTGTGCACCGCTGGTCAGGACGCGTGTTTCTCAGCCTGGCCGTGTTCATGGCGCTCAGCGGGATCTGGCTCTCTCTGTCGCGCGGGACCTATCTGTCGGTCGTCTCGGCGGTCGCCATCCTGCTGGACGCCGTCCTGATCCTGCTGTTCACGGCCCTGGCCTGGCGAGCCGCGCGACAGCGCCGGTTCGAGATGCACAGGGCCTGGGCCCTGCGCACCTTCATGGTCGCCAGCGGCGTCTGGTTCCTGCGCGTTGGCCTGATGGGGTGGGTGGTGCTGAACCAGGGCCCGGTGGGCATGACCAAGACCATGAGCGGGCCAGCCGACATCGTGCTGGCGTTCGGCAGCTACCTCATCCCATTGGCGGTGCTGGAACTCTATCTGGTCGGTGAACGAAGCCAGAGATCGGACCTGAAGCTGTTGGCGGCTGGAGTGATCGTGTTGGCCGCCCTTTATACGGCGGTCGGCGTCTTCGGGACCACGATGCTGATGTGGGCGCCCTACGTCACCTGAACCTCTGGATCAGCTGTATCGGTTCGCGTCGATGCCGGCCGGTTCGACCCGGTTCGATTCCAGCGCCAGATCGGAGACGTAAGGGTTGACCTTGCGCTCGTAGCCGAAGGTGCTCATCGGGCCGTGGCCCGGTACGAAGCTGACATCGTCGCCGAGCGGCCAGAGCTTGGTCGAGATGGCCTCGATCAGGTCGTTGTAGTTGCCGCGCGGAAAGTCGGTGCGGCCGATCGAGCCCTTGAACAGCACGTCGCCGACCTGGGCGAAGCGCGCCTCGCGGTGGAAGAAGACCACATGGCCCGGCGTGTGGCCGGGACAGTGGATGACCTCGAACTGCGTCTCGCCGAGGGTCACGACGTCGCCGTCGTGCAGCCAGCGGTCGGGGGTGAAGCTGCGGGCCTCTGGGATGCCGTACTGCTTGCCGCTGGATTCGATGCGGTCGATCCAGAACTGGTCGTCGGGGTGCGGGCCCTCGATGGGCACGCCCGTGCGTTCCGCCATCTCGGCGGCGGCCCCGGCGTGGTCCATGTGGCCGTGGGTGATGAGGATCTTCTCGAGGGTGACGCCGTATTTCTCGAGGCCGGCCAGCAGGCGATCAACCTCGCCGCCCGGATCGATGACCGCGCCCTTCATCGTCTTGGTGCACCACACGATGGTGCAGTTCTGCTGCAGCGGGGTGACCGGCGCGATGGCGACCTGGATGGGGGGGACGCTCAAGGGGCGCTCCTGTTGATGGCTTTGCCTATATGATCGGTGTTCAGGCGAGCGATTGAAACCCCAATCACGAGAAAGGCCCGGGATTGCTCCCGGGCCTTGTCCGTACTGGGACTGACGGATCAGTCCGGCTTGTTGCTGTCGCCGATGCCATGGACTTCGGCCTGCATCGCGCCGGGGCCGGGGCCGTCGTCGTCGATCTGCCGCAGACCCTTGCCGAGGCGCGAGTTGCGGAAGCCGTAGCCGATGTAGATCAGCGCGCCGAGGCCAAGGTAGCTGCTCAGCAGGATGGCCGGGATGGGATCGCCGGTCAGCGCCTTGACGATGATGTCCTCGACCAGCGGGCCGGTCATGATCAGGGCGAAGAAGATGCCCAGAACCGGAACCGGACCCAGCCAGACTTTCGGGCCCTTCTTGATCAGGGTCAGAACCAGCCACAGGCCCAGGATGATGGCGCAGATGATGGCGCCTTCCATGACCCAGGTGGAGTTCAGCAGGAACTTGAAGAAGGCGAGGAAGGCGGCGATCACCAGCGCCGAGACCAGCACCATCACCGGCTGACCGACAAGGCCGCCGCCGCCCGGGATCCGGAAGGGACGGTTCAGTTCCTTGTTGCTGGTGCGCAGGTACATGACGCTCAGGCAGACGATGCCGAAGGCCGTGGCGGTGCCGAGGCTGACCAGGTCGCCGAGGATTTCGATCGGCAGGAAGGCGGCGGTGATGGCGATGGCGACGCCGAGCACGATGGTGCCGACCCAGGGGGTGCGGAACTTGTCATGCAGGGTGGCGAAGAACTTCGGCAGCAGGCCGTCGCGGGCCATGGCGTAGAAGACGCGGGTCTGGCCGTAGGTCAGGATCAGCATGACCGACGACAGACCGGCGACGGCGCCGACCTTGATGAGGATCGAGAACCAGTCGGTGCCCATGCGGTCGACGGCCAGGGCGATCGGGGCGGGGACGCCCAGTTCGCGGTAGTCGACGACGCCGGTCAGGACCAGGGCGATCATCATGTAGAGGATGGTGCAGGCGATCAGGCTGCCGAGAATGCCGAAGGGAATGTCCTTCTGCGGGTTCTTGGCCTCGGCCGCGGCGGTCGAGACCGCCTCGAAGCCGACGTAGGCGAAGAAGATCACCGACGCCGCTCGGAAGATGCCGGGCAGGCCGTATTTGAAGCCGCCTTCGTTCTCCGGCAGGAAGGGCGTCCAGTGATCGACCGCCGTGGCCTGGTGGTTGAAAATGAACATCGCGCCGACGCCGACGAACAGCAGCAGCACGCCCACCTTGATGAAGACGATGACGTTGTTGACGCTCGCCGATTCCGAGATGCCGACGACCAGCAGGGTGGTCACCGCCAGGATGCCCAGGGCCCCCAGCAGGTTGGCGCCGCCGCCGGTGACGAAGCTGAGGCCGCCCTCGCCCTGAACCGCCTGGACGTAGGAGGTGGTCCATTCCGGCGGGATGATGACGTGGAAGTTGGCCAGCAGGCTGACCACGTTGCCGGACCAGCCGGCCGCCACGGTCGAGGCGGCGATGCCGTATTCCAGCACCAGCAGCCAGCCCATGACCCAGGCGAACAGCTCGCCCAGCGTGGTGTAGCTGTAGGTATAGGCCGAGCCCGCGACCGGCATGGTCGAGGCCAGTTCAGCGTAGCAGAGGCCGGCGAAGACGCAGGCGAAGAAGGCCACGATGAACGACAGGACCACGGCCGGGCCGGCGAAGTTGGCGGCGGCGTTGCCGGTCATCACATAGATGCCCGCGCCGATGATGCAGCCGATGCCGAGGAACAGCAGGTTCCAGGGGCCCAGGGTCCGCTTCAGCTGGTGCGTGGCGGCTTCCCGCTGCACCTGCTCGATGGATTTTCGCCAGAAAAGTCGATTTCCGCGTGGTGCGGCGTCTGCGGACATGCGTCTCGCTCCCCGAAAGGCCGGCTCCCCGCCGGCTCACAAGCGGCGGACGTTAGCAGTAAAGTCGCGCCGCGCAACGGCTTGCGGTGACGGCGCGGCATTCGGGCACTAAACGAACCCTGCAATGCTGCCCATCGAGGAAATCCTGCCCGAACTCCGGGCTGTTCTGGACACCGGCGTTAACGCCGTTCTGGTCGCGCCGCCCGGCGCGGGCAAGACCACCCGCGTGCCGCTGGCGCTGCTGGGTGAGCCTTGGATGGCCGGCAAGCTGATTCTGCTCGAACCGCGACGCCTCGCCGCCCGCGCCGCCGCGGCCCGCATGGCCGCCACGCTGGGCGAGCGGGTGGGGGAGACGGTCGGCTACCGGGTGCGGATGGACTCCAAGGTGTCGGCCAGGACCCGCATCGAGGTGGTCACCGAAGGCGTCTTCACCCGCATGATCCAGGACGACCCGGGCCTCGACGGGGTTTCGGCCGTGCTGTTCGACGAGTTTCATGAGCGCAGCCTCGACGCCGACCTCGGCCTGGCGCTCGCCCGCGACAGCCAGGCCGTGCTGCGTGAAGACCTGCGCCTCGTGGTGATGAGCGCCACCCTCGACGGGGCGGCGGTGGCGCGGTTGCTGGATGGCGCGCCGGTGATCGAGAGCCAGGGTCGGGCCTTTCCGGTCGATACCCGCTATCTCGGCCGCGACCCGGCCGCGCGGCTGGAGCAGCAGGTGGTCAAGGCCGTGCGCAAGGCCTTGGCCGAGGAAACCGGAAGCCTATTGGTCTTCCTGCCGGGGCAGGGCGAGATCCTGCGCACCCGGGACTGGCTGGCCGAGGCCGGCGTGGCCGCCAATGTCGATCTCTGCCCACTGTTCGGGGCGCTGGACCCGCGCGAGCAGGACGCGGCGATCAGTCCGGCGCCGGCCGGGCGGCGCAAGGTGGTGCTGGCCACCTCCATCGCCGAGACCAGCCTGACCATCGAGGGCGTGCGCGTCGTCATCGACAGCGGCTTCGCCCGCGTGCCGCGCTACGACCCGGCCAGCGGCCTGACCCGGCTGGAGACGGTGCGCGTCTCGCGCGCCGCCGCCGATCAGCGCCGGGGCCGCGCCGGCCGCACCGAGCCCGGCGTCTGCTACCGCCTCTGGGAGGAGCCGGAGACGCGCGCCCTGGTCCCCTTCGCCCGGCCTGAAATCCTCGAGGCGGACTTGTCGGGGTTCGCGCTGGACCTGGCCCGCTGGGGCGCGAGAGACCCGGCCGACCTCGCCTTCCTCGATCCACCGCCGGCCGGCGCCTTCAGCGAGGCGCGCAACCTGCTCACCCGGCTGGAGGCCCTCGACGAGACCGGCGGCCTGACCGCCCACGGCAAGACCCTGTCGGACCTGCCCCTGCCGCCGCGCCTGGCGCATATGGTCATCCGCGGCGCGGCCGGCGGGCAGGGCGAGCTGGCGGCGCGCATCGCCGCCCTGCTGACCGAGCGGGGGCTCGGCGGCCGCGACGCGGACCTGCGCCATCGCCTGGAACAGTTCGAGCGCGACCGCAGCACCCGGGCCCGCGACGCGCGCACCCTGGCCGACCGCTGGGCCCGCGCCGCCGGCCGGCCCCCGCGCCAACCGCCGCTCGATGCCGGCCTGCTGCTGGCCGAGGCCTTTCCCGAACGGGTGGCCAAGGCGCGCGGCAAGGCCGGCGAGTTCCAGCTGGCCAGCGGCCGGGGCGCCCATGTCGAGCCGACGGATGTCCTGGCCCGGGAGACCTGGCTGGCGGTCGGCGAACTGGGCGGTGGCGCGGCGCGCGACCGGATCCTGCTGGCCGCGCCGCTCGATCCGGAAAGCCTGCGGGCCGCCTTCGCCTCGCGCCTGAGCAACGAGGACCGGCTGGAGATCGAGCCGGACGGCAAGGTGCGGGCTCGCCGGCTGGTGCGTCTCGATCGCCTGGTGCTGGAGGACCGGCTGGTCGAGAAGCCCGACAAGGCGATGATCGCCGCCGCGCTCGCCGGCCATGTTCGCCGCGAAGGCTTGTCGGCGCTGCCGATCGGGGAGGGGGCGGGGTCGCTGCTCGAACGGGTCCGGTTCCTGCATACCCAGGATTCAAATTGGCCTGACCTGTCCGATGCGGCGCTGATCGCGAGCCTGGACGACTGGCTGGCCCCGATCCTCGAGGGGCGCCGCACCCTCGCCAGTCTTTCGGACAACGACCTCGAAAACGCCCTGCGCGCCCTGATCCCCTGGGACGTCCAGAGACACCTCGACGCCGCCGCCCCGGTCTGCTGGACCGCCCCGACCGGCTCACGCCTGGCCATCGACTACGCCGCCGAGGCCGGGCCGACCATCTCGGTGCGGGTGCAGGAACTGTACGGCGTCGAGGTTCATCCGAGTGTCGGCGGCGTTCCCCTGGTCCTGGCCCTGCTGTCGCCGGCGCACCGGCCTATCCAGGTGACGCGCGACCTGCCGGCATTCTGGCGCGGGTCATGGAAGGACGTGCGGACGGACATGAAGGGGCGCTATCCCCGGCACGTCTGGCCGGAGGAGCCCTGGAAGGCCGAGGCCACCACGCGGGCCAAGCCGCGCGGGACGTGACCGTCAGGCTGGCGGACAGTTGCGGGGAAGGTCCGGCTTGGCGGCAGCCTCGCCAAAGGTCCCCTTCTCCCACTCGACGGTGGCCTGGGAGCCGTAGTTCAGGACGATCCGTCCTTCGGCGCTGTAGGCCGCCAGATCCTTCCCGGCGATTCTGAATTCGGTCCCAGCGCCTTGGGCCGGCGTCAGCTCGCCCTTGATCGCCGTTGCAAGCCTGTCGGGGGTGGTGAACACGGCCAGCGCCGAACGGTTGTCGTCGAAGATCAGGGTGAAAAGATCGCCCCTGCCATCAGCCGCCCTGTTGGTGCGCGTGTAGACCTTGCCGCCCATCACAGCGCGTTCAAGCGCGCCAAGGTAACGATGGTCCTCACCCACTCGCGTCAGGCAATTTTCGATGGCCTTTTCGGAGGCTTCAGGCGCGGGAGAGCAATTGGCGGTCGAGGCTGCAACAAGGGCGACCAGCAGGCCAATCGTTCTGGGCTTCATCCCAGCAACCGGTCCGTCACCGCATAGATCATGATCCCCGTCGCCACCGACAGGTTCAGGCTGTCGGCCCGGCCGCGCATCGGGATCTTGACGTTGACGTCGCAGGCGGCGGCCAGGTCCGGCGGCAGGCCCTGGGCCTCGTTGCCCATCAGGATCAGCGTCGGCGTCTGGTAGTCGGCGTTGTGGTGATTGACCGTGGCCGTCAGCAATGTGCCGACCACCGAGCCCGGCCATTGGCCGCGCCAGGCGAGAAACTCTTCCACGGTCGCCCGCGCCAACGGCACCGCGAAGATCGAGCCCATCGTCGCCCGCACGCCCTCGACCGAGTAGGGATCGCAGCAGTCGCCGACCAGGATGACGCCGCCGCCGCCGGCCGCATCGACGGTCCGCACCACGGTGCCGAGGTTCCCCGGATCACGCACCCGGTCCATGGCCACCCAGCAGACGTTCGAGATCGGGCGCAGGCTGTCCAGCGGCACGAACCGCTGCTTGAAGATAGCCAAAGCCGGCTGGGCGTTGTCGCGGCGGGCGATCTTTTCGAGGATCTCGGGCGTCACCTCGATCACCTCGCCGCCGGCCGCCGTCGTCGCCTCGGCGGCGCGGATCAGCAGGGGGTGGCTGGCGGCCGCCTTGCCGAACATCAGGACGTCGGGAGCGACGCCCTGGTCGACCGCCTCGGTGATGATTTTCAGCCCTTCGGCGAGGAACTGGCCGCTCTGCTCCCGGGTCTTGCGCATGTGCAGGGCGCGGGCGTGCTTGACCGTCTCGTTCGACAGGGATGTGACCTGTCTGAAATTCACTTCGACCATCTCGCGAAGAAGCTGAGGCCGATACGGCGCTCGCCGTCTTCCTGTTCGAGGGCCAGTTCGCCCCAGTCGATGACGCCGCCACGACCCTTGAGCTGGTCGGCCATCAGGCCCGACAGCGCGGCGCCGGAAATGCGCGCCGCATAGGCGTTCATCAGCATGAAGCTGGCGTCGGGGCTGAGCAGCTGGGTGCAGAGGTCGGCCAGCTCCGGCAGGTCCTCGAACAGCCGCCAGGTCTCGCCGGTCGGACCGCGCCCGAATTTCGGCGGATCGAGAATGATGCCGTCGTATTGCGCCCCGCGCCGCAGTTCGCGCTGCACATACTTGCGGGCGTCCTCGACCAGCCAGCGGACCGGCTTCTCGTCGAGCTTCGAAAGGATGGCGTTCTCGCGAGCCCAGGCCACCGACTTCTTGGAGGCGTCGACGTGGGTGACCTTGGCCCCCGCCGCCGCGCAGACCAGGCTGGCGACGCCGGTGTAGCCGAACAGGTTGAGGATGGTCAGCTGGCGTTTGGAGGACCGGATCCTGGCGTCCAGCCATTCCCAGTTGGCCGCCTGCTCGGGGAAGAAGGCCAGGTGGCGGAAATTGGTGAAGCGGCTGTTGAACTTTGCTTCCCGCCAGCTCAGCGGGAACAGCACCGGCGGTTGGCCGGCGAACTGCCAGCGGCCGTTCTCGTCCTCGTCGGTGGGATCGAAGACGGCGTCGGCCCGGTCCCACTCTTCCTTCGACAGGCGCGGGGCCCAGAGGCATTGCGGCTCGGGCCGCACGACCTTGAACGGGCCATAGCGTTCCAGCTTGCGGCCATGACCGCTGTCGATCAGGGCGTAGTCGGCCCAGCCCTTGGTGGTCAGCAGGATGGGAGCGTCGGCGACGCGCGGGTTGCTCATGCGCGGGCATTAGCCGCAGGGGCTTCGAAGGTCCAGTATCGTCCCCGGCCCCTCAGGGTGTTGCGCCGCTCAGGTGATTCCCGTTTAGTGTTCCGTTCGGGGATCGAAGTGAGGGGAAACAGGCAGTGACGACGGTTCTCAAGAAGCCGCAGCGCTCCGCCCGGAAGCCGAAGGGCGACGGGCACATGCGGCGGGGCGAAATCCTCAAGGCGGCCCAGCGTATCTTCCTGGCCGAGGGCTATCAGGGCGCCACGATCCGCAAGATCGCCGATGAGGTGGGGGTCTCCTCGACGGCGCTCTACATGCACTTCAAGGACAAGGATCAGATCCTGCTGGAGATCAGCGACGGGGCGATCAACCGTCTGCTCGAGATCAACAGCGAGATTTCCGCCCGGCCGATCGACCCGGTGGTCAAGGTGCGGATGATGCTCGACGCCTATATGGCTTTTGCGCTGGAGAACCCGAACGCCTACCAGCTGGTGTTCTGCGGCGCCTCCGGGGTGATGAGCGAAGAGAAGACCGAGGCGACCGAGCATCTCGGCGAGCTCTGCTTCCAGAAGTTCATCGACGCGCTGAACGACATCGCCGCCTCCGGCCGCCTGCGCACCGGCTCGGCCCAGAGCGCGGCTCAGGCCCTGTGGGCCGCCTGTCACGGCCTGGTCTCGCTGATCATCATCAAGCCCAAGTTCAACTGGGCCGACAACGATGAACTCCGCCAGGTGCTGCTGGACGGCATGCTGCACGGGCTGGTGGCGGACTAGGCTCGCTACCCCCAAACCGCCGATCATCCCAACGAAAGTCGGGACCCAGTGTCCACCACCGCAGGCGGGCCTGCTCTGATCAGCGCCAGCCAACTCTCCGGTTTGCCAGCTGGGCCCCGACTTTCGTCGGGGTGATCGGATGTTGGGGGAATTCCCGGAGTGACGCCGAACGGTCCTTTGGCTATCAGCCGTGCCCAGGCACGGGGTGACTCCATGACGCACAGCGCTGCAACAGCAGGAGGATTGGCGTTTGTCGCCATGCTCCTCTGCGCGGCAGCAGCCCAGGCCAGCCCCCGAGTCATCTCGCTCGACCAATGCGCCGACCAGTACGTCCTCGCCCTCAGTCCGCGCGAGACCATCGTCGGCCTCAGCTACCGGGCCGATGACGCCGACTCCCATCTGCGCGCTCTCGCCAAAGGCCTGCCGCAGCGGCGCATCACCACCGAGAGCATCATGGCCGCCCGCCCGAGCCTGGCCGTCCGCTACTGGGGTGGCGATGCGCGGCTGGAGGCCGCCCTGGCCACCCATGGCGTCAAGGTCGTGAAGATCGAGGACGCCACCGATTTCGACGGGGTGCGGGCCAATGTCCGCACTGTGGCCGCCGCCCTCGGCCAGCCGGCGCGGGGTGAGAGCATCGTCGCCGATATGGACCGGCGGCTGGCCGCCTCGAAGGACGCCTGGAAGGGACAGCCGGGTCTCTATCTGACGCCCAGCGGCTACACGGCCGGACAGGGGACCTTCATCGACCGCATCCTGGCCGCCGCCGGCGTCCGGAACGCCGCGCCGCAGGCCGGGTTCGCGCCAGTGCGGCTGGAGGACGTCGTTCTGGGGCCACGGCGCGGCTTTGTGCTGGGCTTCTTTGACCGGCTGTCGGCCGCCTTCGAGCGCTGGGGCATGGGCCGGCACAGGGCCCTGCAGAAGCGGCTGCCGGAGCGGACCATGGCCAGCCTGCCGGCCTCCGTGCTCAGCTGCCCGGCCTGGTTCGCCGCCGAGGGTGTCGAGGCTCTGGCCAGGGCGGCGCCCCGATGAGTCGGACCAATGCCCTGATCCTTGGGGGCCTGCTGATCCTCGTCTTGCTCGCCGGCCTGCTGCTCGGCGAGACCACGTTGACGCCCGGCCAGTACGCCCAGGCCTTCGCCTACCCGGCCTCGCCGCCGGGCGAGGTGCTGTGGACCATCCGTCTGCCGCGCGCCCTGATGGCGGCCCTGATCGGCGGCGGGCTGGGCCTGGCCGGCGCGGCGCTGCAGGGGCTGTTGCGCAATCCGCTGGCCGATCCGGGCGTGCTGGGGGTGTCGGCCTTCGCCGGGCTCGGCGCGGCCCTGACCATCGCGCTGGGCCTGTCGGCGGTGACCGGGGCGGTCGAGGCGGGAGCCCTGGTCGGCGCCCTGGCCGCCGGCCTGCTGGTCTCGGGCCTGGCGGCGCGGTTCCGTGAGCCCGAGGCGTTGATCTTGCTGGGCGTCTCATTGTCCTCGCTCGGCGGCGCCCTGACGGCGCTGATCTTCAACTTCTCGCCCTCGCCGGTGGCCACGGCCGAGGTGATGAACTGGCTGCTGGGTTCGGTCGCCAACCGCGACTTCGGCGACATCCTGCGGGCCCTGGTTCCCATGACGCTTGGCGCCGCCCTCTGCCTGTGGTCGGCGCGGGGCCTGACCATGCTGACGCTCGGCGAGGAGACGGCGGCCTTGAGCGGGCTGCCGATGGCCTCGCTTCGCACCGCCGCCGTGGCGGGGGCGGCCTTGATGACCGGAGCCGCCGTCGCTGCCGCCGGGGTCGTCGGCTTCGTCGGCCTGGCCGCGCCGCATCTGGTGCGCCGCCTGGCCGGTGACGATCCCGGCAAGCTGCTGATCCCCTCGGCCGTGGCCGGCGCCATCCTGCTGACCGCCGCCGACCTGATCAGCCGCATCCTGCCCAGCGAGCAGGAACTGAAGCTCGGCGTCGTCACCGCCCTGGTCGGGGCGCCGCTGTTCGCCCTGGTCGCCTGGCGGGCCTCGCGGAGCTGGCGGGCATGAGCTGGTCGTTCACAGGCGTTCACTCGGGTCCCTCCGGTCGCGCTGTCCTCCAGGGTGTGAGCCTATCCGTGGCGCCCGGCGAGATGGTCGGGGTTCTGGGCCCCAACGGCGCCGGCAAGACCACCCTGCTGCGGGCCGGCCTTGGCCTGTTGCCGCTGCAGGCCGGGCAGGTCCGTCTGGCGGGCAAGCCGATCGCCGATCTCAAGCCGGCGATGCGGGCCCGCGCCGCCGGCTACTTGCCGCAGGAGCGCCGGGTCGGCTGGAATCTCGCCGCCCTGCGCATCGTCGAACTGGGCGCCCCCGACCTGCCCGAAGGCCAGGCCCTGGCCCTGGCCGCCGCCTGCCTGGACCGCGTCGGCCTGGCCGGTTTCGAGGGCCGGGGCGTGCTCGACCTCTCCGGCGGCGAGCGGGCGCGGGTGCTGTTGGCCCGCCTGCTGGCCACCCGCGCGCCGCTGCTGGTCGCCGACGAGCCGACCGCCGGCCTCGACCCCGACGCCCAGTTCCTGGCCCTCGACCTGCTGGCCCAGGAAGCGGCGAGGGGCGCCGCCGTCGTCCTGACCCTGCACGACCTGGCCCTGGCCGCCCGGGTCTGCGGCCGCCTCATCATCCTGCACGAGGGCCGGGTCGCCGCCGACGGAGCCCCGCGCGAGGTGCTGACCCCCGCCACCCTGCGCACCGTCTTTGGCCTCGACGGCGCCTTCATCGACACCGAGGATGGCCCCGTTCTGGTCACCCGCCGCGCCGTTTGAGGTTCCCGCTTGCCGCTCGCCCGCCTCCTTGTCCTCCTGCTGGTTCTGGTTCCCGCCTCGGCGTTCGCCCAGGAGCGGGCGCCGATCCAGTCCTATGAGGTGGTGGCCAGCTTTCCGCACGACACCGGGGCCTTCACCGAGGGGCTCTTCTTCCAGGACGGGGTGCTCTACGAGAGCACCGGGCTGAAGGGCCGCTCCGACATCCGCAAGGTCGATCCGGTCACCGGCAAGGTGCTGCAGAAGCGGGATCTCGATGCGAAGTATTTCGGCGAAGGGATCGTCGCCTGGAAGGGCAAACTGGTCGAGCTGACCTGGCAGGACGAAATCGGTTTCCTCTACGATCTCAAGACCTTCGAGCCGAAAGGCACGTTCAGCTATCCGGGCGAGGGCTGGGCCCTGACCCATGATGGCAAGCGGATCATCATGAGCGACGGCACCGCCCAGCTGCGCTTTCTCGACCCGGATACCCTCAAGGAGACCGGCCGGGTCACGGTCACCGACGGTGGCGGCGAGATCAACAACCTCAACGAAATCGAATGGGTCGAGGGCGAGGTCTGGGCCAACATCTGGCGGACCGACTGGATCGCGCGGATCGATCCGGTCACTGGAAAGGTGACGGGCTGGATCGACATGACCGACCTGTTGCCGGCGGCGGACCGCACCGGCGGGGAGGATGTGCTCAACGGCATCGCCTATGACGCCAAGGGCAGGCGCGTGCTGGTGACGGGGAAATTCTGGCCGAAGCTGTACGAGATCCGGGTGAAGCCCTGAGCCGTTGCGGCCGGGGGTCTGAGGTCTCCCTTATCGAAGCGGACTACGATTATACCCCGGCTCGACTCCG
This sequence comes from Caulobacter sp. NIBR1757, assembly GCF_027912495.1. Classification (GTDB taxonomy): domain Bacteria; phylum Pseudomonadota; class Alphaproteobacteria; order Caulobacterales; family Caulobacteraceae; genus Caulobacter. Next base: position 2,618,784 of record NZ_CP115463.1, on the reverse strand, counting down.
GGAAGCGGGGTGTTTTGCGGAAGTCTCTGATTTGATGTGACTTCCGGGTTGATGCGGACGCGGCGAATGTAGGCGCCGACGTTGACAGGGCGTAGGCGCCGGAGCGGGGAATGTTGATGGCGCGGTGAGGCGGCATGCCTACGCCGCCGTCTCGCCGGCGGGATTCCGTGTCGAAGGGCGCAATTTGCCGATGAATATGTCTAGACGTATTAACTAAGACATTGAAAATTATTGGTAGTTTTTGCCTATGGCGACGGCGAACCGGAACCGCCGCGCCGAAGATCGGCCGACAGGGTCAGGGGCGTGACGCCGCCGTTCAGGCGGGCGCGGTAGACCTGCATGGTTTCCAGCGTGCGCATGACGTAGTTGCGGGTTTCGCTGAAGGGGATGCATTCGATGTAGTTCAGCGGGTCGGACGCGCGCGGGTCGCCGCAGCTGGCGGCCCACTGGCCTGGCCGCCCCGGACCGGCGTTGTAGCCAGCGGCGGCCATGGCGTAGCTGCCGCCGAAGGTTCCGGTCATGTCGCCCAGATAGCGGGAGCCGAGCTTCATGTTGAAGGTCCCGTCGAACAGGCGGTCGGTCGAATAGTCCTCGCCCAGCAGGCGGGCGGTGTCGCGCCCCGTTCCGTCGAGCAGCTGCATCATCCCGAGAGCCCGGGCGCCGGAGCGGGCGTTCGGATCGAAGTTGCTCTCCTGGCGGGCGATGCTGAGCACGAAGGCCGGCTCGGCGGCGCCGGGAACCTGCGGCACCGGCAGCACGGGATAGCCGCGCTCGGGCATGATGACGCCGCGCTGGGCGGCGGTGCGCACCACCCGCATGCCCAGATCCTGGTCGCCGGCCGAGCGGGCGAAGTCGACGAGCAGCGCCGCTTCCCCCGCCGTCGGCAGCACATCGTCGAGCTGCAGAACGAAGCTGCGGAACTGCTCCTTCAGGCCGAAGTCCTGCAGCAGGCGGGCGGCGCGGACGATCTCGCGGCCGTCGAAGCGGCTGCGGTCGGCCTCGGTGATCTGCGGATCCTTGCCCAGGGTCAGGGTGGTCAGGCCGGCCTTCTCGGCGGCCAGCTGGCCGTAGAAGACGGTCAGGTGACGCGCGCCCTGCCGGTAGAAGGCCTGGGCCTCGGCGGTCTTGCCCAGCGCCTCGGCGGCGCGGCCCTGCCAGTAGAGGGCGCGGCCCTGGGTGATCGGCGAGACCCCGGCGCCGGCCAGGCGGGCGAAGTGCTGTTCGGCGCCGGCCGGGTCGCCGAGCCTGGTCAGGGCCAGCCAGCCGGCGTAGAATTCCGCCTCCGCTGCGTCGGCGCCGGTGGTCATGCCGCAGTCGCGGGCGAGGTTGTAGGCGGCCCGGGGATTGCCCGCCTGCAGGGCGGCGACGATCATCCGCCGCTTGTCGGGCCAGATCCGGGCGGCGGCGTCCGCATTCGGCGGGGGCGTCATGCGGTCCGACAGGGAAAAAGCCAGGGCGGTCTGGCCCCGCTTGTAGGCGTACAGCGCCTGTTCCCAGATCAAGCCCGGATGGCGGCGTTGCTCGGCGGTCAGGCCGGCGACCAGGGCGCCGGCGTCGGTGCGGCCCGAGCGCAGGGCCATGCGGGCCTCGGCCAGGGCCTTCTCGGGGCCGGTCAGGGTGGCGGCCAGGTCCTCGGCGGCCGGGCCTTGCGGGCCCCACAGGAGGAGGTCGGCGCGGGCGTTGTTGTCGGCCTCGCTCAGATAGGCGCCAAACCGCGTGCGCATGGCGACCTGAGGCTCGAGCTCGAACAGCCGGGTTGTCCACCAGCGCTGGATCAAGGTGCGGGCCTGTGGCTCTCGGCCCGTGGCCTTGAGGGCGGCGGCCAGGGCCATGGCGCCCTCGGCCGTGACCGGCTCGGCCCCGCCGAACCAGTCGATGATCTTCCGGGGCGGCAGGTTGCTGGATTCGAGCCGTTTCTCGGCGGCGACCTGGCGGCCGCGCGCGCGGGGCCAGCCGGCGAGGTCGCGACGGGCGGAGTCGGCCTCGAAGAAGCTCATGCTGTCCGGCGCGCCGTCGGCCAGGGCCCAGACGGCGATCTTGCGGGCCAGGGGATTGTTGATGCCGCTGATGGCGGTGCGCACCTGGGCCCCGTCGCCGGCCTTGGCGGCCGCGAAGGCCATGGAGAGGTACTGGGCGTCACCCTCGCCGGCCATCTCGTAGCCGGGCAGGGCGGGCGCGGTCAGCCGGGCAGGGGCCTGGGTCAACGCCGAGCCGGCCATGGTCAGCGCCAATATCGCGCCGCCGCCCGCCAGCCAGACCTTGCCTGCGCCGATCCTCAACCGAAACCCTCCGGAACAATCACGACCCCCGCCCATTGCGAAGCAACAGGGCCGCTCATATTGTCCGCCCCCAATCCATGGCCGCAAGCTGTTGCGGCGATCTGACGGCCTTTTTACACGCCATGTTCCAATCCCCCTTCAAGGGCGTCCTTCCCGCCCTGGTGACCCCGTTCCGCAACGGCGAGATCGACGAGACGGCCTTCGTCGCGCTGGTCGAGCGCCAGATCGCCGGCGGCGTGCACGGGCTGGTGCCGGTCGGCACCACCGGCGAGACCGCCACCCTCAGCCATGAGGAGCACCGGCGGGTCGTCGAATTGTGCATCCAGACGGCGCGTGGCCGGGTGCCGGTCATCGCCGGGGCCGGCAGCAACTCGACGGCCGAGGCTATCGAGCTGGCCCAGCATGCCAAGGCGGTCGGCGCCGACGCCGCCCTGATCGTCTCGCCCTACTACAATCGTCCCAGCCAGGAAGGCATCTACCAGCACTACAAGGCGATCAACGACGCCGTGCAGCTGCCGATCATCGTCTACAACGTGCCCAGCCGCACCGGTTCGGACATGTCCAACGAGGTGCTGGAGCGGCTGTCCAAACTGCCCAACATCATCGGCATCAAGGACGCCTCGGGCGATATCGGCCGGATGTCGCAGCAGCGCGTCACCTGCGGCGAGGAATGGGTCATGCTGTCGGGCGATGATCCCAACGGCGTCGGTTATGTCGCGCAGGGCGGCCATGGCTGTATCTCGGTGACCGTCAACGTCGCGCCGGAAGCCTGCGCCACCATGTACAACGCCTGTCTGAAGGGCGATTTCGAAACCGCCCGCTACTGGCAGGACCGGCTGATCCTGCTGCACAAGGCGCTGTTCGCCGACGCTTCGCCCAGCCCGACCAAGTTTGCGCTGGCGACGCTTGGCCTGTGTTCGGAAGAGTGCCGCCTGCCGATCAGCCCCTGTTCGGAAGCCGCCCGCGTCCAGGTCCTCGACGCGATGCGCGCCGCCGGCGTGCTCTGATGGCCTCCAAGGCAACCAGCGGCGGGCTGATCGCCGAGAACCGGCGCGCGAAGTTCGACTACTTCCTCGAGGATCCGATCGAGGCCGGCATCATGCTGCTCGGCACCGAGGTGAAGTCCTTGCGCAACGGCCGCGCCAACATCGCCGAGTCCTATGCGGCGGTCGAAAACAACGCCATCGTGCTGATCAACGCCGACATCCCGCCCTATGCCGGCGGCAATCGCTTCAACCATGAGCCCCGGCGGCCCCGGAAGCTGCTGCTGAAGAGCAAGCAGATCGACAAGCTGATCGGGGCGGTGCAGCGGGAGGGGCGGACGATCATCCCGACCAAGCTGTACTGGAACGAGAAGGGCCTGGCGAAGCTGGAACTGTGCCTGGCCAAGGGCAAGAAGCTGCACGACAAGCGCGAAGCCTCGGCTGAGCGTGACTGGCAGCGGGACAAGGCGCGGCTGCTCAAGGACCACGGCTGAGCGCGCCGGGCCTGGTCCTCGCCACCCTAATTGGGGATGATCGACCTGCGGTCTTGCTGCCAGCATGGGCTCCATCCTGGAGTTTTCGTGCTTATGCGTTGGTCTTCCCTGGTTTTTCTCGTGGGCGTTGTTTCGGTCCTGGCGTTCGGACGGGCGCAGGCCCAGTCCGTCAAATGCGACAAACACAAGCGGACGGATAATCCCAAGGTCATCGCCTTCGGCGGGTCGGAGCCGGTGGACCTGCAGATGATCTCGACGGCCTGCTGGATCGAAAAGGGTGTGCCGCATCATGCCGGCGACAAGCGCGGCCTGAAGGACGCGGCCGGCAAGGTGCTGATTCCGGAGCGCTACAACACGATCATCCCCCTGAGCAGCGCCCATTCTCTGGTCGAGGTGCGCAAGCTGGGCGGCGGGGCGGACCACGCCAACGGCTGGCACGTCTACATGCATGGCAAGGGGCCAGGCCCCCGGCTGGCCTACAGCCGGTTCCATGTCCTGCCCGGCGGGCGCGGCCATCTGAAGGTCGTGGTCGGAGAAGGCAGTGAGCCGCCCGGACAGGCCTTGATGCGCCGGGTCGGGCTGATCACCTCGGCGATGACGACGGTCAAGGATATCGAGGCCTTCGGCCTGTCGATGAATCCCGATCTGCAGTCGAACCAGATGGGCCACATCATCTGGGAGAGGGGCCTGAACTGGGCGGTGGAGCGCTATGGCGACAACGCCATCGTCGTCCACCGGGCGATCGACAAGAGCCAGATGCTCAGCATGGCCGGAGAGCCGATCTCGCCGGTGATGAGCCGCATCTTCCTGTTCGGGCGCGGCCGCGACGCCGTGGTGTCGCTGATGCAACTGCAGCATCCGGACCTGCCGCAGTCGGACACCCAGAAAAGCACCATCATCGGACGCTCGACCAGCCTGCTCTACCTGCCGCTGGACACCAGCGGCGTGGTCATGCCGCTGCCGCCCGGGGCCATCGGCGTCATGCTGCTGCCGGGGGACACGAACGGCCTCGGCACGACGGCGGTCGGCTGGGCCATCGTCTATCCGCGCGGCGAGGGGTTCGAGGTCGCCTACGGAACCGGATCCCTGGCCAGCGTTCTTGGCCGGGCTTCAAGCCTGCCCCGCTATGCCGGGCTGGCGATCCGCTGGGACCGGGTGGCGGTCAAGGAGCCGGCCTCGGGGCAGTGGAACGTCCTGGCCAGGACGACCCTGGCGCCCGATCCGATGGGGCTGACCAACGAGCGCACGGCTGCGGGCGCCTACCGGATCTATGACCAGCGGGAGCGCGCCCGGGACGCGGCCCTTCGCCAGGCCAATGCCGAGCGTCAGGCTCGCGCGGCGGCCGAGCGGGCTCGCCTGGCGGAGGAGGCCCGCCAGAAGTCGGACGCGGAGCGGGCGAGGTTGCAGGCCCTGTTCAACCGCGACCCCTGCAACTGGGAACTGCGCCGCGGGGTGTTCGAGCTCGGCGACGACCGTGTCCGCGCCTATTATGAACGTTGCGGCATCACCAGCCAGGAAGAGATCCCGACCGCCCGCCGCGTGGGCGTGAGCAGCTCGGTGATCCAGTCGGCGACCGACCGCCTGTGGCGAGACCCGGCGGCGACCGCCCGGGTGCAGTACAACGCCAGCACCTCGGCCCTGAACGGCGCCCAGGGAAACTGGGCCGCGCCGATCGGGGCAGCCCAGGGAACCTATGGCGCCCAGCAGCAGCGCTATGCCTGGGAACAGCAGCTCAAGCGGCAGATCGGTTTCTGAAGGCCTGCTGGTCCTAGTCGATCAACTCGCGCACCCGCTTGAAGATGTCCTCGAACATCGCCGGCGTCAGCCGCCCGGTGTTCGTGTTCAGCCGTGAGCAGTGGTAGCTGTTGATCACCCGGTAGGGCCCGGCATCGAACTCCGAGCCGTGGCCGGGGGCGCCGGTCGAGCCCTTGAGGTTCAGGGCCCTCAAGAGGCTGCGGCGGGAGACGTCGCCCAGGGTGACGATGACCTTCAGGTTAGGCATGGCGGCCAGGGTGTTCACGAAGAACGGCCGGCAGGTCTTTTCCTCGCTGGTCTCCGGCTTGTTCAACGGCGGGGCGCAGCGGACGGCATTGGTGATCATGCAATCGACCAGCTGCAGCGAGTCGTCCGGCCGCGCCTCGTAGGTCCCGGTGGCGAAGCCGGTCTTCTTCAGCGTGTCGTAGAGCAGCCAGCCGGCGTGGTCGCCGGTGAAGGGACGACCCGTGCGGTTGGCCCCGGTGCGGCCAGGGGCGAGGCCGGCGACCATCAGCCGACCGTCCCAGTCGCCGAACGACGGGGCCGGGCCGTTGTACCAGGTCGGCTCCTTGCGCTGGTTCTCCCGCCGGTACTCGACCAGGCGCGGACAGAGCGGGCAGTCGCGCGGGGGTTCTGGGGAGGTGAGGTCAACAGCAGGCATGGCGTTTCCTAGCGCGAGTCGGAAACTTCCCACTCCCGCCCCAACCCCGATCATCCCGACGAAAGTCGGGACCCAGTTGGCAAGTCGTTTGAGGCTTCGGCTCTGATTAGCACCAGCCCGGCGCCGCAGGCGGACACTGGGTCCCGACTTTCGTCGGGATGATCGGAATTTTGAGAGTTACAGTTCGTCCTCGGCCTCGATCTCGGCGCGGGTGCGGTTGTCGTAGCCGCCACCGCTACGGGGCGCCGGGCCGCGCGAGGGGCGGCCGATGATGTCGCCGAGGTCGGCGAGGTCGATGAAGTGGTCGGCCTGGCGGCGCAGGTCGTCGCTGATCATCGGCGGCTGGCTCTTCACCGTCGAGACGACGCTGACCCGCACGCCCTTGCGCTGCACCGCCTCGACCACCGCCCGGAAATCGCCGTCGCCGCTGAACAGCACCAGGTGGTCGGCGGCCTCGGCCATCTCCATCATGCCGACGGCAATCTCGACATCCATGTCGCCGCGCCAGCGGTCGCGGCCCTGGGCGTCGACGAACTTGCGGGCCGTCTTGGTCACCAGGGTGAAGCCGTTGTAGTCGAGCCAGTCGACCAGCGGCTTGATCGGCGAGTAGTCGTCGCCCTCGACGATGGCGGTGTAGTAGTAGGCCCGGATCAGCACCCCGCGCCGGCGGAACTCGTCCAGCAGCTTGCGGTAGTCGATGTCGAAGCCCAGGGCCTTGGCCTGGGAATAGAAATTGGCCCCGTCGATAAACAGGGCCAGCTTCTCGGTCGGATAAAAGGTCACGGTTTCAATTCCCCAAAACAAGCAATGGATGAAATATCGAACTTCGATGACGCCGTGATCGTCGCCCTCGGGAGCAATCTTCCCGGCGACTATCCCGACGTTCCGGCCCTGCTGGAGGCGGCGCTCGAAGCGTTTGCCGCCCACGGCCTGACCGTGGTCGCCAGATCGGGCTGGTGGCGTTCCGCCGCCTGGCCCGATCCGGCGATGCCTGCCTATACGAACGGCGTCGTCATTGTCGAGACGGGGTTGGGCGTGGCGGCGACGCTCAGCGCCCTGCATGCCATCGAGGCGGACTTCGGCCGGGTGCGGCATGTGGCGAATGCGCCGCGCACGCTGGATCTGGACCTGATCGCCCATGGCCGGGCGGTGGTCGGGGAGGGCGGGGTGCAGGTGCCGCACCCGAGGGCGCATGAGCGGCGATTCGTCATGGGACCGCTGGCCGATATTGCGCCGCGGTGGAGGCATCCGGTCTCTGGGGGGAAGGCGGAAGCGCTGGCTTTGACCGCCAGCGTGGGGGCCGACGCCTATCCGATCCCTTCTCCCGCTTGTCGGGAGAAGGTGGCCCCGAAGGGGTCGGATGAGGGCGGCGCCAGCGATTGAAGGTTGGCGAGGGCAGGGCGTCGTCGGCCGGCGCTGCCCTCATCCGACCGGCTTCGCCGGCCACCTTCTCCCGACAAGCGGGAGAAGGGACGTGCAGTTGTCTTGCGGCGTTGCACAATAGCGCGCAAAACACTATGTAGCCCGGTTCCTACCGGCACCGCTGAGAGAATCCATGGCCCGCGTCACCGTCGAAGACTGCATCGAGAAAGTTCCCAACCGCTTTGGTCTGGTCCTGCTGGCCGCCCATCGCGCCCGGGGCATCTCGGCCGGCGCGGCCCTGATGGTCGATCGCGACAACGATAAGAACCCCGTCGTCGCCCTGCGCGAGATCGCCGATGACGTGGTCGATAACGAGGGCCTGAAGGAACATCTGATCACCACGCTGCAACGCGTCGATGAGCGGACCGAGGCCGAGGAAGAGGCGGAAACCGTCGCCCTGCTGTCGGATCCGACCCACATGCAGATGAGCGAGGCGGAACTGATCCGCGCGCTGCAAAGCGACCGCGATGGCGGTCAGGAGGAGCGGTACTGAGCCCCGAAGGCGCAGAACCCCTCATTCTGGAGGCGGCCGAAGAGGTCGCCTCCCCATCGACCACGCCTCCTGCACCGGAGCCGACGGCGGCCCAGAAGGTCGCCGCCCGGCCCAAATACATGCGCCAGTACGAGCTCATTGAGCGCGTCCGCGCCTACGAGCCCGACGCCGACGAGGCGCTGCTCAACAAGGCCTATGTCTACGCCGTCCGCATGCACGGATCGCAGACCCGGGCCAGCGGCGATCCCTATTTCGCCCATCCCGTCGAAGTCGCCGGCATCCTCACCGAATACCGCCTCGACACCGCCTCGATCATCACCGCCCTGCTGCACGACGTCATCGAGGACACCTCGGCGACGCGCCAGGACATCGAGAACCTGTTCGGGGCCGAGGTCGCCGAGCTGGTCGAGGGGGTCACCAAGCTTTCCAAGCTGGAGCTGACCGCCGACTACGCCCGCCAGGCCGAGAACCTGCGCAAGTTCATCCTGGCCATCTCCAAGGACGTCCGCGTCCTGCTGGTGAAACTGGCCGACCGTCTGCACAACATGCGGACGCTGCACTTCATCGCCAAGCCGGCCAAGCGCGAGCGCATCGCCCGCGAGACGCTGGAAATCTACGCCCCGCTGGCCCGCAACATCGGCTGTCACCGCATCTGTTCGGAGCTGGAGGAACTGGCCTTCGAACAGCTCAACCCGATGGCCCGCACCGCAATCATCCGCCGCCTTGAGGTCTTGCGCGGCGAGCAGGGCAAGGCGGTGATGACGGTCAGCAATGATGTCGCCCGCCTGCTGGAGGCCGACGGCATCGCCACCCGCGTGTTCGGCCGCGAGAAGCATCCCTTCTCGATCTGGCGCAAACTGCAGCGCAAATCGGTCGGCTTCTCCCAGCTCAGCGACATCTACGCCTTCCGCGTCATCGTCGACTCCGAGGCCGACTGCTACCGGGCGCTCGGACTGATCCACCGCGCCTGGCCCTGCGTGCCGGAGCGGTTCAAGGACTTCATCTCGACCCCCAAGCGCAACAACTACCGCTCGATCCACACCACGGTGATCGGCCCCAAGGGCATGCGGATCGAGATGCAGATCCGCACCGAGGCCATGGACCGGGTGGCCGAGGACGGCGTCGCGGCCCACTGGCGCTACAAGAACAAGTCCTACGGCTTCGACGCCGAGCACATGGAGGCCGAGGGCGGCCGCGATCCGCTGTCCAACCTGCGCCAGCTGGTCGCCGTGCTCGAACACGGCGGCGACGCCGAGGACCTGGTCGAGCACGCCAAGCTGGAGATGTTCCTCGACCAGACCTTCGCCTTCACCCCGAAGGGCAAGCTGGTCAGCCTGCCGCGCGGGGCCATGCCGCTGGACTTCGCCTATGCCGTCCACACCGATGTCGGCGACAGCACCATCGGGGCCAAGATCAACGGCGAGCTGAAGCCCCTGCGCACCCCGCTGGTCAACGGCGACGTGGTCGAGATCATCAAGGGCGCCAAGCCGGCCGTGCCGCCCGACTGGCGCAGCCTGACGGTCACCGGCAAGGCCCGCAGCGCCATCCGCCGCCACATCCGCCAGACCGAGAAGGAAGAGTTCCTGCGTCTCGGCAAGGCGGCCCTGTTCCAGGCCTTCGAGCGGGTCGGCAAGAGCCGCACCGGCGTCTCCCTGCGCCCGGCGCTGGAGCGCCTGGACGTGCCGACCGACGACGACCTCTATGACGCCATCGGCCGCGGCCGCATCACCCCGATGCAGGTGATGGAGGTGGTCTTCCCGGGCATGGACGACACCGCCCGCGCCGCCGCCGTCGCCCGCCGCGCCATCGACGACGGCAAGGAATCCCGCATCTTCGTGCGCGGCGCGGGTCTCGCCCCCGGCGTGACCCTGCACTTCATGCCCTGCTGCACCCCCGTGCCCGGCGACCGCATCGTCGGCATCATGCGCGAGGGCGTCAACGAGGTGGACATCCACACCATCGACTGCCGCACCCTGGCGCAATACGAGGACCAGGGCGACCGCTGGCGGGATCTCGCCTGGACCCCGGAAGCCGAACGCAACACCAGCAGCCGGGCCAAGCTGCGGGTGACCATCCTCAACACCCCCGGCGTGCTCGGCGAGGTTTGCACCATCATCGGCGAGGCGGGCGGCAACATCGTCGGCCTGAAGATGACGCATCGGCAGGAGGATGTGTTCGACGTCGATGTCGACCTGGACGTAACGGACAACCGCCACATCACCACGATCATCGCGGCGCTGCGGGCCTGCCCGAGTGTCGAGGGCGCCGAGAGGCCGATGGGCTAGAGCGTTCGCCGGCCAGGTGGACTCACCTGGCCGATCAGCGAGAGCGACCAACAAGGACTCTAGAGCCAGACCGGGTTGGTCACCAGGTCCGGCGAATACATGTTCACATACTGCGCCATGCGCGGCTGATGGCCGGTATTGCGGCTCGCCCCGTGCGGCAGATCGTTGCGCCAGATGATCAGGTCGCCGGCCTTGGCCGCGACAGGGCGGGCCTGGTCGTCGAGATTGACGGTCCGCGGCGAAGCGCCCTCCAGACTGTCCAGCCAGGCGTCAAGACGGTGGTGGAAGCCCGGGACCAGCCGGAAGGCGCCCTGATCGGCGGCCGTGTCGGTCAGGTAGAGGATGCCTTGCGTGGCGAAGGGGATCGGCCGGGCCAGGCTGACATCCCAGTGCAGCCCCGGTTCCCGATAGCTCTGGCGCTGCGTCGAGGGGGGATTGAAGCTGAGCCGGTCGGTCGTCATCCACAGGTCCGCCGTGCCCCACAGCTGGGCGAAGGCCTTGTGCACCCTTGGCGACCGGCGGGCCGCCTCCATGGACGGATGCTGGAAGCGCTGGATCATGATGCCGTTGGTCCTGGGGCCGTACCAGCTGTCCGGCCTGTCCGGATCGGCGCCTGCCTCTCGCCAGATCAGGGCTTCGACAGCCGCCGCCTCGGCCCTCGAAATCGCCCCTGGCAGGATGACGTAGCCCTCGGCCTCCCAGTGATCGAGGTCGTCGGCGTCCAGCACCGGATCCATGGCCTCGATGCCGTCCAGCCAGGCGCGGACGGGGGCCGGCGGCGGGGCGCGGTCGGTCCAGGCGTTGAAGCGCATGACCCGCAGCGGATCCGGCGGGCCGGCGGTTGACAGAATCCAGTCGACGAAGCGGTCATAGTCGGGCCGCTCCCGGCCGATGAAGGTCAGGGTCTGCTCGAGACCCAACCCCAGCGTATCGAGCAGCAGCCTGGCGGAGCGGCCTCGCCCCATGCCCACCCCGGCCAGCCGGTCATCGAGATAGGTCCGCAAACCCTTCACGCCGTCCAGGCCGCTGGTCTCGATCCGGCACATCAAGCAACACTCCCCGCACCAGGAGCTTCTACATGACCCGCCACATCCTGACAGGCCCCCCGGGGGCCGGCAAAACCGTGATCCTGCGGGGCCTCGAACGCGCCGGCCTCGCCGTGGTCGAGGAGGCCGCCACCGACGTCATCGCCTGGGCCCAGGCGAACGGCGACGACGCACCGTGGGAGCGGCCGGACTTCACCGACACCATCCTCGACCTTCAGCAGCAACGGGCGGCGAGGGCGCCGGCCGGCCCGGTGATCTTCGACCGTTCGCCGGTCTGCACGCTGGCCCTGGCCCGATTTCTCGGCCGCGTCCCATTGCCCGGCCTGCAGGCCGCCGCCGAGGCCGCCCGCGAGCGCTACGACCCTCGCGTCTTCTTCGTCGAAGGCCTGCCGACCATCATCAACACCGCCGCTCGCCGGATCACGCTCGAAGACGCGCGGCGCTTCGGCGCCCTGCACCGGCAGGTCTACGCCGAACTCGGTTTCGACCTCATCGACGTGCCCCCGGCCTCGGCCCGTGACCGGGTGGCGCGGGTGCTGGCGATCCTGCCTAGCGCGGCGTCCGCGCCAGGCACCAGCGCACCTGGGCCGTGCGGATAGCATCCTTCCAGGTCATGTCCTCGGTGACCGCCAGGAAGCCCTTGTCGCTGGTCATCGCAGCGACGCTCAGGCCCTTCTTTGCGGCGGCGTCCTTGACCCAGGCCTCCATGGCGCCGGCCAGCTCGGGCTTGTCAAAGCCGGTCTCCCGGTCCTCTTCCTCCACCAGGTACAGCTCGGCCGAGACCGCCGCGGCGCAGTGCATGGACAGGTCCGCCGGCGCGCTCGGCAGGCCAACGGACATCGGCCCGCCCTGGGCAAAGGCGGCGCTGGCGACAAGCAGGGCCGCGCAACCGGCGGCGAGGGAAAAAGCGCGCATGGATACCTCCTGAAACAGGGGGCCAATGTCGGCGTCCTGGCGGCGAGCGCATGCCCAAAATCAGGGGGCCGGCGGTTTCCGCTTGCGTCACGCAAGGGTATCGAACGATTGTTTGAACCAAGAAAAGAACAATCACTCGAGGAAACACAGGTCATGGCCATCGACTTCGAAATCCCGGCGGAAGCCAAGGCAGTCCGTGAAAAGGTCCGTCAGTGGGTCGCCGATGAATGCATCCCGGCCGAGAAGCTTATTCACGACACGGACAGCTACAAGTCGGTCCTCGCCGACCTGCGCAGCAAGGCCCGGGCCCAGGGCCTGTGGCTGCCCTTCATCCCGACCGAATACGGCGGCATGGGCCTCGGCCCGCTGGCCAACGCCCTGGTCCAGATGGAGCTCGGCAAGAGCCACCTGGGGGCGCTGAGCATGAACAGCCAGGGGCCGGACGACGCCACCATGCTGACCCTGCTGGCCCACGGCACCGAGTACCAGAAGGAGAAGTTCCTCAAGCCGCTGCTGAACGGCGACAAGCGCGTCTGCTACTCGATGACCGAGAAGGCCGCCGGCGCCGACGCCACCGGCATGCAGACCACGGCCGTCAAGGACGGCAATTCCAACTACATCCTCAACGGCGAAAAGTGGTTCAGCAGCGCCGCCAGCGCCGCCGACATCGCCGTGGTCATGGCCAAGACCGACCCCGACGCGCCCCGCCACCAGCGCTTCTCGACCTTCATCGTCGAGCTGCCCGACCCCGGCTACCGCATCATCCGCGACATCGGCACCATGGCCGCCGAAGGCCCGCTCAGCCACATCATGGGCGGCGGCCACAGCGAGATCGCCATCGAGAACCTGGTCGTGCCGGCCGAGAACCTGCTCGGCGGGGAAGGGCAGGGCTTCAACATGGGCCAGCACCGCCTGGCCTACGGCCGCCTGCGCCACGGCATGCACAACGTCGCCATGGCCCAGCGCGCCCTCGACATGGCCACCGAGCACGTCACGACGCGGGAGACCTTCGGCCGCAAGCTGAAGGACCGCCAGGGCGTCCAGTGGATGCTGGCCGACTGCGCCAGCGAGCTCTACATGGCCCGGCTGATGCTGATCCACATCGCCTACAAGGCCGAGAAGGGCATGGACCTCCGCCAGGAAAACTCGATCGCCAAGGTCTTCCTGGCCCACATGGTGCACAAGGTGGTCGATACGGCGATCCAGCTGCACGGCGCCCTCGGCTACTCCACCGACACCCCGCTGGCCCGCTGGTACACCCACATCCGCTCGCAACGGCTGGTCGACGGGCCGGACGAGGTGCACCGCTGGACCGTCGGCCGCAACGTCATCAAGGCGTTCGAGCGCGACGGCACGACGGCCGCGGCGGCGGGTGGGGATATTCTGTAGCGCCCCAATATTCCGATCATCCCGACGAAAGTCGGGACCCAGCTGGCAAGTCGCGTAAGGGTTCGCTCTGACTTGCGCTAGTTCTGCAGGGCTGGTGGACACTGGGTCCCGACTTTCGTCGGGATGATCGGATTTTTTGTGTTTCCTCACGGAGTCCGGACATGCCCGAACCCATCCTCGACCCCGACCTGCCGATCATCGATCCGCACCACCACCTGTGGGACCGCACGGCCCTGCTGCCGGTCCTGCCGCCGCCGACCCACGGCTTCGAGCAGATCATCCGCCGGGTCCCCCGCTATCTGCTCGACGAGCTGCTCGCCGACATGGGCAGCGGCCATAACGTCGTCGCCACCGTCTACATGGAGTGCGGCGCTTTCTATCGACCGGACGGCCCGGCCCATCTGAAACCGGTCGGCGAGATCGAGGCCGTCAATGGCCTGGCCGCCATCGCCGACAGCGGCGTCTACGGAACCGCCAAGCCGAACGCCGGCATCGTCGGCCACGCCGACCTGACGCGCGGCGCCGCCGCCCGCGAGACGCTGGAAGCCGAAATCGCCGCCAGCCCGCGCTTCCGCGGCATCCGCCACAGCGCCAGCCACGACCCCGACAGCGGCGTTCTGGGTCCTCTGGTCCGCCAGCCCGCCGGCCTCTACCTCGACAGGACCTTCCGCGAAGGCTTCGCCCAGCTGGCCCCCCTCGGCCTCTCCTTCGACGCCTGGCTTCTGGAGCCGCAACTCCCCGACCTCATCGACCTGGCCCGCGCCTTCCCGGACACCCAGATCGTCCTCGACCACGTCGGCACCCCGCTCGGCATCGCCAGCTACACGGGCCGCCGCGAGGAGCGCTTCGACATCTGGCGCGCCAACATCCGCAAGCTGGCCGAACTGCCCAACGTCGCGGTGAAACTCGGCGGCCTGGCCATGGTCTTCCCGGGCTTCCCCTCCTGCCTGTCGGACCCGCCTGCGCCCTCGACCCAGCTGGCGGCCGAATGGGGCCCCTACCTCGAAACCTGCATCGAGGCCTTCGGGACGGACCGCGGCATGTTCGAGAGCAACTTCCCGGTCGACATCCTCAGCTGCAGCTACGCCACCCTCTGGAATGCCTTCAAGGTCTTCGCCAAGGGCTATTCGGCCGACGAGAAGACGGCGCTGTTCAGCGGCACGGCGGCAAAGGTCTATCGGCTGGCGCTCTAAGGCGGCATGCTGGCGGCATGACCGTTCGCACTGTCGCCATCTTTGCGCTGCTGATCCTGACGAGCTGCGACCGGCGGCCCGTGGCGCCCTACGACCAGCGTTGCCTGATCAATTGCGGCCGACCGTCGCCCACCATGTCAGACTTGGTGGGAACATGGCGCGGCCCGGATGGCGGCGAGCTGATCATTGAGAAGGGCAATGTGTTCCGCATCCCTGTCGGCGAACCGTGCGGCTTTCCGCCCAGAGACGGCGTCGGGGCCGACGGCTACGTCCACGGCCATTTCGACATCAAGCAGAGGGAAGGACTCAGCACGCCCCGTGACAGCAGGGTCGACTGGTGGCTGCTGATCTATGCTGATCCACCAGGCGTTTCGATGGGGTCGGCCGCCTATCCGTCCTATGGACCCAAGCGGATCGAACTTGGCCGGTGCGTGCTGACCAAAGTCGAGTGACGCCCCTTCCTCCGCCCGCGAACGCTGCTAAACAGCGAACCCATGACCACCGATGACGTCCTCGACGAATTCCGCGCCGCCGGCGCCCTGCGCGAAGGCCACTTCGTGCTCTCCAGCGGCCTGCACAGCCCGGTCTTCCTGCAGAAGAACCTGGTCTTCGCCCAGCCGGACCGCTGCGCCCGGCTCTGCAAGGCCCTGGCCGATCTGATCGTGGAAAAGGTCGGCAAGCCGGACCTCTGCATCTCGCCGGCTGTCGGCGGCATCATCCCGGGCTACGAAACCGCCCGCCAGCTGGGCGTCACCTCCCTCTACGTCGAGCGCGAGGGCGGCGAGTTCAAGCTCCGCCGGGGCTTCCAGGTCGAGCCGGGCGACCGGGTCGTCATGGTCGAGGACATCGTCACCACCGGTCTCTCCAGCCGCGAATGCATCGCCGCCATCAACGCCGCCGGCGCCACGGTCATCGCCGCCGCCTGCATCGTCGATCGCTCCGGCGGCAAGGCCGACGTCGGCGTGCCGCTGATCGCGCTGGCCACCCTCGACGTCCCGGCCTACCCCGCCGACGCCCTGCCGCCCGAACTGGCGGCCATCCCGGTGCAGGACCCCGGCAGCCGGCGGCTGTCGAAGTAGCGACCATAAACTAACCGCTGTCATCCTCCGGCCGCGCAGCGGACCGGGGGACCCAGCGCGGCTCTGGAAAGACTCTCTGGCCGTTTTCACGCGGACAATTGGGTCCCCCGGTCCGGCTTCGCCGGCCGGAGGATGACAGCGCTATCGGGTTGGGGGAGGAAGCCTACCCCTTCGCCGCCGCCTCCAGCGGAGCGATATCCAGCTTCACCATCTTCATCATCTGCTCGGTCACCCGCCGGATCACCGCCGGATCCGGATCGCTCATCAGCTCCCGGAACCGCGCCGGAATGATCTGCCAGCTCAGCCCCCAGCGGTCTTTCAGCCAGCCGCACTGCTCCTGAACGCCGCCTTCGCCGAGCGCCGCCCACAGCCGGTCGAGCTCGGCCTGCGTCTCGACCTCGACCATGATCGAGAAGCTGTGGTTGAAGGGGTCGAGCGGCCCGGCCTCGAGGGCCATGTAGCTCTGGCCGCCGAGGGTGAAGCCGAGGACCCTGACGCTGCCGGCCGGACCCGAGGGATTGTCGGCCATGACCGCCGTGGTCTCCCTGATCGTCGAGCCCGGGATCAGCGCGGTGTAGAGGCGGACCGCCGCCTCCATGTCCTTCTCGAACCACAGATGTTGGGTGACCTTCATCGTCTCTGCTCCCTTGAGGCGGCCGCTTTCAGTCCAAGGACGGTCCGGCGGCGGCGTTGCCGACATCCCCCGGCAAGAATCCGTCGCCGAACGTGACCGCGCCGCCCTTTCCCGGCGGGCAGGGGGGTCTTAAGTAGACAGCACAGCCCTTCGGACCCCCGCCCATGACCCTGCGCCCCATACCTTTGCGTCTCGGCGTCAACATCGATCACGTCGCCACCATCCGCAACGCGCGGGGGGCCAGCTATCCCGAGCCCACCCGGGCGGCCGAGATCGCCCTGCTGGCCGGGGCCGACGGCATCACCGCCCACCTGCGCGAGGACCGCCGCCACATCTCCGATGCCGACATCGACGCCCTGGCCGACCTCTGCCGCAAGCGCGGCAAGCCGCTGAATTTCGAGATGGCGGTCACCGACGACATGGTCGCCATCGCCCTGGCCCACCGGCCGCACGCGACCTGCCTGGTCCCCGAGCGCCGCGAGGAGGTCACCACCGAGGGCGGCCTCGACGTGGTGCGCGGCGGCAACCGCGTCCGAGACGCCGTCCAGACCCTCAAGAGCGCCGGCAGCCGCGTCTCCCTGTTCATCGAAGCCGACCCGGCCCAGATCGCCGCCAGCGCCGACGCCGGGGCCCAGGTCATCGAACTGCACACCGGCGCCTTCTGCGACGCCGCCCGGGCCGGCGAGCACGAGCGCGCCGCCGCCATCCTCGCCCGCCTGACCGCCGGCGCCGCCCAGGCGGCGCAAGCCGGTCTCGAGGTCCACGCCGGCCACGGCATCGACTACGCCACCGTCGGTCCCGTCGCCGCCATCCCGCAGCTGGCCGAGCTCAACATCGGCCACTTCCTGATCGGCGAGGCCATCTTCGTCGGCCTGGGCGAGGCTATCCAGCGGATGCGCCGACTGATGGACGCCGCCCGCGCGCAGGCGGAGCAGGCCGCGTGATCATCGGCCTGGGCAGCGACCTCTGCGATATCCGCCGCATCGACAAGACCCTGGAGCGGTTCGGCGATCGCTTCGTCCAGCGCCTCTACACCGACATCGAGCAGGCCAAGTCCGACCGCCGCAAGGACCGCGCCGCCAGCTACGCCAAACGCTTCGCCGCCAAGGAGGCCTGCGCCAAGGCGCTGGGCACCGGCGTGCCTCGCCGCGGGGTCCACTGGAAGGACATGGGCGTCGTCAACCTGCGCTCGGGCGCCCCGACCATGGCCCTGACTGGCGGGGCGGCGGAACGGCTCGCCCAGATCATTCCCGAGGGCATGGAAGCCCGCATCCACGTCACCCTGACCGACGACCACCCCTATGCCCAGGCCTTCGTCATCATCGAGGCGCTGCCGAAAACCCCAACCCTGTGAAATCCGGCACAATCACCCACACGGCGCCGGCGCCACCCCCAACAGACGCCCGGCCCGACCACCACTGCCGGCAGGACCTTTTCCCGTCATAGCCACACCGGCAACGATCTGAATAAAAAGAGCTTTTTCTATTTCCTCGGTGCGGAAGGCGGTATAATGGCCGCCGCTTCGCGTCCGCGGGCCCCTCTTCCAACTTACGCCACGAAGGCGAACTATCAGGCGCGCCGCTTGCCCGTGGGATATTCCCCGTCTAACCAGTCCCGCTGGGCTTTTCGTCCCAGGTCTTTCAAGAGAATCACGCGCCGATGACCGACGCCACCGTGACAGACGGCCCCATCGAGCCGAGTGACACTCCGCCGCCGACCTTCGTCCAGGAGGTCATCGAGATCGCCAAGACGGTGGCCTATGCGCTGCTCATCGCGCTGGTGCTGCGGGTCTTCCTGTTCCAGCCCTTCACCATCCCGTCGGACAGCATGGAGCCGAACCTGCTCCACGGCGACTACATCATCGTCAACAAGTTCTCCTACGGCTACTCCAAGCACTCGATCCCGCTGAGCCCGCCGCTGTTCAAGGGCCGCATCTTCGGCTCCAAGGCCAAGCGCGGCGACATCGTCGTCTTCAAGCTGCCGGCCGACAACAAGACCGACTACATCAAGCGGGTCATCGGCCTGCCGGGCGATCGCATCCAGGTCCGGGGCGGGGTGCTGTACGTCAACGAAAAGCCGCTGCCCAACGTCCAGGTCACCCGCGACGACGCCGCCGACATGGACCGCGTCCGCCGCCAGGAAACC
Organism: Caulobacter sp. NIBR1757; assembly: GCF_027912495.1. GTDB lineage: Bacteria > Pseudomonadota > Alphaproteobacteria > Caulobacterales > Caulobacteraceae > Caulobacter. The sequence goes on along the minus strand of NZ_CP115463.1, from coordinate 2,600,011 downwards.
AGCTACGACAACAAGACCTACGTCACCTACGCCGGGGCCGAGTACGGCTATGTCAACAACACCGGCGTCTTCCTGGTGCCCCAGGGCCACTATTTCATGATGGGCGATAACCGCGACAACTCGCTGGATAGCCGCGTCGAGCCCAACTATGCCGCGCCCCGGTCGGGCGGCGTCGGCTTCGTGCCGGCCGAGAACCTGGTCGGCAAGGCCCAGATCATCCTGCTCAGCTGGTACCCGCCGTCCGAGCCCTTCGACACCGGCAAACACCATGAGGGCGCCGCCCTGTTCAAGCCCTGGACCTGGTTCACCGAAGCCCGTCCGAGCCGGTTCTTCCGCATTCTCAAGTGAGGAACGGGCTGAAATGAACGCCCGGGTCCTGGCCGTAGAGGCGCTCGAACGCCGCATCGGCCACACCTTCGCCGACCGCGAGTTGCTCGAGCGCGCCCTGACCCACTCGTCGGTCGGCGATGGCGCCATCAAGGTGCGCCATAACGAGCGGCTGGAGTTCCTCGGCGACCGGGTGCTGGGCCTGCTGGCCACCGAACGCCTGCTGGCCCTCTATCCGGAGGCCAAGGAGGGCGAGCTCAGCCCGCGGCTGGCCAACCTCGTCAACGGCAAGGCCTGCGCCCGCGTCGGTCGCCGGCTTGAACTGGGCGTGGCCCTGCGGATGAGCGGCTCGGCCACCAAGATGGGCGTGCGCGACAACGACGGGGCCCTGGGCGACGCCGTCGAGGCCCTGATGGCGGCCATCTACATCGACGGCGGGCTGGAAACCGCCCGGTCCTTCTTCCTCGCCGCCTGGGGCGACGAGTTCGACCATCTGGAAGCCCCGCGCTCCAAGGACGCCAAGACCCGGCTGCAGGAATGGGCCATGGGCCTGCGCCTGCCGATCCCGACCTACACGGTCGTCGACCAGTCGGGACCGGCCCATGCGCCGCGCTTCATTGTCGAGGTGTCGGTCAGGGGCTATGAGAGCGAACGCGGGGAGGGTGGGTCCAGGCGAGAAGCGGAAAAGGCTGCGGCGTTGATCATGCTGCTGAAACAGGAAGGCAAAGCATGACCCGGGCAGGTTTCGTCGCCATCATCGGCGCGCCCAACGCTGGCAAGTCCACCCTCACCAACCGGCTGGTTGGCGCGAAGGTGTCCATCGTCACCCAGAAGGTGCAGACCACGCGCTTCCCGGTGCGCGGCGTCGCCATGGCCGGCGAGGCGCAGATCATCCTGCTCGACACCCCCGGCATCTTCACCCCCCGCCGCAAGTTGGACCGCGCCATGGTCCGCAGCGCCTGGGCCGGGGCCGACGACGCCGACGCCGTTGTCCACCTCGTCGATGTCCAGGCCGAGCTCGCGGTCCAGGACGGCAGCGCCAAGCCCGCCGACAAGCGCGGCGTCATCGACGTCCAGACCATCATCGAGAACCTGCAGGGCTCGAAGAAGAAGGTCATCCTGGCGCTCAACAAGATCGACGGCGTCAAGCGCGAGCGGCTGCTGGCCGTCTCCCAGGCCCTGTTCGAGACTGGCGTCTACACCGAGGTCTTCATGATCAGCGCCGCCGACGGCAACGGCGTCGACGACCTGAAGGCCCGCATGGCCGAACTGATGCCGGAAGGCCCCTGGCTCTACCCGGAAGACCAGACCGCCGACATCCCGGCCCGCCTGCTGGCCGCCGAGATCACCCGCGAGAAGCTCTACCTGCGCGTCCACGAGGAACTGCCCTACGCCGCGAGTGTCGATACGGTCGCCTTCGAGGAAAAGCGCGACGGCTCGGTCCGCATCGAACAGACCATCTTCGTCGAACGCGAGGGCCAGCGGGCCATCGTCATCGGCAACAACGGCCAGACGCTGAAGTGGATCGGCCAGAAGAGCCGCGAGGAACTGGCCGAACTGTTCGAACGAAAAGTCCACCTGTTCCTCCACGTCCGGGTTCGCGAGAACTGGGCCGAGGAACGCGAAGCCTATTCGGCCATGGGCCTGGATTTCGACGTTTAGTGCAGGGGACTGGTTGTCCGTATCAGCGCTGCGCCCGCACTTGCGCGAATGCGTCCCGGACAACCTGTCCCCGACCGTCCGCCGTCGCCGATCGCACCTGATCGGGGACAGGTTGTCCGCCCGCCGCTGGCGCCCCATGCTGAAACAATGATGACCCGGACAACCCGTCCCCTGCGCCTCGCGCTCCTGATCCTCGCCCTGCCGGCGACGCCAGCTTTTGCACAGCCGAGTGGCGCCGAACGGGCGATCAACGTCACGCTCGACAGCCTGCACGAGGCGGCGGCGAAGGCCGACGGCAAACGCTACTTCGCCCTCTATTCCAGGGACGCCATCTATATCGGCACCGACGCGGCCGAACGCTGGACGATCAGCCAGTTCCGCGCCTACGCCGAGCCCTACTTCGCCAAGGGCAAGGGCTGGACCTACAAGCCCCGTGAACGGCACGTCGTCGTCACCGAAAATCCGTGCCGATGCATCGCCTGGTTCGACGAACTGCTCGACAGCGAAAGCTACGGCACCAGCCGCGGCACCGGCGTTATGGTGCTGGAAGACGGCCAGTGGAAGGTGGCGCAATACGCCCTGACCTTCCCGATGCCCAACGACCTGGCTCACGGCTTCACGGACCAGATCAAGGCGTTCGAGGCCAAGGCCAAAGCGCCCAAGTGATGGAATGGGAAGATGAAGGCTACATCCTGTCGGCTCGGCCGCATGGCGAGTCCGGCGCCATCGTCGATCTGCTGACCGAGCGCCACGGCCGCCAGGCGGCCCATGTCGCCGGCGGCTCGTCCCGCCGCCTGAAGTCAGTCCTGCAACCCGGCGCCAAGGTCCTGGCCGCCTACCATGCCCGCGTCGAGGGCCAACTGGGCTCGGCTCGCATCGAGCCGATCGGGGAGGGGCCATCCGAACTGTTCGACGATCGCCTGGCCCTGTCAGGCCTCGCCGCCGCCGCCGCCGTGGCGGCCGGCGCCCTGCCCGAGCGCGAGCCGCATCCCGGCGCCTTCCACGCCTTCGACGCCCTGATCGGCGCTCTGGCCATCCCCGACGTCTGGCCCGCCGTCTTCGTGCAGTTCGAGGCCGGCCTGCTCAGCGAGATGGGTTTCGCCCTCGACCTGACCAAATGCGCCTCGACCGGGGTCACCGAGGATCTGGTCTGGGTCAGCCCGCGCACCGGCCGCGCCGTATCCCGGGCGGCGGGCGAGCCCTACGCCGACCGCCTGCTGCCCCTGCCGCCCTTCATGCTGTCGCCGCGCAACGGCCTGGGCGAGGGCGACATCCGCGCCGGCTTCGACCTGACCGGCCACTTCCTCGAGCAGTATGTCTTCGGGCCGCTCAACAAGCCGCTGCCCCCCGCCCGCGTCTGGCTTTTGGAGCGACTCTCCGACGCTGGACGGCTATGAAGCCTCCCCCCGCGCGGGCCGGGGCCCTAAGGTAAGTCCGACTGATTCTGGACCGATATGACTGTTCACACCCCTCCGCCCGGTGACGGCGACCGTATCCTCGACGAACCGCTGACCGAGGCCCTCTCGCGGCGCTATCTGGCCTACGCCCTGTCGACCATCACCGGCCGGGCCCTGCCCGACGTGCGCGATGGCCTGAAGCCCGTTCACCGCCGCATCCTCTATGCGCTGCACGAAATGCGCCTGAACCCCGGCGCCGCCGCCCGCAAGTGCGCAAAGGTGGTCGGGGAGGTGATGGGTAACTTCCACCCCCACGGCGACCAGGCCATCTATGACGCGTTAGTGCGCCTGGCCCAGGACTTCAGCCAGCGCTACCCGCTGGTCGACGGCCAGGGCAACTTCGGCAACATCGACGGCGATAACGCCGCCGCCATGCGCTACACCGAATGCCGGATGACGCAGGCCGCCTCGGTGCTGCTCGACGGCCTCGACGAGAACGCCGTCGATTTCAAACCGACCTACGACGGCCAGGACGAAGAGCCGGTCGTCCTGCCCGCCGGCTTCCCGAACCTGCTGGCCAACGGCTCCAGCGGCATCGCCGTCGGCATGGCCACCTCGATCCCGCCGCACAACGCCGGCGAGCTGATTGACGCCTGCCTGCTGCTGCTGCAACGCCCCGAAGCCACCACCGCCGACCTGATGGAGCGCGTGAAGGGGCCCGACTTCCCGACCGGCGGCATCATCGTCGAGCCTCAGCATAGTCTGCTGGAAACCTTCGAGACCGGCCGCGGCGGCGTGCGCCTGCGGGCCCGCTGGCACAAGGAAGAGACCGGCCGGGGCACCTATCTGATCGTCGTCACCGAGGTGCCGTATCAGGTCAAGAAGGCCGAACTGGTCGAGGGCCTGGCCGAGCTGATCGAGAACAAGAAGGCCCCGCTGCTCGGCGATGTCCGCGACGAGAGCGCCGAGGACGTGCGCCTCGTCCTCGAGCCCAAGACCCGCAACGTCGAACCCGAAGTCCTGATGGAGAGCCTGTTCAAGCTCTCCGACCTGGAGGTCCGCTTCCCGGTCAACATGAACGTTCTGGATCGCGGCACCCCGAAGGTCATGGGCCTCAAGGCGATCCTCAAGGCCTTCCTCGATCACCGCCGCGAGGTGCTGATCCGCCGGGCCCGCTTCCGGCTGGAAAAGATCGAGGCCCGGCTGCACGTCCTGGATGGCCTGCTGATCGCCTATCTCAACCTCGATGAGGTGATCCGCATCGTCCGCTACGAGGACGAGCCGAAGCAGAAGCTGATCGCCGCCTTCGACCTCTCCGAGATCCAGGCCGACGCCATCCTCAACACCCGCCTGCGCCAGCTGGCCCGGCTGGAGGAGATGGAGATCCGCCGCGAGCACGCCGAGCTGGCCGAGGAGCGGGATGGCATCGTCTCGATGCTGGCCTCCGACGCCCAGCAGTGGAAGCTGGTCGGCGCGGGCCTCGCCGCCATGCGCGACGTCGTCGGGGTCGGCACCGAGGTCGGCCGCCGCCGGTCGGACTTCGCCGAAGCCCCGACCATCGACATCGAGGCCGCCTCCGAAGCCTTCATCCCGCGCGAGCCGATCACCGTCATCCTGTCGGACAAGGGCTGGATCCGCGCCGCCAAGGGCCGGGTCGAGGACCCCTCGGAACTGAAGTTCAAGGAGGGCGACAAGCTCGGCTTCCTGGTCCCGGCCGAGACCACCGACAAGCTGCTGATCTTCGCCTCCGATGGCCGCTTCTTTACCCTCGACTGCTCCAAGCTGCCGAGCGCTCGCGGCCATGGCGAGCCGCTGCGGCTGATGGTCGACCTCGACGACAAGGTGAAGATCATCGACGTCTTCCCGCACAAGGCAGGCCGCAAGCGCATCCTGGCCTCGAAGGAAGGCTATGGCTTCGTCATGCCCGAGGACGAGGCGCTAGCCTTCCGCCGGGCCGGCAAGCAGGTACTGAACGGAACCGCCGTGGTCTCGCTGGAAGTGACCGGCGACCAGATGGCGGTGGTTGGCGACAACGGCAAGATCCTGATCTATCCGCTTGAAGAGCTTCCGGAAATGCCGCGCGGCAAGGGCGTCAAGCTGCAGTCCTACCGCGAGGGCGGCCTGCGCGACGCCATGGTCTTCAACGCCGAGACCGGCGCCGCCTGGATCGATGCCGGCGGCCGCAACCGCGACTGGCCCGACTGGAAGGACTGGGTCGGCCGCCGGGCGGGCGCTGGCAAGCTGGCGCCAAAGGGCTTCCCGACCAGCAAAAAGTTCCGGCCGCGCTAACCGCCGACCAGCCTGCTCATCGCCTCCAGATAGCGCCCGAAGGCCGCCCGGCCGTCGGGCGTGATCCGGGCCTGGGTCAGGGGCTTGAGGCCCACGAAGCTCTTCTCGATGGCCACATAGCCGGCGTCCTGCAGCTTGCGCAGGTGAATCGACAGGTTGCCCTGCGTCGCCTCCAGCACCGTCTTGAGCTCGGTGAAGTCGGCGACCTCGGCGTCGGCGAGATAGGCCATGATCCCCAGGCGCAGGCGCCCGTGGATGACCTCGTCGATGCCGCCGATGTCGAACTTCGCCATCAGGCGCCCTTGCCCCGCGCCATGGCGATGCCAGGCAGCATCATGAACAGGAACAGGCACAGGCCGCAGATGAGGATATAGACGACCTGGCCACGGGTCAGGCCCATCGCGGCGGCGCTGACCATCCAGCCGAGCGCCGTACCGAGCATCCAGAGCTTCTTGCGCATTTGCCAGGCGGCGTACCAGGCGCCGCCCAGCACGGCGAAGACCACCGCGGGGTAGAACAGCCAGATCCGGAAGTCGCCCGACTGGAGGTAGGGCGGCAGGAAGATGACCAGGAACACCAGGTTGATCATGCCGGTGGCGCTGAAGAAGGCCGAGACGGCGCGCCCTGTCGTGCCCTGCGGCTTGAGGTCCTTGCCGACCCGGATGATGGAGATGGTCAGGTAGATCAGGAACAGCACCGTCGGGCCGGCGACGAACAGCAGGGTGATCGGCCCCGGCGGGTTGAAGCCCAGGATCTGGGCCCCGTGGAACAGACACTGCAGGCCGTAGAGAAAGCCGCCGGCGGCGAACAACCGCCCGGTGAAGCGCCAGACCTCTCCGGCGTCGTCACGCCCGATCAGGGTCTTCAGATAGGCGAGGTCCTCGCGGGCGGATTCGGTGTCGGTCATCAGGCGATTCCTTCCTGAGTTTGGACCTGAGGCTTCGCACGCCACGGGATGCGGCGTCCATTGAGCAGCCAGCCCAGGTGGGTGTGGCGGACCAGCAGCTCGTAGGTGATCAGAGCGGGGACGAGCGTACCGAGCAGGACCAGGCCGTACTTGATCGGCCAGGCCAGGGGCGCATCGCGCAGGAGCACCTGCAGGGCCATGACCAGCGGAATGTGGACGATGTAGATCCAATAGCTGGCGTCGGCGATGTAGCGCCGGACCGGGCTGTGGCCGGACAGGAAGGTCAGGGCAGCGCCGATCAGGCCGAACGTCCAGGTCCAGATGGCCAGGGCGTAGAGGGCGCAGAAGCCGGCCCGCATGCCCTCGTCGCTGATCCTGGCGAAGATGGGCGTGCCCCGGACCATCAGGTAGGCGGCCGCGGTCGCGCCGATGGCGACGAGCAGGTGCAGGGCCCAGCGGCGGGTGAAGGCCTGGATCAGGCCGTCCTGCCGCTGCAGCAGCCAGCCGAAGGTGAAGGCGATGCCGTAGGCGGTGGCGGCGATGGGGCCGGGGATCAGCGACTGGTCCGGGGTCGGAATGCCGACCCAGGCCATCAGGTCCGGCTTCAACCACAGGGCCAGGGCGACCGGCGCGGCGAGCAGCACAGGTCCGACGATGCTGTGGGTCAGGAAACGGATCAGGCCATCGACCAGCCGCGCCACATGACCACCGCGGTCCAGCAGCTTGCCGACGCCGCGCAGGATCAGCATGGCCGGGTAGAGGAGCAGCAGCACCCACAGGAACCACAGGTGGGTCAGAGGAAACGCGGTCGGCGTGATGGCCGGGGGCGGCGGCGCGTTCTTTGGGATTCCGCCCATCGTCTCGATGGTGTTCCAGACCAGCACCGCGATGATGCCCGTCAGCACCATAGGCCAGAAGATGGCCAGCGGCGCGGCGATCCGCTTCAGCCGGTCGACGATGAAGCCGCCGCCCCCCCGCCGCTCCAGCAGCAGGCGGCCGAAGTATCCGGCGATCAGGAAGAAGACGGTCATTCGGAAGATGTGGAGGGTGAAGAAGGTCACGGCCATCACCTCGCTGCGCTGCTCGTCCATGACGATCCAGGCCTGCGGCCCGGGCAGGAAGGACATGCTGGCGTGGAAGGCCACACCCAGCAGCAGGGCAAACCCCCGGACGGCGTCCAGGGCGTGCAGGCGTTCGGTCGGCGCCGGGGTCATAGCGAAAACTCCAGGGACGCCCCTCCGGCGTCGTATAACAGGCTTCTAGCAGACAAGTTTAAAATGTAAACCGGTCTGCTGACGCCTTGGCCTCTTGCCGCATCCTGAACGGTGGTTACTCTCCTGCCCAAAGCCGCAAAGGCATACGGGGCAGGGGATAGCGATGACGTTCAGGAAATCACTGCTGGCGGCCCTGGCCGTCGGCGCACTGCTGGCCGGCCAGGTCGCCACGCCGGCGCTGGCGCAGGCCAGGGCCGCCGCCGCGCCCGCCAGGCCCGAGTCGCTCGGCTTTTCCTCCGAACGTCTGGCCAGGCTCGACGCCCGCATGAAGGCGCTGGTCGATGCCGGGGCCGTGCCTGGCGTGGTCACCTACATCGCCCGCCACGGCAAGGTCGTGCACCAGTCGATCTACGGCAAGGCGGACCTGGCCACCGGGGCGCCGCTGAAGGAAGACACGATCTACCGGATGTACAGCCAGACCAAGCCGGTCACCGGCGTGGCGATGATGATCCTGTACGAGGAGGGCCGCTGGAAGCTCGACGAGCCGGTCACCAAATACGTGCCGGAGTTCAAGACCCTCAGGGTCTACAAGGGCGTCGACGCCAAGGGCCAGCCGATCCTCGAGCCGATCAGCCGCTCGCCAACCATGCGCGAGATCATGAGCCACACGGCGGGCTTCGCCTACGGCCTGACCACCGACAACCCGGTCGACAAGGCCTATCGCGACAGTGGCCTGTTGAGCTCCAAGGACCTGCATGAGGTAATGGTCCAGGCCAGCAACCTGCCGCTGGCCAGCCAGCCGGGCGAGGCGTGGCGCTATTCCATCGCCGTCGATATCCAAGGCTATATTGTCGAGAAGCTGTCGGGCCAGTCGCTGCCCGACTTCATGGAAAGCCGCATCTTCAAGCCGTTGGGCATGAAGGACACTGCCTTCTACGTGCCGGAGGCGAAGCGGTCCCGGCAGGCCAGCCTCTACATGTACGACCGCGAGAAGGGCGTCGTCGTGCCGGCGGAGGGCTTCATGGTGCTCGACGTCACCAAGCCGCCGACAGCGGCCAACGGCGGCGGCGGTCTGGTCTCGACCCTCGGCGACTACGCCCGCTTCGCCCAGATGCTTGGCAACGGCGGCGAGCTGGAGGGGGTGCGCATCCTCAGTCCCTCGACGATCAGGCTGATGGCCGCCAACCACCTGACCGAGGCTCAACTGGCCAAGCAGCCGCTCGGGCCCGGCGTCGGCTTCGGCCTCGACTTCGGCGTCGTCATGGACCCGGCCGCGGCCGGCACGCCGGCGGGCAAGGGCACCTACAGCTGGGGCGGGGCGGCCGGCACCTGGTTCTGGGTCGATCCGGAGAACGACGTGGTGGTGCTGGGCATGATCCAGGTGCTGGGCGGCGGCGGGGTGCTTCGGCTCGACGAGGTCAGCCAGCAGCTGATCTATGCGGCCCTGGTCGATCCATCGAAGTAAGCGCCCCAATTTGGGAAGTCGGCCGGGGTTGCGTGGGCTGACCAATCGGCTAGCGTCGCGGCAGTCGCTTGCGAGGAACACCATGGGCGCCACGATCGTCATCGTCGTCATCATCGCCGTCCTCGGCCTGATCATCATCGGGGTCTACAACCGGCTGGTGGCGCTCAACGCCCGCGCCGACCAGGCCTTCGCCGACATCGACGTTCAGCTGAAGCAGCGGCAGGACCTGATTCCCAATCTGGTTGAGACGGTGAAGGGCTACGCCGCCCATGAGAAGGGCACGCTGGAGGCGGTCATCGCCGCCCGCAACGCCGCCGCCGGCGCCACGACCGTCGATCAGAAGGTGCAGGCGGAGGGTGCTTTGAGCGGCGCCCTGCGCCAGCTGTTCGCGGTGGCCGAGGCCTATCCGGACCTCAAGGCCAACACCAACTTCCTGAGCCTGCAGGACCAGCTGGCCGATCTCGAGAACAAGCTGGCCGCCGCCCGCCGGTTCTTCAACAACGCCGTGACCGAGTTCAACGCCGCCCGGCGCGGCTTCCCGGCCGTGGTGTTCGCGGGGATGTTCGGCTTCGGCAAGGATCGCACCCTGTATGACGTGGGGAGCGACAGCCGCGCCGCCATGGACGCCGCCGCGCCCGCCGTGAAGTTCTGATCCCATGGGGCCCGTCGGCCTCTACACCCACATCCAGGCCAACAACACGCGGTCGGCGGTCCTGCTGGTCGGCTTCCCCGTCCTGCTGACCGGATTGATCTGGGCCCTGACGGTCGGGCTGATGGGGGCGGGGGTGCTGCCCTCGAGCGGGTCGGTCGCCGGGGACCTGGCCCGCGCCACCCAGCTGCTCGTCGTCTCGCTGCCGCTGGCGGTCGTGGTTTCGATCGTCTGGTTCGCCATCGCCTACTTCGCCAACCAAACGATCATCGACCTGGCGACCGGCGCGCGGCCGGTTAGCAGGCAGGATGAACCTGAGCTCTACAACCTGCTGGAAAACCTCTGTATTTCACGCGGCCTTCCGATGCCGTCCCTGCGTATCATCGAGAGCGAGGCCCTGAACGCCTTCGCCACCGGCCTGAACCAGAAGCAGTACAGCGTCACCGTCACCCGCGGCCTCGTGCTGACGCTGACCAGGCCCGAGCTCGAGGCCGTGCTGGCCCATGAACTAACCCACATCCTCAACAAGGATGTCCGCACCATGGTCATTGCCGCGGTGTTCGCCGGCATCATCACCCTGCTGGCCGAGGTGATGTTCCGGGGGATGCGCTTCGGCCGGATCGGCTCCAGTTCCGACAAGAACAAGGGCGCCGGGCTCTTGCTGATCATCGCCTTCGCGGCCGCGGCGATCGGCTACATCCTGGCCATCGTCATCCGCATGATGCTGTCGCGCACCCGTGAATTCGTCGCCGACGCCGGGGCCGTGGAGCTGACCAAGAACCCCGACGCCATGATCGGCGCCCTGCGCAAGATCAGCGGCAAGGCCCACATCGACGGCCCGGACTCGATCCGGGCCATGTTCCTGGACGACGGCAAGGAGGGGGTCATGGACCTGTTCGCCAGCCATCCGCCGATCGAGAAGCGGATCGAGGCGCTTGTGAAATATGCCGGCGGCCAGGATCTGCCGTTGACGGAACCCGAAGCGGTGTCCGGCCCCTGGGGCTAACCCCAACGCATTTATTGAGGCAGCTGGGGCTCTTTGCGCCCCAGCTTCGGCATATCCGGGCCCTTGGCCGCCTTGTTGGCTTCCAGGATGGCCTCGGCTCTGGCGACCTCGCGAGCGGAGATGAGGCCCCAGCCGTTCGGGCGCAGGATCTCCAGCGGCGAGAAGCGAACCTTGTAGGTCATCTTCTCGCTGCCCGGCACCCAGTAGCCCAGGTAGACGTGCGGCAACTCGTTCATCGCCGCCTGGATCAGGTTGTCGAGCACGATGAAGCTGCCCAGGCTGCGCTTGGCCAGGTCCGGATCATAGAAGCTGTAGACCAGCGACAGGCCGTCTCCCATCACGTCAATCAGCACACAGGCGAGCAGGTCGCCGGGACCGCGGTCCTTCGACGGGGTGCGGTACTCGACGATGTGGGTGCGGACCGTGGTGTCCTCGACCATGGCCACATAGTCGGGCCAGGTCATCTCGGCCATGCCGCCGTCGGCGTGGCGGGTCAGCAGATAGCGGCGCAGCAGGTCGAACTGCTCGGTCGTCGCCTCGGCCTCGACCACGTGACGGCGCAGGTCCTCGTTGCGGCGCAGGACCTTCCGCTCCGACCGGGTGAAGACATAGTCCTTCACCGGAATGCGGGCCGAAGTGCAGCTGTTGCACAGCTCACAGGCCGGACGGTAGGCGATGTTCTGGCTGCGGCGGAAGCCGCTCTGGGTGAGGCTGTCGTTGATGGCGGCGCCGTCGGCCTGGGGAAGGTGGGCGAAGACCTTCCGTTCCTCACGCCCCGGAAGGTAGGGGCAGGGCGACGCGGCGGTCAGAAAGAACCGCATTCTCCCCGAAGCTGGAAAATGATGCGTCACGCGACTCGCCTGCCCAACCCTTCGAGCCCGCCTTGCGCGCTCTGCCGTTGGACGGAGATTAGGGGGCATGAACCCCAACAGCGCAAGGGGTTCGAGCGTCTCATCTACTGATCCGGAGGCAATACGGGGGCTTCCCGCAGCAGCACGATGGCTATGCGTCGGTTTCCCGCCAGAGTTGGATCGTCCGGATACAGCGGATCGGAGTTGGCCTTGCCGGACACCTGATAGATGCGGTCGGCGTCGACGCCGGCCCCCTGCAGAATCAGCCGCGACTGGTCGGCGCGGGCCGCCGACAGCGACCAGTCGCCGCTGGAGCGGCTGCCGTCGGCGTTGGAGCTCGTGTGGCCCGACACGGTCACCCGGTTGGGCAGCTGGTTGACGATCTTGGCGACGGCCCGCAGCAGGATGCGGGCCCGGTCGTTGGGGGCGGCCATGCCCTCCTTGAACATCGAGCGGCCTTCCTGGTCGACCAGCTGGATGCGCAGGCCTTCCGGGGTGATGTCGATCTGGATCTGCTTGGAAAGCTCGGCCAGCTCCGGCATGTCCTGCAGCGCCTGGCGCAGGCTCTGGGCGGCGGAGGCGAAATTCTCGGCGTCGCGCTTTTCCAGTTCCTTGCGCAGGGCGTCGGTGCTGGTTTCGGACAGCTCTCCGCCGCTCTTCTGGTCGGGATTTTCCTGCGGCTTCGATTCCGGGCTCTGTTCCTCGACGATGTCGAGCGAGCCGCTGGCCTTGGAGCCGTCCTCGCCCAGCGCCGTGCCGCCGAGGATGCCGCCGGAGCCGCTGGTGGTCGCCGAGACGGATGCCGGTGCGAAATAGTCGGCGATGCCGCGCTTCTGCTCGGGGGACGTGGTGTTGATCAGCCACATCAGCAGGAAGAAGGCCATCATGGCGGTGACGAAGTCGGCGTACGCGACCTTCCAGGCGCCGCCGTGGTGACCCCCGCCGACTACCTTCTTCACCTTCTTGATGAGGATCGGCCGGTCGCCCCCGATCGCCATACTGTACGCCCCGCTTAACCTTGATGGGGCAACCTCGCGCGGGCGCGTTAAGATGGTGTTTCCTTTAGTTGGAGTCGCGGAATGAAAGTCGCGTTTGTCGGCCTCGGGGTCATGGGTTTTCCGATGGCCGGCCATCTGGCCAGGGCCGGGCATGAGGTCAGTGTCTACAATCGCTCGCCGGCCAAGGCGCTGCGCTGGGTCGAGACCTACGGCGGTCGGGCGGGGCTGACCCTGAACGAGACGGTCCACGCCTGCGACCTCGTGGCCCTGTGCGTCGGCAACGACGACGACGTGCGCAGCGTCGTCTTCGACATCCTCGATTCGATGAACTACGGCGGCATCGTCGTCGACCACACCACCATCTCGGCCAAGGTGGCCCGGGAGATGGCCGATCTTGCCGAGGCCTCCGGCCGCGTCTTCCTGGATGCGCCGGTCAGCGGCGGCCAGGCGGGGGCGGAGAACGGCCAGCTGACCATCATGGTCGGCGGCGACGAGGCGGCCCTGGCGAAGGCGGAGCCCGTCATCGGCGCCTACGCCAAGGCCATCAAGCGCATTGGCGGTCCGGGGCACGGCCAGCTGGCGAAGATGGCCAACCAGATCTGCATCGCCGGCGTTGTCCAGGGCCTGGCCGAGGCGGTGCACTTCTGCGACCGGGCCGGGGTGGACCCGCAGGCGGTGTTCGACGCCATCAGCAAGGGCGCCGCCCAGTCCTGGCAGATGGACAACCGCTGGGCGACGATGGTGCAGGGCAAGTTCGACTTCGGCTTCGCGGTCGACTGGATGCGCAAGGACCTTGGGTTGGTGCTCGACGAAGCGGTGACCAAGGGGGCGACGCTGGAGATGACCAGGCTGGTCGACGGTTACTACGCCGAGGTGCAGGCTCTGGGCGGTAACCGGTGGGATACGTCGAGCCTTGTCGCCAGACTGAGCAAGAAGGACTGAGGGAACAGCCAACCGCCTCTGCGCGTCTAACCTCGACCTTCAACGGCGAGACGACCCATGGCGCTCAAGGCTCAACCCCTCAACTGCACCCTCAAGCGTGACGGCGACAGTTCGACTGACGCCATTCTCGACCTGATGCGAAAGGACTTCGAACGCTGCGGCGTCGAGGTCGCGAAGATCATCCGCGTCGCCGCCCATAATGTCCTGCCTGGCGTGACCTCCGACGAAGGCAAGGGCGACGACTGGCCGGCCATTCGCAAGAAAATCCTCGCCGCCGACATCCTGATCCTCGGCGGACCGATCTGGATGGGCCAGCCGAGCAGCGTCGCCAAGCGGGTGCTTGAACGGTTGGACGCCTTCCTGAGCGAGACCGACGAGCAGGGCCGTATGCCCTCCTACGGCAAGGTCGCCGTCTGCGCCGTGGTCGGCAACGAGGACGGCGCCCACCATACCTCGGCCGAGGTCTTCCAGGCGTTGAACGACGTCGGATTCACCATCCCCGCCGTCGCCGCCTGCTACTGGGTCGGCGAAGCCATGGGCTCTGTCGATTTCAAGGATCTGAAGAAGACCCCCGAGAAGGTGGCCAAGACCGCCGCCATGGTGGCCGACAATGCGGCGCACCTCGCCCGCCTGCTCAACGCCGAGCCGTTTCCCGGGCATGAGCAGAAGGACTAGCCCCGGTCAGTCCGCCCGGGGCGGAGCCGGCGGTGGCGCGGTCGAGGCCGGATTGACCGCCGCCTGGGCCGCGGCGGCCTTGGCGATGACCTGGCGGCCATAGGCTTCCGCCTCGCCGACCGTGGTGATCGCGGCCACCTGCGCCTCGATCGCCGCCACCTCGGCCGGATCGCCCCGCGCCAGATCGACGTCGGTCTTGGCCAGCACCCTGATGAAGCCGATGGTGTTTCCATCCTGCGGCAGGGGGGCATTCGGATCGACGGGCGGGGCCGCGCGCGGCGGCTCCGGCGCGACGGCGGGCAGGACCGTCGGACAGTCGGTGCGCGGGGTCGTCAGCGACAGCTGGGCCAGCACGGTGTTGGCGGCGGCGTCGCGGGCGGTCATCGGCTGCAGGCCGAACAGCGCCTCCAGGGTCGCGGGCACCGAGGCATGGTCGTAGAGGGTCTTGTCGACCACCCCCCTGGGGATCAGCGGCGAGACCAGCACCGCCGGAACCCGCACCCCGTACCAGTCGAACAGGAAGCCGCCGCCGTTGATCTTCAGGTCCTGCGGGCTGCCGTCGTTCGGCTGCGGCGCGGCCTGGGGCTGCACGCTGTCGTAAAAGCCGCCGTGCTCGTCATAGGTGATGATCAGCAGGCTGCGTTCCCACAGCGGCGAGTTGCGGATCGCCTCGTAGGTGGCCTTGATCAGCCCTTCGCCGCCGGCCATCGAATCCATCGGATGTTGCGAGGAGCCGCCTTCGTAGGAGCCGCCGGTGGTGTCGCCGTAGTTGGGCTCAATGAAGGTGTAGGCGTAGGGGTAGGGGCCCTGCACGTCCTGAGCGAAACTGCCGAAATTGTTGGTGTTGACCTTGTAGGTGATGCCCTGCAGCGCCGCGACCTGCGGAATGCCGCCGAACACCGGCCCGTTCTCGTCGACATATACCCGCCACGACAGCCCGGCCGCCGACAGCCGGTCATAGATCGATGCGCCGCTCGGATAGACGAAGCCGCCGCCGGGCGTTTCCCAGGCCACGGTCTGCAGGCTGCTGGGAGAGTCGGCCCAGCCGCCCGAGGAGGCGCCGTGCACGAAGAAGCGGTTGGGCCAGGTCGGTCCCGGCACCGAAGCGTGCCAGGAGTCGCAGATCGCGAACTCCGTCGCCAGGGCATAGATCACCGGCAGGTCGGTCTGGGTGGTGAAGCCCAGCATCGGATCGCCGTACTCGGTCGAGGTCGGCTTGCTGGGATTGTTCGAGGTGATCTCGGTGACCGTCGTGGCGTAGTTGCTGACAAAGCCGGTGTTCACCACCGGCTGGTTGTAGGCGGTCCAGGGCGTGCGGGTCTGCTTGTTGGGCCCAGTGTATTGCACGCCCCATTCGGGCCCCAGCAGCTGTTCCAGGGTATCGAACCACTCGTGGCCTGGGTCGGTCGGCATGGCGAACGGGGCGTTGGGCCCGACCGGATCGTTCTGGACGATGGCCGGGTTGGGGCTGTTGGGGTAGTTGCTGCTGTCGTAGCTGTTGGTCGTTCCCGGCGGGGCGCGGGTGATGCCCTGAATATCCGACTGACCGAAGACGTTCTCGAACGAGTGGTTCTCCAGCATCAGCACGAAGACGTTGTCGATCACCGTGTAGGGGCCGGTCTTGACCATGCCGGCCGAACAGCCGCCGGAGGGCAGGTTGATGGCGAAGCTGCTCAGATCGACGGTCAGCGGCAGGTTCTGGTTCACGTCCCCCTGCTGCAGCTGGCATTCCTTCCAGTTGGTGATGCTGGCGAAGCCGCTGGAGGTATAGATGCCCGGGTTCGGCCCGTCCTTCACCGCCGCCTTGACCGCCCAGTAGTCGAGCACGAATCCGACGTTCAGCCCCACGCGGAAATAGACGGTCAATGGGCCCACCGTCTGGCCCGGCGCCGCCGTCCAGGTGGCGCTCTGGGTGCCGTCGGTGCTGTTGTTGTGGAACAGGGTCAGGGTGGCGTTGCCGCCGGTGTTGTTGGTCAGCCAGGCCTGGGCCGAGAGCCGCGCGACCGGGTTCATCGGCGTCGAGCCGCCGCCGGACTTCAGGTTGATGAAGAAGCTGGTGCTGCTGACCGTGAACATCAGGTTCTGGCCGGCGTCCTTGCCCTGCAGCTGGTATTCCTTCCAGCTGGAGTACTGCAGGATGCCTGTGCTCTCGAAGCGGCCGGGCGTCGATCCGCCGGTGACCACGATCTCGCAGGCCCAGTAGTCGAGAACGGTGAAAGAGCCCCAACCGGTGTTGAAATGCACGGTCAACGGTCCGACGGTCTGGCCCGGCGCGGCGGTCCAGGTCGCGCTCTCGGTGCCGTAGTCACTGTTGTTGTGCCACAGCTGGATCTTGGCCGTGCCGTCGGTGGTGTTGGTGATGAAGACCTGGGCGGTCTGTGGCGTGGACATAGGTGATCCCCCGGCGCGATGGAGGGGCGCGCCTGTTAGAATGGCGAGTGGGAAAAGCTGACATGTGCGCGACCTGCTCGGTCCGCGTTGGCCGCACTATGGCGCGGGCTCAGAACCAGAGTCAACGAACAAGGGAAGTGGTAAAATAACAACCAAAGGCGGCGCGACGGATGGCTTGTAAAGTTAAATTACGTCAGTAGTCTAATGCCATGATCGCGGTGATATTCTCTGTGCTTGCAGCCATGCAAGGCCTTGGGCCGCTTGACCCGGGTGAGGTTGTTTGGGTTCGCAAACCCTCAGGGGAGGAGGTTTCTGCGTCCCTCCGAAATGAACTGCACCGTGACGACTTCTCTGTAACCCTCGTCTGCCGCGTTCAGGATGACGGATCGTTGACGGACTGCATCGTCCTTGGTCCGCCGCCCCCTGATGCTTATGCTGGCGTGGTGGCGAAACTGCCTCGCTATTTCCGACTGGGGCTGGAGACCGCCTCGGGTACTCCGACAGCTGGTCGAACAGTGCGTATTCCGTTGCGGTTCAAAGCGACCGAGGACTAGTCCAGCAACCCGGCCCTGATCGCCGGCTCCATCCCCGCCCAGTCGTCGGCCCAGGCATGCCGGGCCGGATCCGTCGGCGCGAAGGGCCGCAGGCGTTCGTCGGCGATCATCTGGAAGCGCAGAACCTCCGGGGCGTCGGCCGCCACCGATTCCAGGTTGGGCAGCAGGTCATCGATGAAACCGACCTTGCCGGTCGTCCGGGCCGCCAGGTCGCGGACGATGGGCCCTTTGAGGCCGCTGTTGATGATCATCGGATAGTGCAGGCCGTGGGTGCGCAGCCAGCCCATGCGGGCGGCGCGTCCGTGATCGGGGGCGTTGGTCAGGATCAGCACGGTCATCTCGGCGCTCAACCGATCCAGGGCGCCGGCCGCGCCGTCCACCGGCGCCAGGTCGTCGGCCCCGTCGCGAAAGAAGTCGTCGAACAGGATCTTGCCGGTCGGCATGTCCACGCTCTCGTGCGAGCCGACCTTGTAGACGTTCTGGAACAGGGCGAAGCGGTCGATCCGCATCTCGTAGCCGTGGCGGCCGACGAAGGTCTCGAAGCCCTGCATGAAGTGGGCGAGCACCTCGTCGACGTCGACGATCAGCAGCGGCCGCGCCGGATCGACCGGGACGGCCTGGGCGGCTTCAGCGGCGGTGAGGGTTTCGAGCGTGGTCACGATTAGCGCAGGCTTAAGGATATTCGTGCGATCTGGCTGCATGGAAAAGGACTCAGGTGAGTCCATTTCGCACGCATTCCGGTCTTAAGGTCCAACGCTAGATGGCGAAGAAGGTCCTCATCGTCGAGGATAACGAGCTCAACATGAAGCTCTTCCACGACCTGCTCGACGCGCAAGGGTATGAAACTCTTCAGACGCGCGAGGGCCTGTCCGCGCTGTCGCTGGCCCGCGAGCACCGGCCGGACCTGATATTGATGGACATCCAGCTGCCGGAGATCAGCGGCCTGGAAGTGACCAAATGGCTGAAGGAAGATGATGAGCTCAGCCATATTCCGGTCATCGCCGTAACAGCCTTTGCCATGAAGGGCGATGAAGAGCGTATCCGCGAAGGCGGCTGCGAGGCCTACATCTCCAAACCGATTTCGGTGTCCCACTTCCTGGACACCATCCGCCGCTTCCTGGGGTAGGGCGATGAGTGCACGTATTCTCGTAGTCGACGATATCGAGGCGAACGTCCGCCTGCTCGAGGCCAAGCTGACGGCCGAGTACTACGAGGTGCTGACCGCCTGCGACGGGCCGACGGCCCTGGCCATCGCCGCCAAGGAAAAGCCCGATATCGTCCTGCTCGATGTCATGATGCCCGGCATGGACGGCTTCCAGGTTTGCCGCCGGTTGAAGGAAGATCCGGAAACCCGCCACATCCCCGTCGTGCTGGTCACCGCCCTCGACGGCCGGTCCGATCGCATCGAGGGGCTCGAGGCCGGGGCGGACGAGTTCCTGACCAAGCCGATCGACGATGTGATGATGTTCGCCCGGGTGCGCAGCCTCACCCGCCTGAAGCTGGTCATCGACGAACTGCGCCAGCGCGAGGAATCGGGTCGCCGCATGGGCGTCATCGCCGGCGCCGCCGCCCGCCTGGGCGGGGTTGGCGGCCGCATCCTGATCGTCGACGACAACGAGCGCCAGTCGCAGCGGATCGCCAGCGAGCTGGCCGTCGAGCATCGCCCCGTGGTCGAGAGCGACTACGACAAAGCCCTGCAGACCGCCCGCGGGCCGGTCGACATCATCATCGTCAACGCTGCCGCCAAGGCCTTCGACGGCCTGCGCTTCTGCGCCGCTCTGCGCTCGGACGAGCAGAGTCGGGGCGTGCCGGTGCTGGTCATCGTCGATCCCGACGACCGGCCGCGGCTGGTCAAGGCGCTGGAGATCGGCGTCAACGACATCCTGACCCGTCCCATTGATCCGCAGGAGCTGTCGGCCCGGGCCCGCACCCAGATCAAGCGCAAGCGCTACACCGACTTCCTGCGCCAGAACCTCGACCATTCGCTGGAGCTGGCCGTCACCGATCAGCTGACCGGCCTGCATAACCGCCGCTACATGGAGACCCAGTTGGCAGCCCTGGTGAAGCGGGCCAGCATGGGGGGCGAGCCGGTGGCCGCCCTGATGATCGACATCGATCACTTCAAGAAGATCAACGACAGCTTCGGCCATGACGCCGGCGACGAGGTGCTGCGCGAGTTCGCGGTGCGGCTGGCGACCAATGTCCGGGCCGTCGACCTGCCCTGCCGCTATGGCGGCGAGGAGTTCACGGTGATCATGCCCGGCACCCGCCTGGCTGACGCCGAGCGGATCGCCGAGCGCATCCGGCTGCATGTCGCCGGCTCGCCCTTCCGGGTGGCGGGCGGCAAGGAACTGCTGACCGTGACCATCTCGGTCGGGGTGGCCAGCACGGTCACCGACCTTGATACCCCCGAGACCCTGCTCAAGCGGGCGGACGGCGCGGTCTACGAGGCCAAGCACGCCGGCCGGAACCGGGTTATCGCCCGCGCGGCCTGAAATTGGCCTATCGATGTAACCGCGGTATCAGTCCACAGGTTGGTCTGAGGCACGACATTCGACTACCCATTTCAGGGGTAGTATTCTCTGGATTTCCTAGGGGGCTGACCTAATACGGAAATGGTCGGGTCGCGGCCAAGCGACTGCTCAACGAAACGCGGTGTTCCGAAGGGGCGGCTGGGGATGGAAACGCGAACGAGGTCCGCCTGGATCGCCGTATGTCTCGGACCGGTTGCGACCGGCGTCAGCGTCGTCCGGCAGGCGGTCAACACCCTGTGGTGGCCCTATTGGATCGACGATATCCTGGCCGGCATCCTGTTGACGCTGGCCGGTTGGCTTGTCCTGCGGGGAAGCAGCAGCACCAGGGCCCGTATGCTCAGCGCCGGCTGGGGCGCCATGTTGCTGGCGCTCTGGGGATCGACCTTTCGCCACATCGATTCCCTGCCGGGCGAGGGCTACACGCCCCATCTGACCGTGATCACCTTCGCCATGCTCGGCCTGCTGGGCCTGACGGTGATGGGTCTGTTCTGGAGCCTGCCGACCACCCAGAAGCCGTTCATCGGCACCCGTCCCCCCAAGGACAAGCGCTGAACCCCACACAGCAAAACGCCCGGCGGTGAAGCCGGGCGTTTCCAAATCCAGTGGCTTGGACAGCTTACTTGATCTTGCCTTCCTTGAACTCGACGTGCTTGCGCACGACGGGGTCGTACTTCTTCAGGACCATCTTCTCGGTCTTGGTGCGGGCGTTCTTCTTGGTGACGTAGAAGAAGCCGGTATCCGCCGTGGAGTTCAGGCGGATCTTGATGGATGCCGGTTTGGCCATAGCAATGTCCTCATGGCCGCAGGGCCGAATTCTCGCGAGGCGCGGAACATACGCATGGATCGCTGGAAGTCAACGCCTGTGGCGCATAGGGTCGGCGGATGAAGCGTTTCCTGATCGTCGCCCTCCTGCTGATCGCCTCCGCCTGGCCGGTTCAGGCCGAAGTCCTGCCCAAACCAGGGCTGTTTTTCGATGGTTTGAAGCGCCTGTGCGGCAAGGCCTATGAAGGACGGGTCGTGACGACCGATCCGGCCGACAAGGACTTTGCAGGCAAGCGGCTGGTCATGCGAGTGGCCGACTGCAGCGCCGATACGGTGCGAATCCCCTTCAGCATCGACGAGGACCGGTCCCGGACCTGGGTCATCACGCGGCTGAGCGGGGCCCAGCTCAGGCTCAAACACGATCACCGGCATGAGGACGGCACGGAAGATGTGCTGTCCCAGTACGGCGGCGACACCGTCGGCCCAGAGCAATGGACCCGGATGGAGTTTCCGGCCGACGCCTTTTCGAAGACGCTCTTCCAGGAAAAGGGCAATCCGGCGTCCGTGAGCAATGTCTGGGCCCTGGAGCTGACCGACACGGTCTTCGCCTACGAACTGCGCCGGCCGAATCGCCATTTCCGGGTCGAGTTCGACCTGACGAAGCCGCTGCCCTAGATCAGGGTCTTCAGCCGCGCCTTGCCGTATCGGTAGGTGAACAGGAACGGCGGGTCGTCGGCCATCAGGGCGTCGAGGATGGCCTCGGTGATATCGAAAAGCGGCAGCCGCCGCGCCTCGGGCAGGGGGCGGAAGGCGAGTTCGGACAGCTCGTCCGAGTCGGCCAGGGTTCCGGTCATGTCGGCGGCGTCGGCCTTGAAGAAGCGGGCGTGGAAGCGGACCGGGCTGTTGGTCGGGGTGATGGCCCGGGCCGCCAGGGTCAGGGGCGCGTCGTCGGGCAGGGTGAGGCCGGTCTCCTCGAAGGTTTCGCGCACGGCCGCCGCCGCCAGGGCGCCGGCCAGGCGGCCCGGCGCATGGGTCAGGCGGGCGCAGAGCGGCGACAGGTGTCTGGGCCGCTCCCGGTCGGCCGGATCGACCGCACCGCCCGGAAACACGAAGACGTCGGGGGCGAAGCGCGATTTGCGGGGGCGCTTGCCCATCAGCACCTGGGCGTTTCGCCCGGTCCCGCGCAGCAGGATCAGGCTGGCGGCATGCCTTGGGCGGACGGGCAGGGATTTCGGGTCGGTCACAGGTAGTCCAGCCGCCGGGCGCCCTGCAGGAAGCGCATGAAGGGCGCCGGTCGCTCGGCGCCGGTCAGCCGTTCGGCCACCTCAGCGACGACGAAGCGGGTGATGTTGGGCAGGTCCAGGGCCAGGGCCTCGTCGAGGTCGACCCAGGCGATCTCGTCCAGCTCGCCGCAGTCGGGCTGGCGCTCCAGGCTGACGAGGGCCTCGGCGTCGGCCATGAAGAAGCGGGCGTCGAAGCGGCGCGGCCGGTAGGGCGGGGTGATGGCCCGGGCCACGAAGCTCAGGGCCGCCAGGTCGGGGGCCGCGCCCTGGGCCAGGAACTCGCGCCAAGGGCCGGCGCCGGGCCGGGTGGGGGCAGGTTTGGCCAGCAGCAGGCCGACCTCCTCGAAGGTCTCGCGCACCGCCGCCATGGCCAGCGCGCGGGGCAGGGCGGGGGACTTGTGGCGCAGGGTCAGCGCCAGCTTGGCTTCGACGTCCGGATCGAGCTCGCTGGCCGAAGGGGCGGTGAAGTCGCCGCGATCGACCCGGCCGCCCGGGAACACCCATTTGGACGGCATGAAGGCGTGGCCCTTGGCCCGACGGCCCATCAGCAGCCGCGGCTTCTCCGCATCCCGTCGCACCACGATCAGCGTCGCCGCATGGCGCGGCCGGATCGCCTTGCCGCCGTCGCGCATGGCGCCGTCGCTGCGCGGGTCGTAGTTGGGATCGAGGATCGGTTTCGTCATGGGCGGCAGTGTACGGGGCTGGCGGCCCGGCGAAAGTATGTCGTTGCGAAGCGGCAGGAGAGGGTGGTCGCCGGGCGGAGCGCGCCAAAAGGCGGCGTCGGTCGAAGCGAAGCTGATTATAGCATCGGCCGTGAAAATATTCCGCAGTTATTTCAATGAAATAACACCCATCCGATACCGCCTTTGGGACCACCCGAATCTGCCAATTCGCCGCTCCACAACCGTCTTTTCACCCACCGAAAGCCTATCGTTGTCCTACCTCCACGGTTGGACGCGAGCGCGGCGCGAACGATGGGCCCGGACAGGTCGCTCGGCGCGTTTTGAATCTGGGGTATGTCGCCCGTTACTCGGCGCGCAGCGGTTCGAGGATGAGGATTTCCAGGTCGCTGTCCGGGCGATAGTCCTTCTTGACGACCTCGAACCGGGTCGGGGCGATCTTCTTGACGCCGGTGGCGCAGAAGCTGACCAGGTTGTCGGGTGCGCCCTTGTCGATCACCAGGCGGAAGTCGCCGATCGGCTTGGCCCAGTTGGCGCCGGTCTTCAGGACGTAGCCGATGCGCTTTTCGGTGTAGCCGCTCATCGAGCCCTCGGCCTTGGGCCTGGCCTTGTTGAGGGCGGCGAGGAAGCTCTGATCGACGCAGTACTTCTTGCGCTCGGCGTCGATGGTGGCGCGGAACTCGGCGTCGTCCGAGGACATGCCGACGATGGTGTCGACGCTGCCGCCGACGGCGGGGATGTAGCGGTGCTCGACCTCGACGATCTTCCCGGCCGGGAAGACCTGGGTCCAGTAGAAGGTGGTCTTCAGCACCCAGGCCGGCTCGGCGTGCGACTCCCAGCCCTTGCCGGCGTCGTATTCGCTGATCCAGGCGATGCCGAGGCGCACGGCCTCGTCCTTGTCGGCCTTGCCAAGGGCGTCGAGCGCCTTGCCGGCCTCGGGGCGGTGGGCGGCCAGCGGGATGCCGTGGGCCTTGAGCCAGGCGGTGCGGTCGACGCCCTTCACGATGGCCTTCTGCTCGACCTGCGCCTTCACCGGCTTGCCGTCGACCAGGGTGTGGAACTGCAGAAGGTTGGTGGCGTCGTCGCTGGGCAGGCCGTTGTCGCTCTCGAAGAAGCCCTCGCCGCCGATGTCGGGCATCGGGAAGGCGACGACGGTGCTGACCGGGGCGGCCGAGGTGTTCTGGAAGCGGTACTTCACGACCACTTCCTTCTGGCTGATGAAGAGGTCCTCGGACCGCATCTCGATGCTGTCGGTGGTCTTGAGGATGAGGCCGCCGGCGGCGAGTTCGGCGGTGGAGTCGTTGGCCAGGGCGGGGGCGGCGAGGAGGGTTGCCGCGATGGCTGCGGTGAGGATGGCTTGGCGCTTCATGGTGTGGCCCCCGGGGTTTGGGGGCATGGGAGCCTGAAGCAGCGCCGGGAGCAAGTGAATCACGCGCTCCAACCAAACGCTGTCATCCTCCGGGCCCGCGGAGCGGGAACCGGGGGACCCAACTATCCGGGTGAAGATTGCCGGGAGTCTTTCCAGAGCCGCCTTGGGTCCTCCGGTCCGCTTCGCGGCCGGAGGATGACAGAGTTGGGGTGCTACCGCCGCTTCTTGCCACCCGGCTTCCCCGGCGACCGCGAGAACCCCGGGCCGCCCTTGCGGGGTGGGCCGCCGCGGGTATTGCCGCCGTCCTTGAACTGGCGGCGGACGCCGAGGCGGGGTCTGGGGGCGTTGGGGTCGGCCTTGGCGGGCTCCGAAAGCATTTCGAAGAGGAGGCCGCCGGTGACGGGGGTGGCCTCGCGCAGCTTGACCTCGACGGCCATGCCGAGCGGCCAGCGGGCCCCGGAGCGTTCGCCGACCAGGGCGTGCAGGCGCTCGTCGTGGACGAAGTATTCTTCGCCGAGGGTCGAGACCGGGACCAGGCCGTCGGCGCCGGTCTCCTCCAGCCGCACGAACAGGCCGAACCTCGTCACCCCGGTGATGCGGCCCGGGAAGGTCGCGCCCACGCGGTCGGCCAGGAAGCTGGCGACATAGCGGTCGGTGGCGTCGCGCTCGGCCGCCATGCTGCGGCGCTCGGCGAAGGTGATCTTCTCCGCCGTGTCCTTGATCTGGCTGATGTCGCCATCGGTCAGGCCGTCGTCGCCCAGGCCCAGGGCCCGGATCAGGGCCCGGTGGACGATCAGATCGGCATAGCGGCGGATCGGGCTGGTGAAGTGGGCGTATTTGGCCAGGTTCAGGCCGAAGTGGCCGATGTTGTCGCTGTTGTAGTGGGCCTGCATCTGGGTGCGCAGGACCACCTCGTTGACGATCGGGGCGTGCGGCCCCTCGCGGGTCTCGGCCAGCAGCTTGTTGAAGCGGTCGGTGCGCGGCGCCTCGCCCTTGCTCCAGGAGATGCCCAGCGTCTCTAGGAACTCGCCCAGCGACTGCATCTTCTCCATCGAGGGGGTGTCGTGGACGCGGTAGATCAGCGGCGTCTTCTTCTGCTCCAGGGTCTCGGCGGCGCAGACGTTGGCCTGCACCATCATCTCCTCGATGAGCTGGTGGGCCTCCAGGCTGCGGCGGCGTTCGATGGAGACGATCTCGCCTTCCGGGTTGAAGCGGATGCGGCGCTCGTCGCTCTCGATGGCCAGGGGCGAGCGGGCGCGACGGCCCTTCAGCATGACGTGGTAGGCGGCCCAGAGGGGTTTCAGGATGCTGTCCAGCAGGGGACCAGTCTTGTCGTCCGGGCGGCCGTCGATGGCGTCCTGGGCCTGTTCGTAGGAGAGCTTGGCGGCCGAGCGCATCAGGCCGCGCACGAAGCGGTGGCTGCGCTTCTTGCCGTCGGCCCCGAAGACCATGCGCACGGCCATGGTCGCCCGGTTTTCGCCCTCGCGCAGGGAGCACAGGCCGGCCGACAGCCGCTCGGGCAGCATCGGCTCGACCCGGTCTGGGAAGTAGGTGGAGTTGCCCTTCTCACGGGCCTCGGCGTCCAGCGCCGTGCCGTGGCGGACGTAGGCGGCGACGTCGGCGATGGCCACCCAGACCACCCAGCCGCCTTCGTTGCGGGCGTCGTCGTCGGGATGGGCGAAGACCGCGTCGTCGTGGTCGCGGGCGTCGGAGGGGTCGATGGTGATCAGAGGCAGGTCGCGCAGGTCCTCGCGGCCCTTGAGGGTCGGTTCCTTCGCGTCTTCCGCCTCGGCTTCGGCCTGCGGGCTGAAGCCGGTGGGGATGCCGTGGGCGTGGATGGCGATCAGGGAGGCGGCGCGCGGCTCGTCCTCACGGCCGACCACCTCCAGCAGCTTGCCGTTCTTGGGGCCGTAGCGTTCGCGCGGTCCACTGAGCTGGATCTGGGCGACGACCAGGTCGCCGTCCTTCAGGTCGCGGCCGTCGTGTTCGGAGAGCAGCAGGACATCGCGGCTCTTGCGATCGACGGGCTCGACGCGGATCTCGCGGCGCTGCTTGCGGATGACGCCGAGGATCTTGTGGGCGCTCTGGCCCAGCCGCTTGATGACCCGGGCCTCGATCTCTCCGGTCTCCAGCCGCTCGTAGCGGACCAGCAGCTTGTCGCCGAGCCCGGGGGCGCCGGCGGTCTTCTCGGCCGCATCCGGGGCCAGCCGGGCCAGCGGCGCGTCGTCGCCGCCCTTGGAGAGGCGCACATAGAGGTCGCCGTCGGTGTCCCGCTCGACCACTTCGGCCACCCCCACGGGCGGCAGGGCGCCGGCCTCGGCGAAGCCGCGGCGGCCGCGCTTGCCCAGATCGCCCTTGGCTTCCAGTTCGCGCAGCATCTCGCGCAGGGCCCGGCGGTCGGCGCCCTTCAGCCCGAAGTGACGGGCGATATCGGCCTTTCCGGCCTCGCCGGCCTCGCGCAGGAAGGCGATCAGGGTGTCCTTGTCGGGCAGACCCTGGGGAGCGCGGACGGGCTTGGGAGACTTCGAGGTCTTGGGGGGAGGCTTGGCCATGTGCCTTACGTAACGCGCTCGGGGGCCTGCGGTAACCCCGCTCGGGGGCCGGTCAATCGAACGTGGTCACCTGGTAGCGGATGACGCGCGTCTCGCCGGGCTTGAGCTTCAGATCCCAGACCGCGCCGGCCGGCTTCATCTGGAAGCGCGGCGTGGCATGGGAGACCTTGAATTTCGCCCAGCTGTTCAGCCGCAGTTCGAACCGCGAAGGCACGGCGCGGTGGTTGATGACGCTGACTTCGTAGGTGTCGCGCCGGCCGGTGTCGTTCAGCGCTTCCTGTGTGACCAGGCGCGGGATGACCTCGACTTCGACGGTCTCGCCGATATCGAATTCCAGCGGAGCCCCGAGCCCGGTGTTTCGAAAGCGGCCGTCCCCGACCAGCAGCGGGCGGTCCTTCTGGTCCCGGGCCATCACCTTCATCTGGCCGCCGGGCAGCGAGAGGCCCAGATTGTTGGCGGCCTTGTTCCGGGTGCGGAACAGGATGGTGGCCGGCTGGATCGCCTCTTCCGGTTCGTAAGAGTCGCCCGGATAGATCCGGTAGACATAGACCCGCTCGTACTTCACGCCATTCCGCTGCAGCATCAGAAGTTGCTTGGTCTGGTTGGCGTCGACGGTGGTCGCGAAGGGCAGGGTGTAGAGCTTGTAGTCGCCCAGATTGCTGACCAGGGCCTCCTGGGACATCACCTCGATCGGCGCGGCGCTGTTGAACTCAGAACGCTTGATGCGGCTGCCGGTGACCACGAGCGCGCTGACATCGCCGCCGGGTTGAACTTCATCCTTGCTGACCGGCGGCGCGAACAGCATCCGCGGCGGAGAGCGGGTGGTCGTGTCCATCGGCCAGCAGCGCTGGGCGGTCGGTGTGACTTCGGCCACGGTCGCCACCGTGTCGGCATCGCGCTCGACATCGCCGGCCACCACCTGGGTGAGGGCGTCAGAGAAGCCGGTGCGACCATCGTTCCGGATGGTGATCCAGCCGGTCAGATCGAGGGTGCCGTCTTCGTTGAGTTTGGCGACATAGTTGGCCGCCCACAGGACGCCGACGGTCATGTAGGACAGCCGCACCCGATGGCGGCCGGCCGTGTCGGCCCGAACGCGCAGTGACAGGGTCGGACGGTCGGACAGTTCGGGTGGCAGGCGCTCGAACACCAGCCGTTCGGGGCCGCCGGCGCAGTCGAGCGCCTCGATGCGGCCGTCGAAGTCGAGCACCACGCCGTCCGGCCCGGATCTCAGGATGGCCTGTTCGCGCACCTCCTTGCCGGTCACCCGGTCGGTGCGCACCCGGGTGACGCGGTCGCCGACCGATTTGGCGATCAGCGAGCCGGGGCTCATCAGGTCGAAGTCGTGGTTCCGCTCGACCAGCCGCGCGGGCAGGCCGTCGATGGCGGCGGTCTGGGGGACGATGCCCTCGGCCACGCCCTCGAAACGGATGACGCTCTCGCCCGCCGGCAGGTCGATGGTCCGCCACTCGGTTACCGAGGCCAGCCCCGTCTCGCCGTCGAACCAGTAGCTTTCGTAGTCGGTGAAATCTTCGCTTTGCGCGGCGGGATCCTGGTAGATGGCGATGGCCGTCTTCTCGGGGCCGGCCGAGACCACGCGGGCCGGCGCCTGCGCCTGGGCCGGCAGGGCAAGACCGAGCGCCAGCAGCGCCGCCGTCAGGGCGCGGGCCGGTCTCAATCGAAGGTCGTGACGCGGTAACGGATGATCCGCGTCTCACCGGGCTTGAGGGTCAGGGCCCAGACCGCGCCGGCCGGCTTCATCTCATGCCGCGGGGAGGCGCGGGACACCTTGAATGTGTCCCAGCTGTTCAGCCGCAGTTCGAACCGCGAAGGCGCGGCGCGGTGGTTGATGACCGTCACCTCGTAGCTGTAGCGCTGGCTGTCGTTCTTCAGCTCTTCCTCCTTCACGAGGCGCGGCATGACCTCGACCTCGGCGGTCTCGGCGATGTCCATCTCGAGGGGCGCGCCCAGGCCGGTGTTGCGGAAATCGCCTTCGCCGGCCAGCAACGGCCGTCCCCGGTCGTCCCGGGCCATCACCTTCAGATTGCCGCCGGGCAGGGCGACGCCGAGGCCGTTGGTTGCCAGGTTGCGGGTGCGGAACATCACCGTGGTCGGCTGGATGGCCTCTTCGGGATCGAAGGAATCGCCCGGGCTGGTGCGGTAGATGTAGACCCGCTCATACTTCACCCCGCGCCGCTGCAGCAGCGACACCTGCTTGGTCTGCTGGGCGGCGACGGTGGTCGGAAAGGCCAGGGTGTAGAGCTTGTAGTCGCCCAGGTCACCGACCCTGGGCTCCAAAGACTCCATGTCCATAACGGCGATAGGGACGTCCTGGATCGCTTCCTCCCGCTTCCGGGCGGTGATGACCAGTTCCGAGACCGTGCCCCCGTAGCCGGGCGCCGGCGGGGCTGGCGGCGGCGGCGGGGGCGGGCGTCCCCGGGTCGTCGTATCCATCGGCCAGCAGCGCGGGCTGGTCGGGATGATCTCCGCCACCGTCGCCTCGGTGTCCGGCTGGCGCTCGACATCGCCGGCCACCACCTGGGTGAAGGCGTCGGTGAAGCCGGTGCGGCCATTGTTCTTCAGGGTGATCCAGCCGGTCAGGTCGAGGGTGCCGTCGTCGTTGAGCCGGGCGACATAGTTGGCCGCCCACAACACTCCGACGGCGAGGTAGGTCAGCCGCACGCGATAGCGGCCTGGCCGGTCGGCGTGGACCTTCAGCGACAGCGTCGGGCGGTCCGACAGGCCGTCGGGCAGGCCGTCGAACACCAGCCGCTCGGCGACGCCGGAACAGTCGAGGGCCTCGATGCGGCCGTCCAGGTCGAGCACGACGCCGCTCGGTCCCGAGCGCAGGATGGCCTCCTCGCGCACCTCCTTGCCGGTGACCCGGTCGGTGCGCACGCGGGTGACCTTTCCCCCCACCGACTTGGCGATCAGCGAGCCCGGGCTCATCAGGTCGAAGTCCTGGTTGCGCTCCAGCAGGCGGGCGGGCAGGCCGTCGATGGCGGCGGTGTGCGGCACGATGCCCTCGGCGACGCCCTCGAAGCGGATGACGCTGACCCCGGCCGGCACATCGATGGTCCGCCATTCGGTGACCTGGGCCAGGCCCGACTGGCCGTCGAAATAGTAGCTGTCGTAGTCGGTGAAGTTGTCGCCCCGCGAACCGGGGTCCTGGTAGACGGCGATGGCCGTCTTCTCGGGGCCGGACGAGACCACGCGGGCCGGCGCCTGCGCCTGGGCCGGCAGGCACAGGCTCAGCGCCAGCAGCGTCGCCGCCAGGGCCCGCGCGGAGGTCATGGACCTAGTACCCGGTCTCGAGCGTGAAGGTCAGTTCGGTCTCGCCGTTGGCGGGCACGGGCACGGTCCAGTCGAGGGTGTTGTAGTCGAGCCGCTTGCTGGGGTGGCTTTCCTTCAGCACCTTGCCGTTGATCCACAGGCCGCCCTGGCGGACGCTGACCTCGACGGGCTCCGGCCTGGCGTTGCGCAGGACGTACTTCATCGTCCAGCGCGTGCCCTTCTTGCCGAGGTCCTCGGTGCTGACGATGGCCGGCTGCAGGGTGACGTCGAAGGCGTCGCCGGTCTTGATCGACAGGGTCGAGCCGGCGGGGGTGTGGCCGATGGCGTTCTCGCCGATGAACTTGGGATCGCCGGCCTGGTCGCGCATGTAGACCCGCACGGTGCCGGCCGGCATCGGGCTGGCGACCTTGCCGGCCGAGACGGCGCCGAACTCCAGCAGGACTTCGGCCGAGACCGGCTGTTCCTGGCTCTGGAACCAGTTGAAGCCGACGCGGTAGACCTTGGCCGCCGGGGCCCCGAGGATGTCGAGGAAGCTGACCTGCTTGGTCTGGTTCTGGGCGATCGTGGTGCGCTCGGCCAGGGGGTAGAGGTAGTAGTCGGCCAGGGCCACGGGCTGGGGACCGACGCCGCCCTTGCCGGCCGACGTCACCCCGGCCGGGCCGCGCGGTTGCTGCGGATAGCCCGGCCGCCCGCCGCTGCTGACGTTGCCGGCCACCAGCTGCACCTCGGCGTTCTCGTAGGTCGTGCCCGAGGTATTGGTCAGGGTCACCCAGCCCTGCAGGTCCAGCTTGCCGCTCTTCTCGTCGAACAGGGCGACATAGTCGGCCTTCCAGCCCAGGCCCGTGGTCAGGTAGTTGAGCTTGGCCTGTCGCGGACCGGCCTCGGCCGCGTCGACCGTCACCGACAGGGTCGGGCGGGCGCGCAGGTTGTCGGGCACCTTGTCGAAGATCACCCGGGTCGGCAGGCCGTCGTCGCGCAGCACCTCGATGCGGTCGCCGATCTGCAGCACCACGCCGCCGTTGACGGCCAGCACCTTGGCCACCTCGGTGGTCTCGACGCCGGTGGCCGGGTTGGTGCGGACGATCTTCACCGTCCGCCCGACGGCCTTTTCCATCAGGGTGTCGGGGCTGAGCAGGTCGTAGTCGAAGTTCTGCTCGACGATGCCGATGCCGGGGGCGGAGAGGGCGACGGTCTCGGCCCGGATGCGGGGCGAGACGTCCTTGAACTCGATGCGCTGGCGACCGGCCTTGAGGGTCTCGGTGCGGACGTCCTCAACCAGGGTCTGGCCGGAGTTGTAGATGGTCACCGACAGGGTGCGATCCTGGGCGGAAGCGGCGGTGGCGGCGAGCGCGAGCGCGCTGGCGGCGAGAAGGAACTTACGCATGCGACGACCCTCGTTGTGACGGCCAACTCTGTCACGCCGCCGGAAGGTCTGTCGATCCCCGTTTTACGTCGATAATTAATTCGTCATCCCGGACGGCGCAGCCGATCCGGGACCCAGGGGGTGACGGCGTGGACAGGCGACGCCGCGAAGGCCGGCGGGGTGGCCCCTGGGTCCCGGCGCTTCGGCCGGGATGACGGAGGAAACCGTCAGTCCTTCTTCGCCGCCGGCTTCTTCTTCCCCACCACCTTGGTCACGCCCAGCGAGGCGGCCGTCGGTTTCTTGACCGCCGCCTTTTTCTTGGCGACCACTTCCTTGCTGGCGATGCGCTTTTCGGCCGGGTTCTTGGCTGGCGGCTTGTCGCCCGTCTTCTTGGCGGCCGCGGGCTTTTTCGCCGCCGCCTTCTTCACCGGCTTCTTGCCGCCGCCCTTGGCCACCCGCTCGGCGATCAGGCCGACGGCTTCCTCGAGGGTGACCTCCAGCGGGTCCTTGCCGCGCGGCACGTTGGCGTTGGTCGAGCCGTGCTTGATGTAGGGCCCGAAGCGGCCCGACAGGATCTTGATCGGCGCGCCGTCTTCCGGGTGATTGCCCAGTTCCTTCAAGGCCGCCGCCTGGCCGCGTGCGCCGCGTCCGCCGGCCCGCTTCTCGGCCAGCACCGCCACGGCGCGGTTGAGGCCCACGTCGAACACCTCGTCCGCGCTCTCCAGGTTGGCGTAGGTGCCCTCGTGCAGGACGTAGGGCCCGTACCGGCCGATGCCGGCCTGGATCATCTTGCCGTCCTCGGGGTGCGCCCCGACATCGCGCGGCAGCTCCAGCAGGCGCAGGGCCTTGTCGATATCCATCGCCGCGGGCAGCCAGCCCTTGGGCAGGCTGGCGCGCTTGGGCTTCTCGCCGGCTTCCTCGACATAGGGACCGAAGCGGCCGTTCTTCAGCCACACCGCCTGCATGGTCTTGGGATTGACCCCCAGCTCGCGGTCGGCGGTCTCGGCTGCGTCGCCGTCGCCCTCGGACTGGGCGATGGGCCGGGTGAAGCGGCATTCGGGATAGTTGGAACAGCCGATGAAGGCGCCGTACTTGCCGGTCTTCAGCGACAGGCGGCCGGTGCCGCAGGTCGTGCAGAGACGCGGGTCGGAGCCGTCTTCCTTCTGCGGGAAGATGTGGGGCCCAAGGCTTTCGTTGAGGGCGTCGAGCACCTGGCTGACCCGCAGCTCGCCGATGTCGTCGGCGGCGGCGTGGAAGTCGGTCCAGAACTCGCGCAGCAGCGCCTTCCAGTTCAGCTTGCCGTCGCTGACCAGGTCGAGCTTCTCTTCGAGGCCGGCGGTGAAATCGTATTCCACGTAGCGGGCGAAGAACTGTTCGAGGAAGGCGGTGACCAGCCGTCCCTTGTCTTCCGGGATGAAGCGGTTCTTCTCCATCTTCACATAGGCGCGGTCGCGCAGCACGGTCAGGATCGAGGCATAGGTCGAGGGCCGGCCGATGCCGAGCTCTTCCATCTTCTTGACCAGGCTGGCTTCCGAATAGCGCGGCGGCGGTTCGGTGAAGTGCTGGTCGGCCTTGACGTTGAGCACCCGGGCGGCGGCGCCCTCGTTGACGGGCGGCAGGCGGGCGCCGTCCTCGTCCTCGGCGTCGTCGCGGCCCTCTTCATAGACGGCGAGGTAGCCGGGGAACTGGATCACCTGGCCGGTGGCGCGCAGGCCGGTCTGGCCGTCGCCGCTTTCCAGCTCGATGGTGGTGCGCTCGATGCGGGCCGCTTCCATCTGGCTGGCGATCATCCGCTTCCAGATCAGCTCGTAGAGGCGGCCCAGATCGCCATCCAGGCGCAGCTTGCCCGGATTGCGGTTCAGCGAGGTCGGCCGGATGGCTTCGTGCGCTTCCTGGGCGTTCTTGGCCTTGGTCTTGTAGATGCGGGCGCTCTCGGGGACGTAGTCCTTGCCATAGAGGCCGGCGATGACGTCGCGCGCCTCGGTCAGGGCTTCCGGCGCGGCCTGCACCCCGTCGGTCCGCATGTAGGTGATCAGGCCGACGGTCTCGCCGCCGATATCGATGCCCTCGTACAGCTTCTGGGCCGCCTGCATGGTGCGCTGGGCGTTGAAGCCGAGCTTGCGGCTGGCCTCCTGCTGCAGGGTCGAGGTGGTGAAGGGCGGCGGCGGGCTGCGCCGGGCCGGCTTCTTCTCGACCGAGTGGACGCTGAAGGCGGCGGCCGAGACGGCGTCGCGCGCCTTGTGCGCCGTCGCCTCGTCGCCGAGGTCGAACTTGGTGAGCTTCTTGTTCTCGTGCTTGACGAGGCGGGCGGTGAAGGGATCGCCGCCGGCGGTCACCTCGGCATCGACGCTCCAGTATTCCTGGGTGCGGAACTTCTCGATCTCGATCTCGCGATCGACGACCAGCCGCAGGGCCACCGACTGCACCCGGCCGGCCGAGCGCGAGCCCGGCAGCTTGCGCCACAGCACCGGCGACAGGGTGAAGCCGACCAGATAGTCCAGCGCCCGGCGGGCGAGATAGGCGTCGACCAGCTCCATGTCGATCTGGCGCGGGTTGGCCATGGCGTCGAGCACGGCGGTCTTGGTGATGGCGTTGAAGGTGACGCGGCTGACGGCCTTGTCCTTGATCGCCTTCTTCTTCTGCAGGATCTCCAGCACGTGCCAGCTGATGGCCTCGCCCTCGCGATCCGGGTCGGTGGCCAGGATGATGCCGTCGGCGCCCTTCAGGGCGTCGGCGATGTCGCTGATGCGCTTGGTGGACTTGGCGTCCACCTCCCAGAACATCGCGAAGTCCTCATCCGGCTTCACCGACCCGTCCTTCGACGGCAGGTCGCGGACGTGGCCATAGGACGCCAGAACGGTGAACCCGGGTCCCAGATACTTGTTGATGGTCTTGGCCTTGGCCGGGCTCTCGACGACGACGACGTTCATGAAATGTGGCTTGAATCTCAAATGCGGAGGAGCCGACGAGCCCCCCTCAAGGGCGCGGAAGGTGCGTCGCCCGATGGGGGAATGTCAACGCGTGCTCGAATCAAGTGGGTGACGAAGGCCGAAATTGCCACCGATCGGGACTCCGGATCCTTCTCCCGCTTGTCGGGAGAAGGTGGCGGCCGAAGGCCGTCGGATGAGGGCAGCACCGGCTTTTCACGACTTCGCACGTTCTGGCGCGGTCAGCGCTGTCGCCCCCTTCATGAGCCGGCGCTGCCCTCATCCGACCTGCTTCGCAGGCCACCTTCTCCCGACAAGCGGGAGAAGGAACCTCGCTTGCCCCCCAAACAGACGGCGCGTCTCATCCAACAATCGACAAGATTTCCATTTCTTCACGGGCGCGTGAAGTTCGCCGCCCTATATAGTGCCAACCAAGCCCCATGACCGAGTCTGCCCACCCACCCCGTGTCTCCGACATCCTCGCCGGCATCGCCGCCGAGGAGCACGAAACCGTGTCGGTCAGCGACGTCACCCATGCCTTCGGCGACCGGGCCTTCGGCGCCCTGATGTTCGTGTTCGCGGCGCCGCTGGCTCTGCCGATGCCGCCGGGGGTCTCGGCGGTGCTCGGCGCGCCGCTGCTGTTCATCACCGTGCAGTGGATGATCGGCCGCGACCACCTCTGGCTGCCGGGGGTCATCGCCAACCGCACCATGAGCCGGACCGACTATGTGGCGCTGATGGGCAAGCTGACGCCCTATCTCGCCTGGCTCGAACGGCGCCTGCGCCGGCGCCTGACCCTCCTCTACGGGCCGATTGTCGACCGGCTGACCGGGCTATTCTGCGTCATGCTGGCGACGATCGTCTTCCTGCCGATCCCGTTCGGCAACATGCTGCCCAGCTTCGCCATCGCCGCCTTCGCCCTCGGCTTGGCCGAACGCGACGGCCTTGCCGCCCTGATCGGCTGGGCCAGCGGCCTGCTCAGCATCGGCATCCTGGCCCTGCTGTGGAACGGCATCGTCGCCGGGCTGATCGTCTTCTTCGGCGTCGTCAGCGACAACGTCGGTTGGCTGGCGGGGCTGTTCAGCTAGGTTCCCTGCTGGACGAACGGGACCTTCTCGAACAGCCGCCGCTCCTCGCCGCGCGGATCATCGACCAGCCTGGGTTCGACGTTCCAGACCATCGTCTGGCGCCGCGCCAGCGAATAGGGCACCCAGGCCGGCAAGCCGCCGCCGTTCGGATCACCGTCTCGGGCAAAGCGGATGAAGGCGTCCATCATCAGCTCGCTGACCCGGCGGGCGTCCTCGCCCGTGCCGGTGATCACCCCCGGGGCGTCCAGCGTCCCGAACACCAGCGGGATGTCCAGCGTGTGCGGGGCGCCCCACATGCCGCCGTCCTTCGGTGACCGCCAGTCCAGCTGATAGGCGAACACCGGCGAGCCCTGCGCCGCCCGCAATTCGGCCTCGACGATGGCCGCCCGCCAGGAGCGGGAGGCGGTGGTGGCCCCGAAGAAAACGTCGCTCGGCGACCAGGCCGGATAGAGTTCGCGGTAGCGGCGGATGACCAGCCCGGGATCGATGTCCACCCGCATGTTGGCGACCAGCTTGCCGGGCAGCTCGTCCCAGGTCAGGGCGTACATGGCCGGGTCGCTGAAGAAGCCGCGCGTCTCGTCGCGGGTGTTGCCGATCATCATCGGCACGTCCGCGCTCTGCGGCGGTGCGTCGGGATAGAAGGGGTGGCGGGTCAGGGTGCGCTCATCCAGCACCGGGCCGAAATAGAGACCGCCGGAGCCGATGACCGGATCGGTCGTCGCCAGAGCCTCCACGATCCGCGACACCGGCAGCGTCGCCAACGCCTCCGGCGTCACCTTCAGCGCCTCAAGCAGGGCCAGCGTTCGCCGCGTGGCGTTGCCCGGCCCCGAGGCGGTCAGCTGCTGGCCACTCATCGTCGCCGCGCGGTGGAACAGGCCCTTGGCGGCCGGCATGGCCATCAGGGTGGCGATCTTGGCGCCGCCGCCGGATTGGCCAAACAGCATCACCCGGCCCGGATCGCCCCCGAAGGCGGCGATGTTGTCCCGCACCCATTGCAGGGCCAGCACAAGGTCCAGCATGCCGGCGTTGCCGCCGTCCTCGAAGCCGGGGATCAGCCGGTTCAGATAGCTGTAGCCAAACGGCCCCAGCCGGTGGTTCACCGTCACCACCACCACATCGCCCCGGGCCGCCAGCCGGGTCCCGTCGGTCCAGGGGCTGGAGCCGCTGCCGGTCATGTAGGCGCCGCCGTGGATGTAGAGCATCACCGGCCGGCGGGCCGCGTCGGCGCCGGGCGTCCAGACATTGAGGAACAGGCAGTCCTCCGACTGATCCGCCTCGGCCCCCCGCTGCGGCGAGGCGTGACCGAAAGCCGTGCAGGGCAGGGGCGTCTTCCACGGCGCCGGCGCCTCTGGCGGCTGGAATCGCCGTGGCCCGGTGTCCGCCCCGTATCGGACGCCCTTGAACACCAGCAGGCCGTCCTGGCGCAGACCCCGCACCGGCCCATGCACCGTCCGCACGACCGGATTCCCGCGCCTGGCCCAGGCCGCCGGCGCCAGCCCGAGGCTGGCCAGACCGGCGGCGCCCGCCAGCACCCGGCGTCGATCAAGGGAGGGGACTTCACGGCTCATCGGGCGATGATACCGGTTACCTCATTACGAACAACGCACATACCCGAGATTCAAAAGTCGTTCCGGGGCCGGCCGTGCGGCGCTTGTCCGCGCCCAGGCGGCGTAGGTAGTCGAGATCACAATCCCACCCACAATCCCAGCGCCTCTGACAACGTCGCACCTACGCCGCCGCCCACATTCGCCGCCGACCCGCCCACGCGGAAACCACATCTTTTCAACCGATTAGACACACCATCGGCGCCTTCCGCCGCGACGCCATGTTATAATGTGGTCCGCTTCGATTAGCCCCGGCTCCACAGGCCGCTCCCGCTGGTGTACTTCCCGCCCCATGAGCACCCCCGATACTTGGACCGTCGCCGGCCGCACCTTCAGCTCTCGCCTGATCGTCGGCACCGGCAAATACAAGGACTACCAGACCAACGCCGATGCCGCCCGCGCGGCGGGGGCGGAGATCGTCACCGTGGCCGTGCGCCGGGTGAACCTGACCGACCGGACCCAGCCGCTGCTGATGGATTTCGTCAAGCCGGACGAGTTCACCTACCTGCCCAACACCGCCGGCTGCTTCACCGGCGAGGACGCCGTGCGCACCCTGCGTCTGGCCCGCGAGGCCGGCGACTGGTCGCTGGTCAAGCTGGAGGTGCTCAGCGATCCCAAGACCCTTTATCCGGACATGGAAGAGACCCTGCGCGCCCTGAAGCTGCTCGTCGCCGAGGGCTTCGACGTCATGGTCTACTGCACCGACGACCTGGTCTATTGCCGCAAGCTGGAGGAGGCGGGGGCCGCCGCCATCATGCCGCTGGGCGCGCCGATCGGCTCGGGCCTGGGCATCCAGAACAAGGTCAACCTGCGGCTCATCGTCGAGCAGGCGAAGGTGCCGGTCCTGGTCGACGCCGGGGTCGGCACGGCCAGCGACGCCACCATCGGCATGGAGCTGGGCTGCGACGGCATCCTGATGAACACCGCCATCGCCGAGGCGAAGGATCCGATCCTGATGGCCAGCGCCATGAAGCATGCGGTCATCGCCGGCCGCGAAGCCTATCTGGCCGGCCGCATGCCGCGCCGGATGTACGCCGACCCGTCGTCACCGCTGGCTGGACTCATCTAAGGCTCGCGTTCTGCGCCTACGGGTCTAACGTCGTCTGACTTGGGGAGAGACCGGCATGAAGACCGCTATGCTGTTGGGCGTGGGCCTGGCCATTCTGATCCCGACAAGCCAGGCGGCGCAGTCGGCCCAGGCCTATCGGCCGCTGGCCCTCTCGCCCATGTGCCTGACCGCCGAAAGCGAAGGCGGGCCGGCCGAGGCGAAAGTGACCAAACCGCCGCCGATGTCGGCCGCTTTCGGCAACGGCGCCTACAAGATCGCCGCCAACGCCGAGGGCCAGCGCTGGTTCAACTACGGCCTCCAGTTGGGCTGGGCCTTCAAGCATGACGAGGCCACCGCCGCCTTTGCCGAAGCCATGCGGCTGGACCCCGAGTGCGGCATGTGCGCCTGGGGCCATGCCTGGTCCCTGGGCCCGACGATCAACTTCGGCATCGGTCCGGAGGACCTAGTCAAGGCGCGCGGCGCCGCCGCCAAGGCCAACAGCCTCCTGGCCAGGGGCAGCGAGCGCGACCGCGAACTGGGCGCGGCCTTGGTCGCCCGCTACGCCGGCAAGGGCGACAACCGGGCCTTCGCCCGGGCCATGGACGCCCTGGCCACCAAATACCCCGCCGAGGATCCGATCTGGGTCTGGGCTGCCGACGCCTGGATGATCGCCGACCAGCCGGCCCGGTCCATGCCGCTGCTGGAAACCGTCCTGGCCCGCAGCCCGGGCGACGCCGGCGCCATCCACTTCTATATCCACGCCAGCGAATGGATCGGCTCGCCCGGCAAGGCGGAGGTCTATGCCGACAAACTGCAGGGGATCGCGCCGGGGGCCAGCCACCTGATCCACATGCCCTCGCACACCTACTACCAGATCGGCCGCTACAAGGACGCCGCCCGCGCCAACCTCGATGCCATGGATGTCGACGCGGCCTGGGTGAAGCGCACCGACGGTCCCGACAATCTCTTCAAGGTCGGCTACTACGGCCACAACGTGAACTTCGCGCTCGGCGGGGCGATGATGGCCGGCGACGCCCAGGCTGCGCTGAAGATCGGCGGCGTCTATCGCGCCATCGACATGGCCAAGGTCAATCCGTGGATCCGGGCCGGCTCGGCGGTCGGCTGGATCGCCTATGGCCGCCATGGCGACATCGACGAGCTGCTGGCCATGCCGAAACCGGTCCATCCGCTGCACCGGGCCATGTGGCGCTACGCCCGCGGCGAGGCGCTCAGCCGCCGGGGCGACGCCGCCGGCGTGCGGGCCGAGGCGGCGGCCATCGCGGCGGCCCGGCCCGGGATCGCCAAGGGGGACTCCAGCGACTACATCGCCTTCGTCGATGTCGCCCATGAGGTGCTGCTCGGCCGCGCCGCCATGCTGGAGAACAATCCCCGCGAGGCGGCCCGCCACTACTACAAGGCCTCACTGCAGCAGGAGCGGGAGCTGCAGGGCCGCGATCCGCCGCCCTGGTGGTACCCCATCCGCCGCTCCTACGCCTCGGCCCTGCTGGCCTCGGGGCAGACGGACAAGGCCCTGAAGGAGACGGACAAGGTCCTGGCCAAATGGCCGCACGACCCCCTGACCCTGGTCGTGGCCAGCCGCGCCGAGGCCAGGAAGGGCAGGGCGGACGTCGCCGGCGAGCGGATGAAACAGGCGGGGCGGGAGTGGGCCGGCGGCAATCTGAACACCATCGCGGCCGGACAGATCTGACCGCTACTTCGCGGCTTTCGCCTTGGCGATGGCGGCCTTCAGCGCCTCGGTCTGGGCGCCGCTGATGAAGTCGCCCTCGACGAAGAAGGCCGGGGTGCCGTTGATGCCCATGTCCTTGGCCAGCTGCCGCTGGTCGGCCAGGTACTGCACCTGCTCCGGCGTCTGTTCCAGGGCCCGCACCGACGCCGGGGTGATGCCGTTGCGGGTGAGCAGGTCATCCACCTGCTCGTCGGTCAGCGGCCGGTGCTCCATCATCTCGAAGTGGCTGTCGGCGAACAGGCCCTTGTTGCCCAGCGCCCTGGCCGCCGCCGCCGCGTACTCGGAGGTCGGGCCGAAGTTGCCGAGGGTGTAGTCCTTGAACACGAAGCGGACGTCGGGGTTCTCTCGCGCCAGCCTGGCGACCTCGGGGGCGATGACCTTGCAGTAGGTGCAGTTGTAGTCGAACAGCTGCACGACGGTGACCTTGCCCTTGGGGTTGATCACGAAGTCCCGCTTGTCGCGCTGCAGCTGCACCTTGTGACTGGCGAACTGCTTCTCGATGACCGCCTCTTCCTCGGCCATCGCCTTCAGCTGCAGGGCCTGCTGGGCCTCCAGCAGGATTTCGGGATGCTGCAGGATGTAGGCCCGCACCTTGTCGCCGAAGTCCTTGTCGACCTTGACGTCCTGGGCCGCGGCGATGGAGGCGGGATACACCTCGGTGACCGGCTTGTCCTTCTTCTCGCAGGCGACCAGCCCGACCGTGGCGGCCAGGGTGATGACAAGCGGAATCGTCGAGCGGCGCATGGATGTCTCTCGGTCTTGATGGGAGCGGGCCGGCCCTAGGGGCGGGCCATGACGCCTTCCTTGGCGAGGTCCTTGAGGTCCTCGCGGCTGGGATTGGCGGTCAGGACGATGTCGGTGGCCCGGCGCCAGCCGATGCTGTTCTTGTCGAGCAGATCGCGGGCCCGCATGGCGAAGCCGCGCGCCTCGGTCAGGCCGCCCAGGCTGTAGTAGTATTCGGCCGTCGACAGCCGCGCGAGACCCTCCTCGCCCTTGGCGTCATAGGCCTGGGCCAGCAGACGCCAGGCGTCCGGGATATCCTCGTGCAGCAGTGAGCGCTTGAGCATCTCGATGCCCTCGTCACGCTTCACCGGATCGTCGAGGTTGATCAGCGTCTGGCCAAGGTTGATGCGCAGCAAAGGGGCGTCGGGCTTGAACTTCACCGACTGGCGCTGGGGGTATTCGGCCTCCTTGGCGCGGGCGAACTCGAACAGCATCTGGCCCTTGAGTTCCCACAGGTAGGCGTTCTCGGGCTGCTCGGTCAGCAGGGCGTCGACCATGCCGACGGCGCGGTTGACGTCCTTCATCCGGTAGTAGGCGATGGCCCGGGCGTAGCGGGCCGGATAGCTCTTGTCGGTCTCGCCGTACTTGATCAGCGCCACCTGCGGCTGGGTGAAGGCGACGATCTTGGCCTTCATGATCTCGTGCCGCTCGATGTCGGCGGGCGAGTCGACGACGTTGTAGTGCGGCTGCTGCTCGACCCGCGCCCGCAACATCTCGATGCGCTCGGAGGACAGCGGGTGGCTGCGGAAATAGGGGAAGCGGCGGGCCTCCTGGAAGACTTCCTGGTAGCGGAACTTGTCGAAGAACTCGACGAGGCCCTTGCTGGACTGGCCGGTCTTCTCAAGGAAGCCGACCGCCGCCTGGTCGGCGCGGCCTTCCTGCTCGCGGCTGAAGCCCAGGGCGCCCAGCGTGCCGAAGTAGCCGGAGTTGCCGATCAGCATGGCCCCGGCGTCCGGCGCCCCGGCCAGCATGGCCAGCACGCCCAGGCCCATGGTCAGCAGCATCGGCCGCAGGCCGGCGTTCTGCATGTCGCCCGAGCGCAACGGGTGAGCCCCGGCAAGGTGCCCGACCTCGTGGGCCATGACGCCCTTCAGCTGGTTGGGGTTCTCGGTCTCGAGGATCAGGCCGGCATTGAAACCCAGCACCTGGCCCTGGGTGGCGAAGGCATTGAGGCTCTTGTCGCCGACCAGCAGGATGGTGACGTCCTTGGGCGTCATCCCCGCCGCGGCGATCAGCGGATCGGCCTCGGCGTGGAGGATTTCCTCGATCTCGGTATCGCGCAGCAGCGAGACCCGATCATCCTGGGCAAAGGCCGGCAGGCCGGCGGACAACACAAGGCTGGCCGCCGTCAGGCCGCAGATCGCCGCGCGAAGCGGCTTCCAGGGGGAGAAAGCGCGGGAACTCATCAGGTCACGTTACTCCGATTGCGCCCCCGCGCGGTACTCAAGACTAGTGCGGGTTGATCACCGGCGCCACCAACCCTTCTTGGGTTTTTCCGGCGGCGCGGTGATTTCGTTGGGATCCGGCACGGCCGGCGCCTCCGGTTCCGGAGCCGGAGCGGGCTCCGGCGCGGCGACGACGACCGGTTCGGGCGCCGGGGCCGGGGTCTCGATGACCGGTTCCGGCGCAGCTTCCACCGCTTCCGCCGGGGCTTCAGGGGCGGCTTCCACCACCTCCTCTGCCTTCTTCGGCTTGGCGCGGCTCTTGCGGGCCTTCTTCACCGGCTCCTCGACCGGCAGTTCGACCCAGACCTCGTCGGTAAAGGGCTCGCCAGCGGCGAGGGTCGAGATCGGCGGATCGATCATCGCTTCCACCGGCGCGGACGCTTCGGCCGGCAGGACGGCTTCGACGACGTCGGAGCCTTCGGCGGCGACGGCGTCACGCGGCTCGCGCGGACCCCGGTC
This sequence comes from Caulobacter sp. NIBR1757, assembly GCF_027912495.1. Taxonomy (GTDB): domain Bacteria; phylum Pseudomonadota; class Alphaproteobacteria; order Caulobacterales; family Caulobacteraceae; genus Caulobacter. The sequence continues at coordinate 2,557,749 of NZ_CP115463.1, read as the reverse complement.
ACGATCGCGGCCACGACGACGGCCACGGCCGCCTCGTTCGCCGCGCTCGCGCTCGGGACGCTCGCCGCGCTCGGCGACCGGACCCTCGTCGCCCTCAACCAGCACCGGGCTGGCCGGGGCGTGATCGGGATCGCGGACGCTCAGCATGCCACCGCCTTCGAGGGTAGCCGGGTCATGCCACTGGAAGGGATCGTCGCCGAACGGCACGCGCGGACGGGCCCAGGCGAAGCCGTCCTTGGGACGATCTTCCTCGCGGCTGCGGCGACCGCCGCGACGGCCGCGACGCCGGCGGCGTCCGTCCTTGTCGAACTCGTCGTCGCCACCGGCTTCCGGATCGACGTCGCCATCCTCGGCGTCGCCCACGGCGGCGTCAGCGGCGGCGGCCGGGCGCTCTTCGCCCTCGTCCTCGCGGCGACCGCCACGGCGGCGGCGACGGCGACGGCCATCGCGGCTTTCGTCATCACGGCGCGGCTCACGCTCGGCGCCCTCGCGGCGGGCCGGGCGATCGTCGGAGGCCTCGTCCTCGTCGTCGATGATCTCTTCGTCGTCTTCCTCGTCCTCGGGCGGCACGAAGTCGTCGTCGTCATCGATCAGACCGTGGGCCGGCAGCGCCAGCACCGAGGTGTCGAGGGCGTGCATGCTGTGCTCGCCCAGGGCCGTGCGCTCCAGCTCATGCTCGGCGTGGGCCAGGGCCTCGTCGATCAGGATGGTGACGTACAGATGATGGACATGGTGGATGCGGGCCAGGTGGGCGCGCTTCTCGTTCAGAATGTAGAGGCCGACGTCGCGCGGCACCTTCAGCGTGAGCTCGCCGCCGCCGCGCAGGGCTTCCATCTCCACCGCGCGCAGGGCCGACAGGGCGCTCGACTCGACCGAGCGAACCCGGCCGACGCCTTCACAGTGGGGGCAGACATGGGTGGTGCCTTCCAGCACGCCGGTGCGGCGCCGCTGGCGGCTGATTTCCATCAGGCCGAAGGAGCTGATGCGGCCCATCTGCACGCGGGCGCGGTCGTCCTTGAGGTTGTCCTTGAGGATTTTCTCGACGGCGCGATTGTTCTTCGACTCCTCCATGTCGATGAAGTCGATGACGATCAGCCCGGCCAGATCGCGCAGACGCAGCTGGCGGCAGGCTTCCTCGGCCGCCTCGCAGTTGGTCTTCAGCGCGGTCGCCTCGATGTTGCGCTCGCGCGTGGCCTTGCCGGAGTTGACGTCGATGGCGACCAGCGCCTCGGTCTGGTTGATGACCAGGTAGCCGCCCGAACGCAGCGGCACGACCGGCGAGTAGATCTGGCTGAGCTGGTTCTCGATGCGGTGGGCGACGAACAGCGGCGTCGGCTCGCGATAGGCCACCACCTTGGCGGCCTGGCTTGGCATGATCATCCGCATGAAGTCGCGGGCTTCCTTGTAGCCCGCCTCGCCCTCGACCTGGACGCTGTCGATGTCCTTGTCGAACAGGTCGCGGATGGCCCGCTTCACCAGGTCCTCTTCCTCGTAGATGAGGGCGGGGGCCACGGAGTTCAGGGTGGTGTCGCGGATGTTCTCCCACAGCCGCATCAGGTACTCGTAGTCGCGCTTGATCTCGGCCTTGGTGCGCTTGGCGCCGGCCGTGCGGACGATGAGGCCGAGGCCCTTGGGAACGCCCAGACCCTGGACGACGGTCTTCAGACGCTTGCGGTCGGTCGCCGAGACGATCTTGCGGCTGATGCCGCCGCCGCGATCGGTGTTGGGCATCAGCACGCCGTAACGGCCGGCCAGCGACAGGTAGGTGGTCAGGGCCGCGCCCTTGTTGCCGCGCTCTTCCTTGACGACCTGGACCAGCATGATCTGCCGGCGACGGATGACGTCCTGGATCTTGTACTTGCGCATGAGGCGGCGACGACGGCGCTCGACCTCTTCTTCCATGTCGTCGTCATCGTCGTCCGAGGCGGACGAGGAACTGACGGTCTCGGCGTGATCGTGATCGTCGCCGTGGTCGCCATGCGACTCATCGTGGCCGTTGTCTTCCGAGGCCTCGGCCTGTTCGCCGTCCTCGGAGGCCTCGATGCTCGGATCGGCCTCGCGGGCCGCCGGCTTGCTGCGCGAACGGCCACGGCCGCGGTCACGCTTGGGCGGCGCCGGCTCGTCGTCGTCCTCGGCCAGCTCGCGGGTCAGCGCCTCGCGGTCGGCCAGCGGGATCTGGTAGTAGTCCGGGTGGATTTCGTTGAAGGCCAGGAACCCGTGGCGGTTGCCGCCATATTCGATAAAGGCGGCCTGCAGGCTGGGTTCGACCCGGGTCACTTTCGCGAGGTAGATGTTCCCGCGAAGTTGCTTCCGGCTTTGGCTTTCGAAGTCGAATTCCTCAATCCGGCTTCCGTCCATGACGACGACACGCGTTTCTTCGGCGTGCGCGGCGTCGATGAGCATCTTCTTTGTCATCGATTGTCTCTCTCCGGCTCTTGGCGCGCTCGAGGCGCGGCCGCCGGTCTGTTGAATCGGCGCGCAGCACGTCGCCAAGCCCGGCCCCGAGGGGGGCGGCTCTAAGCGGACAATGTTGGGGAGCGTGCGCGCGGCCCATGAAAGTCTCTGTTGTTCCTGGGTGCGCCGGTCTGGCGCTCAGGATGCGGATCGGTTCGGCGCCCTTGCGTCGGAGCTTCCTCCAACCAGGCCGGACGCCAGCCTGTGCGTTGCGCGGAGCGAACCCGTCGGTTGCGGGGTGCGGCGCGCGAAGCGGACATTAGCCTGATGTGACAAGCAAAGGGAAGGGCGGGATTGAGGCAGATCAAGGCCCGCCGGCGCCGACGGCCCAGACTGTGGGGGCTCAAAAGGAGAGCCACTCCATGAAAAGCCCCCTGATCGTCGGTCTCCTGGCGCTGACCTGCGCCCTCGGCCCGGTCGTCCAGACCGCCAGCGCCCAACCGGATCGGCGTCCTCGCGCCGAACAACCGCAACACCGCCGACACTCGCCGCCGCCCGGGTGGGATCGTCGCCAGTGGGAATACCGCCAGCGCTACGAGCGAAGCCATCCGCGTCGCCGCAAGGACGACCATGGCGACGCGGTCATCGCCGGCCTGTTCGGCTTCGTCCTCGGCGCGGCCCTGGCGGAGTCCCGCGAGGAACAGCGCGACCAGGTCAAACTCGAAGACCGGCAGTGGATCGCCGCCTGCGCCCGCAAGTACCGCTCCTTCGACGCCGAAAGCGGCACCTACCTGGGACGGGACGGGCTGCGCCATTACTGTCGCCTCTAGCGCCGTCCGCCGTCATGGCGCCTCGTAGCCCTCATCCGGCGGCCCCTCGTCCATGGGGCGCAGGTCGCCCTCTCGCGGTTCGTCCCGTCGGTCGTCGTAGCGTGGCTCCGGAGCGCGACCGTAGTCCGGTTCGGCCCGATCCTCGGGGTCGCGCCTGAAGTTCCGGTCCCGCCCGTAATCGCGGTCGCGTCCATAGTCCCGGTCCCGCCCATAGCCCCTATCGCGGCCGTCGTCGCGGTCGCGGTACCCGGGTGGCGGCAGGGCCATGGGGTCATCCTCCGGCATCGGCCCGTTTATCGGCGGCAGCGGCATGCCGTACTCATCGACCTCATAGAGCTGGGGATCGTCCATCGTGCCCTCATCCAGCTCGGCGACGTCAAAATCCATCAGCGGCTGGTCGATCACCTCGGTGGCGCGCGGGAAGTCCGGCCGGCGCATGGCGTAGCGCATGAAGTCGCGCCAGATCTGGGCCGGGATATTGCCGCCGGTGACGCCCTTCATCGGGGTGTTGTCGTCGTTGCCGACCCAGACCCCGACCACCAGGTCGCCGGCGAAGCCGACGAACCAGGCGTCGCGATAGTCCTGGCTGGTGCCGGTCTTGCCATAGACGCCCGGGTTGATGTTGGCCGCCGTGCCGGTGCCGTGCTCGATGACGCCGCGCATCAGTTGGAGCATGGCCATGCGGTCGTCGCGCGACAGCCGCCGCTCCGGCGCGCCTGGCGCCTCGTCCAGCAGGCCGTGCGGCCTGACCGGCGCCTGGCCGGCGGCGATCGAGGCGTAGGCGCCGGTCAGCTCCAGCAGGGTCATCTCGCCGGTCCCCAGCGCGATGGAGGCGTCGTTGGGCAGCTTGGAGGTGACGCCCATGTCGCGGGCCGCGCGGATCACGCGGCTCGTTCCCACCTCCTGCACCAGCCGGGCCGAGGCGACGTTCGAGGACTTGGCGAAGGCTTCGGCCAAGGTGATCTCGCCCCCGGCATAGCTGCCCTCGTAATTTTGCGGGCTCCAGTTTCCGATCTTCACCGGCGCGTCGAGGATCATGCTGTAGGGCGTCCGCCCGGCTCGAACGGCGGCCAGATAGACGAACGGCTTGAAGGCCGATCCCGGCTGGCGTTTGGCCTGGGTCGCCCGGTCGAACTGGCTCTTGCGGTAGTCGGCGCCGCCCACCAGCGCCACCACCCGCCCGTCGGTGCGCATGGCGACCAGCGCCGCCTGGCCGACCCGCCGGCCCTTGCCGCTCTTGAGGCCATTGCGCACGGCCCGCTGGGCCTGGATCTGCATCTGGGAGTCGAGGGTGGTGAAGACCTTCACCTCGCCATAGCCGCGCCGGAAGGTCTGGCTGACCTGCGGCGCGATCCAGTCGGCGAAGTAGGAGCCGTCCGGCAGCTTCGACCGCGACCCCTTCAGCTTCACCGCCTTCAGCGACCGGCCCGCCTCGTCGGCGCCGACCAGTTTCATGTCGACCATTTCCGCCAGCACAACGGCGGCCCGCTTTTTCGCCGCGTCGAAGTCCGTGGTCGGGGCCAGCCGCGTCGGCGCTTTGACGACGCCGGCCAGCATGGCCGCCTCGCCGGGGGTCAGCTCCTCGGGCATCTTGTCGAAATAATTCCGGGCCGCCGCTCGCAGGCCGTAGACTCCATCGCCGAAATAGACGCTGGAGAGGTAGCGGGACAGGATCTCGTTCTTCGACAGCCGCGCCTCCAGATAGAGGGCGATGATCGCCTCCTGGCCCTTGCGGCGCAGGCTGCGCTCATTGGACAGGAAGGCGTTCTTGGCCAGCTGCTGGGTGATGGTCGAGCCGCCCTGGCGCACCTTGCCGCCCTTGGCATTGGCCACCGCCGCCCGCCCGATGGCCCAGGGATCGACGCCCCAGTGCGAGGCGAAGCGCCGGTCCTCGATGGCCACGAAGGCGCCCGGCACATGCTTCGGCAGCGCCTTCGCATCGACCGGGGCCTCCTTGTAGAAGCCCCGCCGCGCGAACGGCTTGCCGTCGGCGGTGACCAGGACGAGCGTCGGCGTCTCGAACGGCTCCAGCGCCCGGCCGAGCGGCAGGGACCAGCTGAGATAGGCGAAGAAAATGATTGCCAGGCCCAGCGCAATGACCGCGTAAGGCGTCCAGCGGCTCCTGGCGAGCCGGCCTCCGGCGACCTTCAGCTCTTCTGCGATCGCGCGCCAGCGGTCGTGCGGAGAAGGTGGGACAGGCGTCCCGACGGTCTGGTCGTTCATACGTCGGCGGCTCTTCGGTATTGTCCCAACGGCGTAAACGCGCCCGGACTCCGATTGGTTCGGATGGGCCCCCAAAGTGAGCTGTCGGCGCAAATTCCTAACCGTCCTTAACCCCTTCTCCACCTCCGGCTGGGCATAAGGGTCCCGATCGTCGGATGGGCGGGTGTGCAGGGCGTAAGAATGCGCGGGGTCGTGAGCAGGGTCGGCAAGCGTTGGACGGCGGCGTTGATCGCCGGCGGTCTGATCGTCGTCGGCCTCGGCGCGGGCGCGTTCGCGCAGGCCTCCGGCATGGCGGCCGGGATTCTGAAGGTGCGGCTGGGCGGTGATGCGTCCGAGACCCGCCTGGTCATCGACCTCGACCGTTCGGTTTCCGGCAAGCTGATTTCCGATGGCGCGGTGGACAATACCGTCATCGTCGCCTTCCCGAAGGTGGGGGTGAACGGCGACCTCAAGGGGGCCGGCCAGGGGGTCGTACGCCGCTGGACCGTCGTCACCGCCGGCGGTTCGGCCCGCCTCAACATCGAACTGGCCCAGAAGGCCCAGGTCGCCCGCCGCTTCCTGCTGCCGCCCGGCGACGGTGTCGACCACTACCGCTATGTCATCGACCTGCGCGCCATCGGCGGGCCGGTGAACCCGCGCGATGCCAGGGATGCGAGGGCGCTCGGTCCCGCCCAGTCGCTGCCCGTCGAACAGGCGGCCCGCCGCGCCATGACGGTCATCAAGGCCGACCGGCCCTCTGGCCGCAAGGTCATCGTCATCGACGCCGGCCACGGCGGCCATGATCCGGGCGCCATCGGCGCCAATGTCCACGAAAAACAGGTCACCCTGGCCGCCGCCAAGGCGCTCAAGGCCCGGCTGGAAAAGAGCGGCCGCTACACCGTCATCCTGACCCGTGACACCGACCGCTATGTCACCCTCGAAGGTCGCGTGCAGATCGCCCGCCGCGCCGACGCCGACCTGTTCATCTCGCTGCACGCCGACGCCGGTCCCGAATCGACCAGCGGCGCCTCGGTCTACACCCTCTCCGAAAAGGGCGAGGGCCGGGTCGGCAAGGTGCTGGGCAAGGACGACTGGCTGCTGAACGCCAACCTTACGGGCGGTGATCGCGGCGTCGGTCAGATCCTGCTCGACCTGTCGCAACGGGCCACCAAGAACCGCTCGGCGGTGTTCGCCGAAATGCTGGTCAGCGAGATTTCCGACGTCACCCCGATGCTGCGCCGCAGCCACCGGGACGGCAACCTGATCGTCCTGCTGGCCCCCGACGTGCCGGCCGTGCTGCTGGAAATGGGCTTCATCACCAGCCCCAGCGACGAGGCCCGCCTGAACAACGCCGCCAGCCGCGCCCGTCTGGTGAACAGCATCGGCGACGCCATCGACCGGTGGTTTTCGCGCGACATGAAGATCGCTTCCCGCTGAGCCTGCGATAGGCCGCATTGGCGCCGTCCCTCTGGCGCGCTAGAGGGATTCCCATGTCGGACAAGAAATCCCGGGGCGTGTGGCCGGTGTTCAACCCACCTGAGCGGTGGGTCGCCGTATTGGGCATTGGCGTGCTCGGCGTCATCGCCGTGGCCGGCTTCGCCATCGCCATCTACGCGGCCGTCCTGTTCCACGACATGCCCGACGCCGGCGACCTGGTCGACTATCGCCCGCCGACGGCGACGCGGGTCTACGGCTGGGACGGCACCCTGATCGGCGAGTTCTCCAAGGAACGCCGCATCTTCGTGCCCTACGACCAGATGCCGCCCCGCCTGGTCCAGGCCTTCATGGCCGCCGAGGACCGCAACTTCTTCCACCATAGCGGCGTCGATGTTCAGGGCCTGGGACGGGCCATGCTGCGAAACGTGGTCAATGTGGTGCGCGGGCGACGCCTCGAAGGCGGCTCGACCATCACCCAGCAGGTGGCCAAGAACGTCCTGCTGACCAGCGACGCCACGCTTGGCCGCAAGCTGAAGGAAGCCATCCTGGCCCGACGTCTGGAACAGACGCTGACCAAGGACCACATCCTCGAACTCTATCTGAACGAAATCTGGCTGGGTTACCGCAGCTACGGCGTCGCTGCCGCTGCCTACAACTATTTCGGCAAGTCTCTCGACAACCTCTCCCTGTCGGAGATGGCCTACCTCGCCAGCCTGCCCAAGGGGCCGGACAACTACCATCCGGTGCGGCGCAAGGAGAACGCCATCGCTCGCCGCAACTGGATTCTCAGCCAGATGGCGGAGCTCGGCTGGGTCAGCCAGGCCGAGGCCGAGGCGGCGATGAAGGAAGACCTGATCGTGCAGTCGGCGCCCAGCCGGGCGAAGTACAAGGACGCCGACTATTTCGTCGAGGAAGTTCGTCGCCGGGGCCTGGGCACCATGGGCGAGCGCCTGACCGAGGGCGGCTACTACATGCGCACCACGCTGGATTCCAACCTCCAGACGGCGGCGCGGGTGGCCCTGATGAACGGGCTGGAAGCCTACGACCGCCGCCACGGCTGGCGGGGGGCCTGGGGCACGACCGACGGCGTCGCCGGCTGGGAAGCCGCCGCCCTCAAGAAGACCCCGCCATCCGAGCGCCGCAACTGGCGCGCCGCCGTGGTCGAGAGCGTCGAGGGCGGGGTCAAGGTGCGGCCGGCCAAGGACTACGGGCCGGGCACGCTGGCGTCCGAGGATGTCGCCTGGGCCCGGGCCGGCAAGGGCCTCAGCCCCGGCGACCTGATCTTCGTCGAACCGGCCGAGAAGACGCCGGGAGTCTATCGCCTCAAGCAGGTGCCGCTGGTCAACGGCGCCCTGGTCGCCATCGAACCCAACAGCGGCCGGGTGCTGGCCATGGTCGGCGGCTATTCCTTCTCGCTGTCCAACTTCAACCGCGCCACCCAGGCGATGCGCCAACCGGGATCGGCCATCAAGCCGTTCGTCTACGCCGCCGCCCTGGAAGACAGCTACACCCCGGCCAGCATGGTCACCGACGCCCAGATCACCCTGAAGGGGGCGGTCAATGGCGAGGACTGGACGCCGGAGAACTACAACAAGAAGTACTATGGCTCGATGCCGCTGCGCCGCGGCCTTGAGCTGTCGCGCAACGCCATGACCGTGCGCCTGGCCCAGGGCGTCGGCATGCGCAAGGTCAGCGATCTGGCCGTCAAGATGGGGGTCGCCGACAACATGGCGCCCGTGCTGGCCATGGCGCTGGGGGCAGGGGAGACCACGCCCCTGAAGATCACCGGCGCCTATGCCGCTTTCGCCAACGGCGGCCGGCGCATCGATCCGCACCTGATCGAGATGATCGAGGACCGCGAGGGCAAGATCCTGTTCCGCGCCGACAAGCGTGACTGTCCGCGCTGCAACGCCGGCTTCAACGGCGACGAGAGCCCGCGCATCGCCCCGGGCGGCCAGCAGGTCATCGACCCGGTCACCGCCTACCAGATCACCTCCATGCTGGAGGGTGTCGTCCAGCGCGGCACCGCCACCCAGGCCCGTGTACTGGGCCGCCCGGTGGCCGGCAAGACCGGCACCACCAACGAGTATCGCTCCGCCTGGTTCGTCGGCTACACGCCGCAGATCGTCGTCGGGGTCTTCGTCGGCTTCGACGACAACCGCGGCCTCGGCGAGGGCGAGGTCGGCGGCGTCGCCTCCCTGCCGATCTTCATCGACTTCATGAAGACCGCCCTCAAGGACGTGCCCCCCACCGAGTTCAAGCCGCCCAAGACCGCCAAGTTCGCCATGGTCGGCGGCATCCGCGAGGCCTTCCGGCCCGGCACCGAGCCGCGCGGCAACGTCGGCCTGCCGACCGGTCCCAAGCCCGAAGGCCCGATTCCCTACGAGGGCGCCTTCAGCGCGCCGGCCGCCGCTCCGCCGCCGGAACAGAAGGCGCCGCCCAAGCCCAAGGTGCCGGACGATCTAAGCGGATTGTATTGAGGGCCGACCACCCTTACATCGGCCCCTCCACACGGCTTGGCGCCTGTGCACTGAACACTGGAGTTTTCCATGAGACCGGATGTCGAGGCCGCCAAGGCCGACATCGAGCAGGCGATCAGCCTGCTCAGGAGGCGACTTTGACTGGGATCCGGCTCTAAGACCCGATAACTGACGCCCGTTCGGAGGATCCCACCCTGTGGGACCGACCGAGCGAGGCCCAGGCCCTGATGCGCGAACGCCAGGCGCTGGCCGCCAGGATCGCCACCGTCCGCGCCCTGGAGACCGAGCTCAACGACGCGGTCGACTACGCCGAACTGGCGGACATGGAATCCGACGAGGGCGCCCTCGAAGAGGCCCGCGCCCAGCTGAAAGCCCTGCGCGAGCGCTCCGACCGCGCCCAGCTCGAGGCGCTGCTGTCCGGCGAGGCTGACGGCAACGACGCCTATGTCGAAATCAACTCCGGGGCCGGCGGCACCGAGTCCTGCGACTGGGCCAACATGCTGCTGCGCATGTACAGCCGCTGGGCCACGCAGCACGGCTACAAGGTCGAGCTGATCGAAGAGACCTCCGGCGAGAGCGTCGGCATCAAGTCGGCGACCCTGCAGATCACCGGCCCCAACGCCTACGGCTGGCTGAAGACCGAGGGCGGCGTTCACCGCCTGGTCCGCATCAGTCCCTACGACGCGGCCGCCAAGCGCCACACCTCGTTCGCGTCGGCCTGGGTCTATCCGGTGGTCGACGACACCATCGAGATCGAGATCAACCCGGCCGACGTGCGCACCGACACCTACCGCGCCAGCGGCGCCGGCGGTCAGCACATCAACAAGACCGACTCCGCCGTCCGCCTGACCCACATCCCCACCGGGATCGCCGTGGCCTGCCAGGCCGGCCGCAGCCAGCATCAGAACCGCGAGGAAGCCTGGAAGATGCTGCGCGCCCGTCTGTACGAGTTGGAACTGCAGAAGCGGGAAGCCGCGGCCCAGGCGCTGGAAGACCAGAAGACCGACATCGGCTGGGGTCATCAGATCCGCAGCTACGTCCTGCAGCCCTACCAGATGGTCAAGGACCTGCGCACCAACGTCGAGACCAGCGACACCGACGGCGTGCTGGACGGCGACCTCGACCAGTTCATGGCGGCGTCGCTGGCCCAGCGGGTCGGGGCGACGCGGGACGCCTGAAGCCCTACGGCTTCTTGCGCACGACGGTGTCGATGCTCCACACCCCGCCCCCGGCGCAGGCCAGGTACAGGAACAGGAAGCAGTAGAGCAGGGCGGCCTCGCCCTTGTTGACCGGCGGGAAGAACTCGGCCGCCGGCGGCAGGGCGAAGTTCCAGTGGGCCATGCAGTAGGCCACCGCCATCATGCCCGACAGGATGAAGGCCACCGGCCGGGTGAACAGGCCCAGCGCCAGCAGGCCGCCGCCGACGATCTCGAGCCAGCCGGCGACGAGCAGCATGGGCGGCAGCTCGCCCTCTATCTGCGGGACCGGAAAATGGAAAATCTTCATCAGCCCGTGCGTCATGAACGACAGGGCGGCGACGATACGCAGGATGCTGAGCACGCGGCTCGCCTGTGGCGCCAGAAAGTCCATCGGTAGTCCCCCTTTGATCAGGCGGCCTTGGCCTGAGCGTCCGCCATGCGCTGGATCGCGACATAGTCGGTCTTGCCGGTGCCGAGCACCGGAATCTCCTGAACCTTCAAAATCTTGCGCGGCACGGCCAGCTCGGGCGCGCCGATCGACTGGGCGTGCTGCAACAGCGCCGCCACGGCGGCGTCGGGACGGTCGGTGACCAGCAGCAGCTTCTCGCCCTTCTTGGAGTCGGGCATCGAGATCACCGCATGGCGCTCGTTGGGCCACACAGCGGCGGCTAGGTCCTCGGCGGCGGTCAGGCTGACCATCTCGCCGCCGATCTTGGCGAACCGCTTCACCCGGCCCTTGATGGTGATCCAGGTGCCGTTGTCGTCGATCGAGACCACGTCGCCGGTGTCATGCCAGCCGCCGGGCGGAGGATCGACGCCGCCGTCCTCGCGCAGGTAGCCGGCCATGATGTTCGGCCCGCGGATCAGCAGCTTGCCGCCGCCCGGAATGCCTTCGACCTTCTCGACCCGGTACTCCATGCCCGGCAGCAGGCCGCCGACCGTGCCGCGGCGGTTGTCGTCCGGCTTGTTGACCGCCACCACCGGCGCCGCCTCGGTCGCGCCATAGCCCTCCAGCACCGGCACGCCGCCGAAGCGGTCGGCGATCAGGTTGTGGGTCTCCTCGCGCACCTTCTCGGCCCCGCAGACGATGAACTCCAGGCCCGACAGCTCGCCTGGCTCGGCCGAGCGGGCGTACTGATTCACGAAGGTGTCGGTGGCCAGCAGGATCGAGGCCCCGCAGTCCTTGATCAGCGGCGGAATCTGCTTGGTGTGCAGGGGCGAGGGATACTGGAACGCCTTCATCCCGGTCAGGATCGGCAGGATCACCCCGCCGGTCAGCCCGAAACAGTGGAAGGTCGGCAGCGGGTTGAACATCACCCAGTGCGGCAGCAGGTCGATATGCGCCGCCACCTGCATGGCGTTGGCCACGAGGTTGGCCTGGGTCAGCACCACCCCGCGCGGAGCCCCGAAGCTGCCGGAGGTGAACAGGATGACGCCCGGATCGCTGGGCTTCGTCTTGGCCGCGAACATCCTGGGCGCAAAGCTGGCGGCCAGGGCGAACAGTTTGTCGGCCACGCCGACCTGCTGGCGGACGTCCTCCAGGTAGACGATCTTGGCGTTGGTCTCGAGGGCGTCGATCAGATCGTGCAGCTTGCCCTGCTCGATGAAGGCGTGCGCCGTCAGCACCGTCTTCACCCCGGCCAGCTTGCAGGCGGCCCGCAGGTTCCGCAGCCCCGAGGTGAAGTTCAGCATGGTCGGGATGCGCCCGAAGGCGTGCAGCCCGAAGAAGGTCACCACCACCCCGGCGCTCGACGGCAGGAGCAGGCCGACCTTCTCGCCGGGCTCTGTGATCTGCGCGATCTTGCGGCCCAGCGCGAAGCTCGCCCGGATCAGCTCGGTATAGCTGAGGGGCGTGCGGTTCTGGTCTTCCAGAATGGCTTTCCTGGCGCCGTGGGTATCCCGGGCGTCGACCAGAGCTTCGAAAAGCGATCGTTCGACGTCCCGCGCATCGAATGCACGCGGCATAGGGGCTCCGAGCTGTTTCCCACCGTTATTGCCGGCGAGGGTATAGAGCGCTTCACGCCTTGAAAAGGTCCGTTACAGCCCGTGATCCGGGGCAAGCCCTTGCGCCGCCAGCCGCCGGGCCCGCTCACGGGAGACAATTCCGTCCACGGACGCCATCCAGGCGGCCCGCACGGAATCGCTTTCGAGGTGGAGATAGGGCCCCTTGGCGCCGGCCGGCGACAGTTCGGCTCGACAGGTCCGCGCACAGGCCGCCGCCAGCGTCGCGGGCGCGCCGATCATCAGCACCGGGGTCTTCAGGGCGGGCAGGGCGGCCTTCGCCTCGTCCCAGCCCTCGGCCAGCGCCAGTCGCCCGCCAAGGCTGGGCCCGCCCATACGCAGGTCCGGGTTCACCTTCTGCCACAGCTGTTCAATCCCGGCGCGGTTGCGGTCGCTGCTGGGAATTGGCGTCCCCTGAACCCATCCGGCCGCCCAGGGTTCGCGAATCCCGCCCAAGCCGAGCTTGCTGAACGGTCCGTCGTGCGGTCCGGGCGCGGCCGGCTTCCACGGGGCCAGCAGCACCTGGGCGTCGCCGCCAAATCCCTCGCGCGCCGCCAGCACGGCGACCACGGCCCCGGACCGCTCGCCGATGACGATCACCGGCTTGCCGTCCTCGGGAATGACCGCCCGAACCAGCGCCTTCACCCCCAGCATGTCCGGCTGCATGTCCGGGATGTGGCCGACGTCGCGCCCGCCCGTGAACCGCCCCGAACCGCCCTGGCCGGCGCCCTCCAGCACCCAGACGGTGTAGCTCCTGGCGTTAAAATCGGCCGCCGTCTCGAACCAGGCCTCGGCGCTCTCGCCGTATCCCGGCAGGATGACGATATGGGCCAGCGGTCCCGTCGAGGGCGACGACACCCCATAGCGCTGGGCCGGATAGTCCCCCGCCTTCACCAGCCCCCAGGCCCAGCCCTCCGGCGGCAGGAAGCGCGGCGAGATCACCGGCGGAGCGCGGCTCTCGGTGAACGGCTCCCGCCCGCCGTCCTGCCCGCAGGCCGACAGCAGCAACGCCAGACAGAGAAGGAGGGCGCGATACATCACCGTGACTGTGGCGGTGGAATGGAGGCGCCCGCAAGGGGCCTCTCGCAACACCGTTCCTTCTCCCGCTTGTCGGGAGAAGGTGGCCCCCGAAGGGGGTCGGATGAGGGCGGCGCCGACGGCTCAAAACCAACCCCGTTCTGGCGCTGCGGAGCCTGCATCCTGACAAGCCGGCGCTGCCCTCATCCGGCCGCTTCGCGTCCACCTTCTCCCGACAAGCGGGAGAAGGGCGCGCCAAGGCTTGATCCTTCGCGTGGGAAAGCCGATTTAAGCCCCATGGTCACCGTGATCGACACCCTCAAGGCCCGCCCTCGCCACCCGGAGAAGCAGGCCCGTCCGGACTCGCCCGTGCTGCGCAAGCCCGAATGGCTCCGCGTCCGCGCCCCCGGCAGCGCCGGCTACAACGAGACCCGCGACATCGTCCGCCAGCACGGCCTGACCACCGTCTGCGAAGAGGCCGCCTGTCCGAACATCGGCGAGTGCTGGACCCAGAAGCACGCCACCATGATGATCATGGGCGAGGTCTGCACCCGCGCCTGCGCCTTCTGCAACGTCGCCACCGGCAAGCCGAACCCGCTCGACCCGACCGAACCAGCTCGGGTCGCCGAGGCGGTGGCGAAGATGGGCCTCAACCACGTCGTCATCACCTCCGTCGACCGTGACGACCTTGCCGATGGTGGCGCCCAGCATTTCGCCGACGTCGTCCTGGCCATCCGCGCCGCCGCGCCGAACACCACGATCGAAATCCTCACCCCCGACTTCCTGCGCAAGGACGGGGCCGAGCGGGTGGTCATCGACGCGGCCCCCGACGTCTTCAACCACAACCTCGAGACCGTGCCGCGCCTCTACCTGTCGATCCGGCCAGGCGCCCGCTACTACAACTCTCTGCGCCTGCTCGAGCGGGTCAAGGAGCGCGACCCGACCCGCTTCACCAAGTCCGGCCTGATGGTCGGCCTCGGCGAGACGAAGGAAGAGGTCATGCAGGTGATGGACGACATGCGCTCGGCCGGCATCGATTTCCTGACCATCGGCCAATACCTGCAGCCGACCCGCAAGCATGCCCCCGTCGATCGCTTCGTCACCCCCGACGAGTTCGCCGCCTACGAACAGATCGCCCGCGCCAAGGGCTTCCTGATGGTCTCGGCCAGCCCCCTGACCCGCTCGTCGCACCATGCGGGTGAGGACTTTGAGCGCCTGAAGGCCGCGCGGCTGGCCAAGGAAGCGGCGGCCTAGTGCGCCACGCGCTGACGCGCATCCTGCCCTATAGCCCCGACCTGCTGTTCCAGCTGGTCGGCGACGTCGAGCAGTATCCGAAGTTCGTTCCCTGGGTGACCGGCATGCGGGTCTGGAACCGGCGCGAGCCGGAGCCTGGCCTGACGATGCTCGACGCCGAGGCCGCCGTCGCCTTCACCTTCCTGCGCGAAAAGTTCGCCACCCGCGTCCGCCAGGATGCGGGCGCCCGGGTGATCGAGGTGAACCTTCTCTACGGCCCGTTTCGCCGCCTGTGGAACCGCTGGCGATTCGCCCCGCACCCGGACGGCTGCGAGGTTAGCTTCGAGATCGAGTTCGAGTTCAAGGTCCCGATGCTCGACCGCATCCTGGCGGCGAATTTCGACTCCGCCGTGGCCAAGCTGATGAAGTGTTTCGAAGACCGGGCGGCGGCGTTGAGCAAATCCTCCTCCGGCGCGTAGCGACGGGGGAGGGGGACCGCCGCCGAAGGCGGTGGTGGAGGGGGCAGCGCCGGCGGCGCATGCACACCCACAAACGCAGCTGTCAAAGCCGCGCCAGAACGCTCTCTTGATTGGACAGGCCAGCGCTGCCCCCTCCACCACGACCTACGGTCGCGGTCCCCCTCCCCCGTGCGCTGCGCGCCCGAAGGAGGATTTGGGAGGCTTCCCTACTGCCGGTCGCCCGGCCGGCTGCCCGGCAGGCCTTCGCTGTCGTCGCGGGGCAGCATGCCGCCATTGCCGACGTTGCCCAGCAGCTGTTCGAGGATGGTGATCTCGCGGCCGCGGGTCGGGGTCTTGCGGCCGTTGAACGACACCACCTTGCCGTCTTCCAGCTTGTAGGTGTTGACCGCCAGCACCTGCTCGCTGCCGGAATCGAACGACACGGCCACCACGTCACGCTTGGCGACGCGCGGCTTGTAGAAGGCCACCCGGTCGCTGACCTGGGTCATGTAGAACCACAGGTTGGAGTCGCGGGCCGAGACGGTCTTGATTTCCTGCCCCGGCGTCGCGCCGTTGCTTTCGGTCAGCGAAGTGGCCGAGGGCGAGCCCAGCTTGGTCATCACCGTCGACTTGGTGTCCTCGCCGACCTTGACGTCGGCCGGGTTCGATTCGACGACCTGGAAACCGTTGTAGCTGGTAATCGGCGTGCAGGCGCCGGTGGCGAGAACGGCGGCGCCGACGAACAGCGCGATAGCGGACTTGCGGATCAAGGATCAAACTCCGGAGTGTTACCTTTGACCTATCGCCCGCGGGGGCTTAGTTCAATGCCCCGCTTTAGCCAGAAGGCGGGGCGAAATCGAGGCGGATATGTTCTTCAAGCGGTTCAGGAAGGTCAGACCGGCGGTGAGCGTCGGCGAAGCCCTCTATGCGTCCGCCGTCGCCCAGGCCCGCCGGCCGGGCCTCTATACGACGCTCGGCGTCCCGGACACGCGGGAAGGCCGGTTCGAACTCTACAGCCTGCACGTCATCCTGCTGCTCCACCGGCTCAAGGGCGGCGACGATTTCAGCGCTGAAACCAAACAGGCCCTGGTCGATCGCTTCACCAAGGGCCTCGACGACGCCTTCCGCGAACTGGGCGTCGGCGACACCGCCGTGCCCAAGCGGATCAAGAAGCTGGGCGAGGCCTTCTACGGTCGCGCCCGCTCGGCCGACCAGGCCTTCGCCACCCTGCCGGACGTGCGGCCGCTGCAGGCCCTGCTGGCCCGCACCCTCTATGAGGGCGACGACGGCAAGGCGGCGGCGATGGCCGATTATGTCGTCTGCGTGCGCGATGACCTTGCCGCCCAGCCGACAGAGGCTCTGCTGGCGGGCCAGGTCCGATGGCTGGAGGTCTGATGGATACGCCGCTCTGGTCCCACAGCGTCACCCTGGCCGACATCGGCCGGGGCCTGACGCCGGTCGAACTGACCGCCGACGCCGCCACCCGCGTGGCCATTGCCCGCGAATTGGGCCTCGAACGCCTCGACTCCCTGACCGCCCGCGTGCGCGCCAGGCCCTGGCTCGACGGCGCCGAGATCCGCGGCTCGCTCAGCGCTGATGTGACCCAGATTTGCAGCCTGTCGGGCGAGCCCTTCGAACAGACCCTGACCAGCGACTTCATGGTCCGCGCCGTGCCGGCCGGCAGCGACGCCGCCCCGAAGTCCGAATCGATGGAGGTCGATATCGACCCGGAGGGCGACGACCCGCCAGACGTCCTCAGCGCCGACAAGGTCGATCTGGCCGCCTATGTGGTCGAACACCTGGCCCTCGAGGTCGATCCCTTTCCCCGCAAGCCCGGCGCGGTCTATGAACCGCCCGTGGAAGACAACGTCCTCTCGCCCTTCGCGGCCCTGAGTAAGCTGAAGCCTCGCGCGGAATGAGCCCGCACTTGCATCCCGCCCGCCGGGCGTTATCGTCCGGCCGCTTCGCCCGCCGAGCCTGTCCGGCCGGTCCCACCAAGGCGTCTCCGGGAGCCATAGGCCCGTCTTGTCCGAACCGCTGATCCTTTCCGTCGACGCCATGGGCGGCGATCACGGTCCGACCGTGGTCATCCCCGCCATCGGCATCGCCTCGCGCCAGATGGGCCCGGGCGTTCGCTTCCTGATCCATGGCGACGAGACGAAGATCGGCCCCGAACTGGCCAAGCTCCCGGCCCTCGCGCCCCTGTGCGAGGTCCGTCACACCGACAAGTTCATCGCCATGGACGCCAAGCCGGCCCAGGCCATGCGCCGCGGCAAGGGCTCCAGCCTGTGGAACGCCGTCCAGGCGGTGAAGGACGGTGAAGCCGTCGCCGCCGTCTCGGCCGGCAACACCGGCGCCCTGATGGCCGTCTCCATGCTGATTCTGCGGCTGGGACCGGAAATCAACCGCCCGGCCCTGACCGCCAGCTGGCCGACCGCCGGCGGCATCACCACCGTGCTGGACGTCGGCGCCAACGTCAGCGCCGACGCCGAGCAACTGGTCGAGTTCGCCATCATGGGCGCGGCCTTCCACCACGCCATCCAGGGCGGCGGCCGTCCGACCGTCGGCCTGCTCAACGTCGGCTCCGAAGACCAGAAGGGCCACGAGGAGGTCCGCGAGGCCCACGCCCTGCTGAAGGCCACGGCCTTCGAGTTCGACTACCACGGCTTCGTCGAGGGCGATGACATCGCCAAGGGCACGGTCAACGTCGTCGTCACCGACGGCTTCACCGGCAACATCCTGCTGAAGACCGCCGAGGGTGTCGTCCGTTTCATCGCCAGCGAACTGCGCAACGCCCTGAAGTCATCCTTCATCAACATGATGGGCGCCCTGCTGGCGACCAGCGGCCTCAACAGCCTGAAGTTCAAGCTCGACCCCGGCGCCGTCAACGGCGCGCCGCTGCTGGGGCTCAATGGCATCGTCATCAAGAGCCACGGCTCGGCCGACGCCAGGTCCTATGCCGCCGCCGTCGTCGTCGCCGCCGATCTGGCCCGCAGCGACTTCGCCGCCGAGATCGACCGCAGCGTCAAACAGCTGTCGGCCGCGTTGCTGGCCAAACCGCTTACGGAGCCTGAAGTACAGTGACCCAAGTGCTGCGTAGCGCGATCACCGGCGTTGGCGCCTATCTGCCGCCCGACATCGTCACCAACGAGGCTCTGTCGAAGATCGTCGACACCAGCGACGACTGGATCCGCGAGCGCACCGGCATCCGCCAGCGCCACCGCGCCGCCGACGACCAGGCCGTCTCCGACCTCGCCGTCGAGTCGGCAAAGAAGGCCCTGGAGGCGGCCGGCAAGACCCCCGCCGACATCGACCTGATCGTCGTCGCCACAACCACCGGCGACCTGACCTTCCCGGCCACCGCCGCCATCGTCCAGCGCAAGCTGGGCTGCCCGGTCGGCATCGCCTTCGACGTCCAGGCCGTCTGCTCGGGCTTCGTCTACGCCCTGACCGTCGCCGATGGCTTCGTGGGCCGGGGCAATGCCAAGTGCGCCCTGGTTATCGGGGCCGAAACCATGACCCGGCTGATGGACTGGACCGACCGCGGCACCTGCGTGCTGTTCGGCGACGGGGCCGGCGCCGTGGTGCTGGAGCCGGTGGAAGAGCAGGGGGCCAACACCGATCGCGGCCTGATCAGCTGGTCCCTGCGCTGCGACGGCACCAAGCAGGACCTGCTCTACGTCGATGGCGGCCCCTCGACGACCGGCACGGTCGGCAAGCTGCGCATGGCCGGCAACCAGGTCTTCAAGCACGCCGTCATCAACATTTCCGAATCGATCGAGGCGGCGCTGGAAAAGGTCGACCTGACCATCGCCGACGTCGACTGGTTCATCCCCCACCAGGCCAACGAGCGCATCCTGCACGGGGTGGCCAAGCGCCTGGGCCTGGACGAACACAAGGTCATTCAGACCGTCGGCGAACACGCCAATACCTCGGCGGCTTCCATCCCGCTGGCCCTCTCCACGGCCATCGACGACGGCCGCATCAAGAAGGGCGACCTGCTGCTCATGGAAGCCATGGGCGGCGGCCTGACCTGGGGCGCGTGCCTGGTTCGTCTTTAGACGAACCCTTCTCCCGCTTGCCGGGAGAAGGAACTCACCCCCACCTTCCGTTCACGCGCGGAACCCTTTGACGCCACGACGTTTTCGCGTCATGAACGGCATTAACGTTTGTCTGGGAGGGGTCCCCATGAAGGGCGCGACGCTTACGCGCGCGGAACTGTGTGAAGCGGTCCACGAAGAAGTGGGCCTGACTCGGCAGGACTGCTCCGAACTGGTTGAACGCACGCTCGACCTGATGGCCGAGGCGCTGGAGCGCGACGAACAGGTCAAACTGTCCGGTTTCGGCGTCTTCCAGGTCCGCGCCAAGCGGGCCCGCATGGGCCGCAATCCCAAGACCGGCGAGCCGGCCGAGATCGAGCCCCGCCGGGTCATCGGTTTCCGCGCCAGCCAGGTGATGAAGGCGCGAATCGACCGCGCCCTGGAAGGCTAGGCCCCGTTTGGCGAAGGGCCCCAACGCCTTCCGCACCATCTCGGAAGCGGCCGACGAGCTCGGCGCGCCCCAGCACGTCCTGCGTTTCTGGGAAACCAAGTTCACCTTCATCAGCCCGATGAAGCGGGCCGGCGGCCGGCGATTCTACCGCCCGCAGGACATCGAGGTGCTGCGCGCCGTCCAGACCCTGCTGCACAGCGAGGGCTACACCATCAAGGGCGTGCAGAAGCTGCACAAGGACGGCGGCGTCAAACGCGTCCTCGCCGTCGCCCGCGGCGAGGAGGGCCCCTCGCAGACCGACTCGGGCGACCTCGACCCGCCCACCGGCGAGCTGAGCGACGAAGCCCGCCTGCGCCTGACCGACACCCTCGGCGAGTTGGAAGCCATCAAGGCCCGGCTGGACGGGTTGCTGCGCAAGTAGCGTCCCTTCTCCCGGCAAGCGGGAGAAGGACCGCGAAGCGGGTCGGATGAGGGCAGCACCGGCCCCTGTAAGTTTACCGAAATCGCTGTAGAAACAACCGCGCCAGAACGCGCTTCAGCGGGCTGCCGCCGGTGCTGCCCTCATCCGTCAGCCTTCGGCTGCCACCTTCTCCCGGCAAGCGGGAGAAGGGTTGTGAAAACCCGTTGCCCCACCGGGACCTCATCCCTATAAGGGCGCTCCTCCCTGTTTCGGAGCGTGGCGCAGCTTGGTAGCGCACTTGACTGGGGGTCAAGGGGTCGCAGGTTCAAATCCTGTCGCTCCGACCAGGGAGGCTCTTAGGATTCGCCGATCGGCGGCTTTCCCCCGACTTCAAATGCGTGATCGCACTTGGGGCAGGCGACCTTGAACGCGTCCGAGCCTTGGCTATTGATGCGCTGATAGAGGTCCTGCAGATAGGCGAAGTCCGCCGCGAACAGGCCTTCGATGACCATCGTCGTGACCATCGCCAGCGATCCGAGGCGGGTGACCACCCGCGACAGCAGGATGACCGACAGATAGGCCTCGTTCTGTCGGACCCGGGGGTCCTTCATCGGCAGCAGCTCGTCCGCCGCCGTCGCCAGCCGCATGACGCCGTCCGTGTGCAGGTTGCCGTCCTCGTCGACGTAACCCTTGGGCAGGCGAAATTCGAATTCGGTCTTCAACATGGTCCCCCCGTTCGGATCAGGCCTTGGGCCCGCCCGGTTCCTTGTTCATCCAGGCCAGCAGCGGAAACAGCGGCAGGCCCCAGGCGACGCCGGCCACGGCGAAGAACAGCAGCTCCAGCAGGAAGTTTTTGGGCAGCACGCCGTGCAGGCTGACCGCGCCCATGGCGTAGAGCGCCAGGAAGACCAGGATCAGGACGGTCCCGATCATCTTCTTCAGTTTCGGATCCAACGAAAAACTCCCGCCGCTGTGGCCAGCGACGGGAGCTTTAGACGTTTGGGACCGCCCGCTCTAGCGCTTGCGGAAAATCAGGCCCCAGAGGAACAGGAAGACGACGGCGCCGATGATGGCGGCGATGGCGCTGGACACCCAGCCCATGTAGTGAAAGCCGAGCAGGTCGACGATCAGCCACTTGCCGACCAGGCCGCCGACCAGACCGGCCAGCAGATTCATCAGAAGTCCGTCGTCCCGCCGCAGGACCTTCTCGGCCACCCAGCCGGCGAATATCCCGATCAGAATGGCGACAAACCAGTTAACACCGACCATTGCAGTAGCTCCCTCCAGATGAATTCCTGGCTTTAACTCCATGTTGGGGAGGAGGTTCCTCCGCCATGAGACGCGCGTCAACGCCGTGGCAGTAGCGCCGCAAGTCCCGTCAGGACCACAGCCGACGCCGCCGCGGCGCCCAGCACCATCCAGACGGTCGTCACCGGCCATCCGGCCTGCGCCCACAGCCAGGGCGCCGCCAATCCCCCGGCCAGCGCCGCCGCCGTCCCCGTAAACGCCGACCGCCGACGCCCCGTCGCCAGGGCGGCGAGCGCGCCGAGAACAAAGCTGATCAGCACGAGGCCGAAGAGGCCGGGCAGGGGCATGGGTGGATCATGGCGCAAGCAAGCCGCCGCGTCATCCCACCGCTCTCACCACCTCACCATGGGGAGGGCGAACACGGGTGTGCGACGCGCGCTGGACCCCAACCCCTGTCAGGCCTACATCCCCGCCCATGACGTCGTTCCTGCGTTCCGATCGCTCGACCGCCGTGGCCGTCTGGCTCGGGATCGTGGCGCTGTTCATCCTGGCCATGGTGGTGGTCGGCGGGGCCACTCGGCTGACCGGGTCGGGCCTGTCGATCACCGAGTGGAAGCCGATCATGGGCGCCCTGCCGCCGATGGGCGACGCCGCCTGGGCCGAAGCCTTCCACAAGTACCAGCAGATCCCGCAGTACAAGCTGGTCAACGCCGGCATGACCCTGGACGAGTTCAAGGGCATCTTCTGGTGGGAGTGGGGCCACCGGCTGCTCGGCCGGCTGATCGGCCTGATCTTCGCCGTTCCGCTGGTCGTCTTCCTGATCCGCCGCCAGATTCCCCGCCGCCTGATCTGGCGCTGCGTTGGCCTGCTGCTGCTCGGCGGCCTGCAGGGCCTGGCCGGCTGGTGGATGGTGGCCAGCGGCCTGTCGGAGCGGGTCTCCGTGGCGCCGGAGCGCCTGACCCTGCACCTGGGCCTGGCCCTCATCCTGTTCGTCGCGGTCGTCTGGACGGCGCTCGACGCCTTCGCCGGCAAGCCGCGCCAGGCCAGCGTCACCCGCTGGCGCATCGGCGCCCTGATCTTCCTCGGCGCCGTCTTCCTGCAGTGCCTGCTGGGCGCCCTGGTGGCCGGCACCGACGCCGGCTTCGTCTACAACGACTGGCCGCTGATGAACGGCCACGTCTGGCCCCAGGACTACGCCGGCGCCGGCGTCTGGCAGACCTTGGCCCACAACCAGGCCTCGGTGCAGTTGCACCATCGCCTCGGCGCCTACGCCGTCGCCCTGGCCACGGTCTTCATCGTCGCGATGGCCGGCCGCAGCCGTACCCTCGGCCCGGAGTCGAAGCAGGCCGCCTGGATCCTCGGCGGGGCCGTCGCCCTTCAGGTGCTGCTGGGGATCAGCGCCCTGATGATGGTCGTGCCGCTGTGGCTCGGCATCCTGCACCAGGCCGGTGCGGTTGTGCTGTTGGCCGCCGCCACCCTGTTCGCCTGGCGGGTACGGCGGCTTTGATGAATATGTCTAGACATATTCAAAATCGCCCAAAACGGCCGGTTCGTCCGAGGCCATACAAGATCGGCCGAAAGTAGGCCGCCGCGGTCACATACCGACCTACATTCGCTGCGCCCCGGACTACGGCAAGCCTACGCGCGACCCTACATTCGGCGACTCCTGCCCACCCGAAAGGCACGCCTTTTCAACGACCTGACGGCGCTTTTCCGCTTCCCGCCCTCGCGCCCGTTATAATCGTAGGCCGCTTCGATAAGGCCTAAAGCCCGACGCCGCCCACGGGCTCGGTCTCGAAGTAGGGTCCCATGTCCTTGATCAGCGGCCGCCCCCTGGCGATCGCCGCCTGCACCGCCGGAAGTTTCAGCGACCCTTGATGATCCGCCTGACTTTTCCAGACTTCAGTCACCCACAGGGCGTCCGCTTCCTTGGCGTCACGGGCGACCACATAGCTGAGGCACCCCGGCATCTCGCCCGTGCTCTCGGTGAGAATGGCGACAAGCAGGTCGCGTTGTCCCGGGTGGGCGGTCATCTTGCCGATCAGGCCGTACATGCGGGTCTCCTCGGCCGCGGCGCCGCCGCCCAGCGCCGCGGCGCTGACCGATCCGGCGACGAAGGCGCATCGATTGGGGGTCATGGGAGGAGATTAGGCGGCAAACGGCGGGCAGGGGAGGTGGAAATGTCGCGGTATTATAATACCGTATCGTGAAAAGTGAGTTTTTTCAGTATCTTCACCCCGTTTCGACGTCATCACGGCGGTTGACATCGCGCCGTTCGCCCCGTACTGACCCGCCCTCACGTCGGGGGCCGCTTGCTCCCGCCTGCAACGGAATACGAACCCATGATGAAGACCACGGCTTCGCTGAAGCCCGCCGAGGTCGAGAAGAAGTGGATCGTGATCGATGCCGAGAACGCCGTCGTTGGCCGTCTCGCCTCGTTCATCGCCATGCGTCTTCGCGGCAAGCATCGTCCTGACTACACCCCGCACGTCGATTGCGGCGACTACGTCGTCGTCCTCAACGCCGACAAGGTGAAGTTCACCGGCCGCAAGCTGGACCAGAAGATCTACTACCGCCACACCGGTCACCCGGGCGGCATCAAGCAGATCACCGCCGGCAAGCAGCTGAACGGCCGCTTCCCCGAGCGCGTCCTGGAAAAGGCCGTCGAGCGCATGCTGCCCAAGGAAAGCCCCCTGGCCCGCGCCCAGATGACCCACCTGCGCATCTACAACGGCGGCGAACACCCGCACGAAGCGCAGAACCCCGAAACCATCGCGTTCAAAGAGATGAACGCCAAGAACGTGCGGAGCGCCTGATGGCCGAAGGTCTCGAAGCCCTGCAAGCCCTGTCGTCGTCGCCTGAAGCGGCCCCGGCTGAGCCCAAGATCGACAAGTTCGGCCGCGCCTATGCGACCGGCAAGCGCAAGAACGCCATCGCCCGCGTGTGGATCAAGCCCGGCAAGGGTTCGATCACCATCAACGGTCGCGACCAGGAAGTTTACTTCGCTCGCCCGGTGCTGCGCATGATGCTGGCCCAGCCGTTCGAAGTCTGCGACCGCGTTGGTCAATTCGACGTCGTCGTCACCGTTGAAGGCTCCGGCCTGTCCGGCCAGGCCGGCGCGGTGCGTCACGGCGTCTCCAAGGCCCTGACCTACTACGAGCCGGGCCTGCGCACCCTCCTGAAGCCGCACGGCTTCCTGACCCGCGACAGCCGCGTCGTCGAGCGCAAGAAGTACGGCAAGGCCAAGGCCCGCCGTAGCTTCCAGTTCTCGAAGCGCTAAGGCGCGGACGCAGATACGCGTTTGCGAAAGGGCGCTTCGGGCAACCGAGGCGCCCTTTTTCTTTTGTCTTTTGTGGAGGCGAGCATGACTGCCCCGAAGATCTTCATCGATGGCGAAGCCGGCACCACCGGCCTGCAGATCCGCGAAAGGCTGGAAGGCCGCCGCGACATCCAGCTCGTCTCGATCGATCCGGAGCGCCGCAAGGACGCCGAGGCCCGCGCCGAACTGCTCAATGGCGCGGATCTGGTCATCCTCTGCCTGCCGGACGATGCGGCGCGCGAGGCCGTCTCGCTGATCACCAACCCGGCGGTGAAAGTCATCGACGCCTCGACCGCCCACAGGGTGGCCGACGGTTGGACCTATGGCTTCGCTGAGCTGCCGGGCCAGCGGGCCGCCATCGCCGCCTCCACCCGGGTCAGCAATCCCGGCTGCTATCCGACCGGAGCCATCGCCCTGATCCGGCCGCTGGTCGATGCCGGCCTCCTGCCCGCCGACTACCCGATCACCGTCAACGCCGTCAGCGGCTACACCGGCGGCGGCAAGGCGATGATCGCCGAGTTCGAGGCCGAGGGCGCCGAGGCCTTCCGCATCTACGGCCTGACCCAGGGCCACAAGCATGTGCCCGAGCTGCAGAAGAACACCGGCCTCGCCGTCCGCCCCTTCTTCGCGCCGAGCGTCGGTCGCTATGCCCAGGGCATGATCGTCGAGGTTCCCCTGTTCCTCGACCGGCTCAACGGCAATCCGACCTTGGCCGACCTCGAGGCCTGCCTGAAGGCCGCCTATGCCGGCGAGACCTTCGTCAGCGTCGAGGACACGGCGGGCGTCACCGGCCTTGAGCCGGAAGCCCTCAACAACACCAACCGCATGCAGCTGTTCGTCTTCGGCGGCAGCGGCCAGGCTCGCCTGGTCGCCCGCCTCGACAACCTCGGCAAGGGGGCGTCGGGGGCTGCGGTGCAGAATATGAACCTGATGCTCGGCTTGCCGGAAGGCGCCGGCCTGTGATTCTGCGCCGGGCCGTCCCCGCCGACGTCCCGGCCATCGCGGCCCTCTACCGCGCCAGCCAGTGGGCGAACCTGCCGACCCTGCCGGACATTCACACCCGCGAAGAGGACCTGGCCTTCTTCGGCGGTCAGATGCTGCCGAACCAGACCGTCTGGGTGATCGAGGACGGGCAGGGCGGTCTTGCCGCCTATGCCGCCGGCGTCGAGGGCCGCCTGAACCACCTGTTCGTCCATCCGGACGCCCAGGGGCGGGGACACGGCTCGCGGCTGCTGGAGCGGTTCCGGGCGGACGTGGCGGTGCTGGACCTGTGGACCTTCCAGCAGAACCTCCGGGCACGGGCCTTCTACGAGCGCAAGGGCTTCGTCGCCGTCGAGTTCACGGATGGCGAGGGCAATGAGGAGAAGACGCCGGACGTGAGATACGAGTGGCGCCCCCGCTGACGGGCGCACCGTCCCTCCCCGAATTGGGGAGGGCAGGCGGGCGAAGCCCGCCGGGTGGGGAAGTGGCCAGCGCCATCGTCAATGAACCGTAACAGGCGCTGGTCCAGCCCTGCCTCAATCTGCTCGGACCGACTTCCCCACCCGACGCGCGTACCGCGCGTCTGCCCTCCCCAATTCGGGGAGGGATGGCGCTAGCGTTCGGTCAGCCAGCCCTGCTCCGCCGACAGCATCGCCTCGACCAGGTCCGGCCGGTCGATCCCCGCCAGATCGGCCCTCGGCGTCTTGCCGCCTTCCTCCAGCAGATAGGACAGGAACCGCAAGCTCGGCCGATACCCCGCCAGTCGCGCGGCATCCAGGACCGGCGTCTCGCCCGGAATCCGCGCCGCCAGGGCGTCCTCGAAATACACCGCCCCCAGCCGGACGATCTTCCACGCCCCGTCCCGCCGCTCGACCCGGGCATGCATTCGCGCGTGGCTGGTGACCATCACCTCGACCCCGCCGATCCTGCCGCCCAGCAGGATGGCCGCGCCGCTCTCGGCCAGGGCCCGGTCGCCGTTCAGGGTGACCAGGGTCGGCGCCATCTGGTGCAGGTGGCGCATGCCCGACGCGAAGGCCTTCTCGGAGGCGGCGACGAACCCCGCCCCGCTGGTCTCGATCCAGCTGATACTGACGACGCTGTCCGGATGAAAGCAGGCCGCCATCCGCGCCCACTGGCCCTGGTCCCGCGCCGCCCGCTCGGTCTGCACGACTTCCGCCACGGCGAGCTTGTCGAGGTCGTACATGGGCGTCACCCTGCTTCTGCCCGCTCACCTTAACCAGATTCCCGATGACCGACCTGCCAGACGAGCATGACACGGAGGACGCGGCCACCCTGGCCTTCTATGCGAGGGAGGCGGTCGCCTACGCGGCCCGGCGCGAGACGGGCGGCCATCCCCATCTGGACCGTTTCATCGCGCGCCTGGGGCCTGGCGCCGCGGTGCTGGAGCTCGGCTGCGGCGGGGGGCATCACGCCCAGGTCATGCTGGAGGCCGGGCTTCGGGTCACCCCGACCGATGGCTCGCCTGAACTCGCGGCGCAGGCCGCCGCCCTTCTGGGCCGGCCGGTGAAGGTGATGTCCTTCGTCCAGCTGAGGGAGGAGAAGCGCTACGACGGCGTCTGGGCCAACGCCTGCCTGCTGCACGCCCCGGCCGACGCCTTGCCCGACATCATAAGCCGGGTGTGGCGGGCGCTGAAGCCCGGCGGGGTCTTCTTCGCCAGCTTCAAGGCCGGCGACGGGCCCGGGCGTGATGGGTTGGGCCGCTACTACAATTTCCCCAGCCACGAGGGTCTGGAGGCGATTTTCCGCAACTCGGCGCCTTGGTCTGAGCTGACCCTCGAGACCGGGAGCGGCGGTGGCTATGACGGCGTGGAACGCACCTGGCTGGCGGTCTGGGCCGTGGCGGGGGTGGCTGAAGGCCAGACATAGAAAAAGCCCGGCGGCGAACCGTCGGGCTTCTTCAGATCAGGCTGTCCGTCCGATCAGACGGTCGGCTTGGGCATGTCCAGGCCCGACGGGGCCGGGTTCGACACCGGCTGCGGGGCGGGCGGGGGGGGCGGGGCGGCCGGGCGCTGGAACTTCAGGCTGCGGCCCTGGAAGAAGGCGCCGGTTTCCATGGCCAGCTGCTCATGGGTGATGTCGCCGTCGATGTAGCTGGTGCCGTAGAGGCGGACCTGCTTGGCGGTCACCGAGCCGACGATGCGGCCGCGGACCTCTGTGGCCTCGGCATAGACGCTGCCCTCGATGTGGCCGGTCTCGCCGACGGTCAGGCGGCCGACGCGGACATCGCCGCGAACGACGCCGTCGATCTGCAGTTCGCCGTCGCCGGTGACGCCGCCCTCGATAGTGATGCCGCTGGAGATCAGCGAGGCCACCTTCGGCTTGGGCTTGGGCGCGTCCAGGGCCGAGGCGGCCGTTGGGGCGGCGACGGGTTCGGGCGTCGCCGACTTGGTCGGCGTCGGGGCGGGCTTGTTAGCGGGCTTGCTGAACATATTCACCGGCTTTCAGATAACGGTTGGGATTCTGAGGCCGACCCGCGACCCAGATTTCATAGTGCAGGTGCGGCCCCGTCGAGCGACCGGTGGAGCCCATGGCGCCGATCCGTTGCCCGACGCCGACCCGCTGGCCCACCGACACCGAGATGCCTTGCAGGTGGGCGTAGCGCGTCTTGAAGCCACCACCGTGGTCTACCTCGATGGTGTTGCCATAGCCTGAACGAACACCGGTAAACGAGATGACGCCCGGCGCCGTGGCGTAGATCGGCGTGAAGAAGCCGCCCGGGAAGTCGAGGCCCGAGTGGAAGGCCGGCCGCCGGGTGAAGGGGTCGAGGCGCACGCCATAGCTGGACGAGACGGCCGCGGCGCCCGTCGGGCGGTAGAACGGCAGGTTGCGAGCAGCCTCGGTCAGGCCGCGCATGTCGCTCATGTTGGTGCTGACCCGCTGGATGCGGCGGGCGAAGTCCTCATCGACGTCGAGAACGGCGGCCAGTGCGCGCGGGTCCTTGGAGTCGATCAGCGGGCCGCCCAGCGAGGCGCCTCGGCCCGAATACCCCTCGGGGGTCAGGCCGGCGAGACGGAAGGCGGCGCGCAGGCGCTCGGCCCGGGTCTTGGCGAAATTGTCGGCAGCGTCGATCAGCCGCTCCTGGTCCATGCGGGTGTAGGTCACCCGCTCGACCGGATTGGTGGACATCAGGCGGGGCTTGGCCGGGGCCAGGGCCTGGGCGGCGCCGGGCACGCCCTTGAATTCCTGGAACAGCTGGGCCAGCGCGGCGTGGCGCTTTTCGACCGACACGGCCATCTCGGCGAAGCTGCCGTTGTTGGCGTTGAGCTGGGCCATGGCGCTGTTGAGGCGGGCCTGGCGGTCGGCGTTGACGCGCTCGTAATAGGCCTTCTGGCGGACCAGTTCCTGGTCCGAGGCGCCGGCCGACATGGCGTTGACCATCATGGCCGCGGTCGAGATGCCCAGCCACAGCGAAACCAGGGCGACGACGCCGGCGGCGGCCATCTGTTTTGCGGTGGACAGGACATAGCCGCGCATCTCGCCGCCGGAGCGGACATAGAGATGCCGTTCCGGAAAAAGCTCTTCCAGAGCCCTACGAACTCGCCGCAACCGTGTTGACGCCATAGCCCCCGACACCCGGATTTACGTCCGAGCGCGATATGCCGTTATGTCAGGAAATGACGCAAGGGCCTTCGCGTCTCGCGGGTGATGCCGGCGCGTGGAAAGCCATTCTCGCCCAAGCGTTAACCAAGGTAACGAGGGTGCGCCAGTATCTTGGGCCTTTTCAGCGAGTTCCTGCCTGTATTGGTTAACGCCCGCGACGAATTCGCCACAGTTACTTGGGGGTCATTTCCCTACCCGTTTCGGGGCGTCAGAACGTCGCATGGCCCGGCGTCAAAGGTCCTGGACGGCCTTCAGCACCTCGGCCGCATGACCCCCGACCTTCACCTTGCGCCAGACCCGGCGGATGATCCCTTCGCCGTCGATCAGCCAGGTCGAACGGTCGATGCCCATGTACTCGCGGCCATAGAGCTTCTTCTCGACCCAGGCGCCGTAGCGCTCGATGACGTCGCTCTCGGCGTCCGATCCGAGTTCGACCTTGAGGTCATGCTTGGCGCGGAACTTCCCGTGCTTGGCGGCGGTGTCCTTGGAGACGCCGATGACGGTCGCGCCGGCCTTGGCGAAGTCCTCAGCCAGGGCGCTGAAGTCCTTGCCCTCGGTCGTGCAGCCGGGGGTGTCGTCCTTGGGGTAGAAGTAGAGGACCACTGTCCTGCCTGTCAGGGCCGAGAGGCTGACCCGGCCGGTGTCAGTAGGCAGGTCGAAGTCGGGGGCCTTGTCGCCGGGTTTGAGATCAATCGTCATCTTCCAATCTCCAAATCCGTCGTCCCAGCCGGAGCGCGTAGCGCGGAGAGCCGGGACCCAGGGGGTGCGTGAGTACGCTGCATCAACCGCCATTGCCCACCGCCCCTGGGTCCCGGATCGTCCCCGGCTTTCGCCGGGGCCGTCCGGGATGACAGGGAGGGGTGTTTCTAAACCGGCCGGACCAGGACGATCTTCTTCTTGCCCTGGGACAGCTTGATGACCCCGTCGACCAGGTCGGCCGTCGTGATCAGCTTCATACCGTCCATCTCCTGCACGTCGTTGACCCGCAGGCCGCCGCCCTGGGCCAGACGGCGCGCCTCACCCCGGGAGGTAGAGAGGCCGGCGTCGACGGCAAGGGCGGCCAGCATGATGCCCTCCGCCAAGGAAGCGGCGGGGATCTCGATGGACGGCAGGTCGTCGCTGAGGGCGCCCTGTTCGAAGGCCTTGGTGGCGGCGTCGCGGGCGGCCGCGGCGGCCTCCTCGCCGTGCAGCATCCGCGTCGCCTCGTCGGCCAGCACCTTCTTGGCGTCGTTGATGCCGGCCCCGGGCAGGCCTTCCAGCCGTTCGATCTCGGCCAGCGGCAGGTCGGTGAACAGCCGCAGGAACTTGCCGACGTCGGCGTCCTCGGTGTTGCGCCAGAACTGCCAGTAGTCGTACGGCGACCGCATGTCGGCGTTGAGCCAGACGGCCCCGGCCGCCGTCTTGCCCATCTTCGCGCCGCTGGCGGTGGAGAGCAGGGGGGTGGTCAGGCCGAAGGCCGGCTTGTGATCGACGCGGCGGATCAGCTCGACGCCGTTGAGGATGTTGCCCCACTGGTCCGAGCCGCCCATCTGCAGGGTGCAGCCGAACCGGCGGTTCAGCTCCAGGAAGTCGGTCGCCTGCATCAGCATGTAGTTGAACTCGAGGAAGGTCATCGGCTGCTCGCGCTCGAGCCGCAGCTTCACCGAGTCGAACGCCAGCATGCGGTTGACCGTGAAGTGGACGCCGAACTCGCGCAGGAAGTCGATGTAGCCGAGCTTCGACAGCCACTCGTCATTGTTGACGATGACCGCGTCGGTGGGCCCGTCGCCGAAGGTCAGGAATTTGGCGAACACCGTCTTGATGCTGTCGATGTTGGCCTGGATGTCGGCTTCGCTGAGCAGCTTGCGCGACTCGTCCTTGCCGGTCGGGTCGCCGACCTTGGTGGTCCCGCCGCCCATCAGCACGATGGGCTTGTGGCCGGCCTGCTGCAGCCGGCGCAGCAGCATGATCTGGATCAGGCTGCCGACGTGCAGGGACGGGGCGGTGGCGTCGAAGCCGATGTAGCCGGTGACGATCCCGCCCGATGCAGCCTCGTCGAGCTCGGCGGGGTGGGTGATCTGGTGGATGAAGCCGCGGTCCCGCATGGTCTGCAGGAAGGCGGACTTGAACTCAGGCGTCTCGGTCATGATGGCCGCCTGTATCATGGGCGGGCGGTCGTGCAAGGCGATAGACATCGATTGCTCCTGTTTGGAAGGGGCCGGCGACGCTGTCAGGTCTTGGGATAGGGACATGCCGCCGGGGTTGGGCGGCATGCGATCGCAACGCCGCTCGTCAGAACGAGCGGGCGTAATAGAGGGCGGCGAGGGCTGCCTTGGCGATCATGGGCTGCTGATACCGTCGGCCATTGACCGGCGTCAACGGGTCGCTATCGAAGGGCGGATGAGGCTGACCCTGAAGCCACACCCCGATACGCCGTGCGAGGCGGTGCGCGCGATCGCCGTCGAGGTGGCGCGCGAGCGCGATGGTTGGCTTAAGGCCGTCTACCGCCTGGAGGGCGATATCGACGCCATCCTCTGGCCGGAACTGAGCGAAGCGCGCCGTGTAGACGGCCTCTGGCAGCACACCTGTTTCGAGGCTTTCGTCGGGCCGGTGGGCGTGCCCGGCTATCTCGAGATGAACATGTCTCCCGGGCTCGAATGGGCGATGTACAGCTTTACAGGCTATCGGGCCGGCATGACGCCGACCGGGGACGCTGCGTTCGGCATTTCCTGTCATCGCGGCGAGGCGGCTTTCGACCTTTCCGCTGAGATCGCCGTTGGCGATCTGTCTCCGGCAGTCGCCTGGCGCCTTGGCCTGTCGGCGGTCATTGAACTGAAAGACGGATCGAAGTCCTACTGGGCCCTGGCCCATGCGCCGGGCCCGCCCGACTTCCACCACCCCGACGCCTTCGCCGCCATCCTGCCTCCGGAGTCCCCATGAAGTTCGGCCTCGACCGCCTCCTCGCCGATCCGGACCTGCGCCGCGAGCTGTCGGGCCGCCGGGTGGCGCTGCTGGCCCATCCGGCCTCGGTGACCGCCGACCTGACCCACAGCCTGGACGCCCTGGCCGCCTGTCCCGAGATCCAGCTGACCGCCGCCTTCGGGCCGCAGCACGGCATGCGGGGCGACAAGCAGGACAACATGATGGAGTCGCCGGACTTCACCGATCCGGTCCACGGCATTCCCGTGTTCAGCCTCTATGGCGAGGTGCGTCGCCCGACCGGCCAGTCGATGGGGACGTTCGACGTCATCCTGATCGACATGCAGGACCTCGGCTGCCGCATCTACACCTTCATCACCACGCTGCTCTACGTGATGGAAGCCGCCGCCCAGCACGGCAAGTCGGTCTGGGTGCTGGACCGCCCCAACCCCGCCGGTCGGCCCATCGAGGGCCTGACCCTGCTGCCCGGCTGGGAAAGCTTCGTCGGCGCCGGCCCGCTGCCGATGCGCCATGGCCTGACGCTCGGCGAACTCGGTCACTGGTTCATCGACCACTACAAGCTCGACCTGGACTACCGGGTCATCGCCATGGAGGGCTATGAACCGGACGCCGCTCCCGGCCACGGCTGGCCGCTGGGGGAGCGCACCTGGATCAACCCCAGCCCCAACGCCCCCAACCTCTGGATGGCCCGCGCCTACGCCGGCACGGTGATGCTGGAGGGCACGACCCTTTCAGAGGGGCGGGGCACCACCCGGCCGCTGGAACTGTTCGGGGCGCCGGACATCGACGGCCGGGCGGTGATTGCGGAGATGCGCCAGCTCGCGCCGCAGTGGCTGCAGGGCTGCACCCTGCGCGACGTCGCCTTCGAGCCGACCTTCCACAAGCATGTGAAGACGCTCTGCAGCGGCGTCCAGATCCATACCGAAGGCCCGGAGTACGACCACGCCGCCTTCAAGCCCTGGCGGTTGCAGGCGCTGGGCTTCAAAGCCATCCGCAACCTCTACCCGGTCTACGACCTCTGGCGCGACTTCCCCTACGAGTACGTCCTCGACCGCTTGGCTATCGATGTGATCAACGGCGGCCCGGGCCTGCGCGAGTGGGTCGATGACCCGGCTGCGGAGCCAGGTGACCTCGATGCCCTGACGACGCCGGACGAAACAGCGTGGGAAGAGACCCGCCGTCCGTACCTGCTCTACTGACCGGGGGCATTGAGCTGAGGAAGGCGGTGGCCCGTCGGCTTGCGCCGTGCTTGGATGGCGGCGGCGCACTTGATCACGGGGGGCGGGATGTCCGAGCCGAAGCGACCGTGGCGCTTCTGCGCGCTGGTCCTGATCCTGTCGGCGCCGTTCTGGCTGCTCGGCGCCGTTCTCTCCGGGCCGGCGCCCCTGCTGCCCATCCAGCTTCCGATCGGCGCCCTGATGACCTTCGCGCCGGCCGCGGCGGCGCTGCTGCTGGTCTGGCGGGACCGCGGCAGAGCCGGGGTTCGCGCCTTGCTGGGCCGACTCGTTGAACCGCCGGTCTGGCGCCGGCCGCTATGGCTGCTGGCGACTGTAACCCTCATGCCGCTCGCGCTGCTGATCGAATGGCTGTGGCTCACCGCCTCAGGCGCGCCCCTGCCCGAGCCGAGGATCGCGGCGGGGGCGGTCCTGGTCTTCGTGCCGATGTTCCTGGTCGGCGCCGTCGGCGAGGAACTCGGCTGGCAGGGCTACCTGTATCCGGCCCTGGCGTCCCGAATGTCCGCGCTCGCCGCCAGCCTGGCCATCGGCGCCGTCTGGTCCGTCTGGCACATCGTGCCGCTGGTGCAGGCGGGCCGCGAGGCGGAGTGGATCGTCTGGCAGTGCCTGATGATGCTGCCGCTGCGGGTCATCACCGTCTGGCTGTACGGCGTCGGCGGTCGAAGCCTCGGCCTGGCCATTGTGTTCCATGCCGCGGGCAACGTGACCCAGTTCCTGTTCCCCAACTACGGCTCACACTATGACCCGAAGCTGACCTTCATCATCCTCGCGGTGATCGCGGCCGGCCTCGTCCTGGCGACAGGGCCACGCACCCTGGGCGATCGAACGCCGTCCTAGGCCTTGGCCGCCTTCGCCCGCTCGATGCCTTCCAGCACCATCTTGCGCGCCAGCTGAGCGTCGCCCCAACCCTTGATCTTCACCCACTTGCCGGGCTCCAGATCCTTGTAGTGGGCGAAGAAGTGCTCGACCTGATCCAGAGTGATCTGCGGCAGGTCGGTATAGTCCTTCACGTGGTCGTAGCGCGCCGTCAGGTGATGCGACGGCACGGCCACCAGCTTCTCGTCCATGCCGGCGTTGTCTTCCATCAGCAGGACGCCGACCACGCGGCAGCTCATCACCGCGCCGGGGGCGATGGCGCGCGTATTCAGGCAGATGACGTCGCAGGGATCGCCGTCGCCCGACAGGGTGTGGGGGATGAAGCCGTAGTTCCCCGGATAACGCATCGAGGTGTAGAGGAAGCGGTCGACGACCAGCGCCCCCGACTCCTTGTCCAGTTCATACTTGATGGGCTCGCCGCCCAGCGGCACTTCGATCACGACGTTGACGTCCTCGGGAGGGTTCTTCCCGATGGCGAGGGCACTCAGGTTCATTACGCGGGCTCGGCTTCCAGTCGTTTGTCGAGGTATTGGCCGACGTGCTTTTCCACGTCCGGCAGGTTTTCTGCCCAGAAGTGGGTAGCGCCCTCGATCAGGTCGTAATCGATGACGATGCCCTTCTGGCTGCGCAGCTTGGTGACCACGCGCTCCACTTCCACCGGCGGCGTTACCGTGTCGTTGCTGCCGTGCAGGAACAGGCCGGAGGCGGGGCAGGGGGCCAGGAAGCTGAAGTCGTACATGTTGGCCGGCGGCGAGACGCTGATGAAGCCATCGGTCTCGGGGCGGCGCATGAGCAGCTGCATGCTGACCCAGGCGCCGAAGCTGTAGCCGGCGACCCAGCACTGGCTGGCGGTCGGGTTGGTGGACTGCAGCCAGTCCAGCGCGGTGGCCGCGTCGGCCAGCTCGCCGATGCCGCCGTCGAACTCGCCTTGCGAGCGGCCGACGCCGCGGAAGTTGAAGCGCAGGGTGGAGAAGCCGCGCTTCATGAACAGGTGGTACATCTGAACCGCCACCGGGTGGTTCATGTGCCCGCCGGCGCGCGGATGGGGGTGCAGGATCAGGGCGATCGGGGCGTTTTCACGCTTGCCCGGCGAGTACCGGCCTTCGATCCGGCCTGCCGCGCCGGTCAGAACCACTTCGGGCATGTGCAACCTTCTCCTCGTTGTGCGGTGCAGAATACTTGACCGCTGCGCTTGGTCTTCCTAGATCAAGCGCATTCGCGGCGGCCCGGCCGACGCGCGGCGCGGGCTTTAGCACAGGCCCAACGCCGGATGCCAAGGAATCCGCCATGCGTCTGTCCACAAAAGGCCGATACGCCGTTATGGCCATGACCGATCTGGCGGGTCGTCAGGACGCGGAAGGTTCGCGCGCGGTGTCCCTGGCCGAGATCGCGGCGCGGCAGGAAATCTCGCTGAGCTACCTGGAACAGCTGTTCGCGCGGCTGCGCCGGCGGGGTCTGGTCAAGAGCCTTCGCGGCCCGGGCGGCGGCTATCGCCTGACCCGGACGGCGGCGGAAACCCACATTGCCGAGATCGTGCTGGCCGTCGACGAGCCCCTGCGCGCCACCCGTTGCGGCCACGCCACCGGCAAGGGTTGCATGAAGGCGGGCGAACGCTGCTCGACCCATGACCTCTGGGAGGAGATGGGCCGCCAACTGCACAGCTATCTGGCCTCGGTCTCGCTGGCGGATGTGCTGGAAGGGCGTCTGACGCCTGAGTCCAAGGTCGCCGCATGAGCGCCGTCTATCTCGATTTCAACGCCACCGCCCCCGTGCGGCCAGAGGCGAAAGCGGCCCTCAACGCCGTCCTCGACCGGGTGGGCAATCCCTCCTCGGTGCATGCGGCCGGTCGCGCCGCCCGCGCCGATCTGGAAAAGGCCCGTGAGGCGGTCGCCGCCCTGGTCGGCGTCGTGCCGGGCTCGGTCACCTTCACCAGCGGCGGCACCGAGGCCAGCGCGCTGGCCATCGAAAGCGCCGTGGCGGCGAAGGTCGATCGCATCCTGCTGGGCGCGACCGAGCATGACGCCGTCTGGGAAGCCGCGCATGTCGCCGGCCTGCCGGTCGAGATCTGGCCGGTGGACGCCGACGGCGTCGCCGACCTCGCCTGGCTGGAAGACGCCCTGGCCCGGCCGGGCAGGGCTCTGGTCTGCCTGATGCTGGCCAACAACGAGACAGGCGTCATCCAGCCGGTCGCCGAGGCCGGCGAGACGGTGCGCGCCGCCGACGGCTGGCTGCACGTCGATGCCGTTCAGGCCGCCGGCAAGATCGCCATCGATTTCAGCAGCTTGCAGGCCGATACCCTCAGCCTGTCGGCGCACAAGATCGGCGGGCCGCAGGGCGTCGGCGCCCTCATCGCCGGAACCCGCGCCACGCTCGCCCGTCGCCAGCACGGCGGCGGTCAGGAACGCGGCCGCCGCGCCGGCACCGAGAACCTGCCCGGCATCGCCGCCTTCGGCGCGGCCGCCCGCGAGGCGCTTGCCGGTCTTGAGGACGTGGCGCGTCAGGCCGTCTGGCGCGACGCGCTTTCCACCCGGGTAAAATCGGCGGGCGCGGTGGTGCTTGGCGAAAACGCCCGGCGTTTACCCCAGACCCTCTGCATCGCCTGCGAAGGCTGGTCGTCGGAAACCCAGGTCATGGTCATGGATCTCGCCGGGGTGATGATCAGCGCCGGGGCCGCCTGTTCCTCCGGCAAGGTCAAGCCCAGCCGCACGGTCGAAGCCATGGGCCGTCCCGACCTCGCCCCCTGTTCCATCCGCATCAGCGGCGGCTGGCCGAGCACGCAGGCCGACTGGATTCGCGCCGGCGATGTCTGGCTGGAGGCGCAGGCGCGCCGCCGGCCCAAGATCAAGGAAGTTGCGTAAGTCATGGCCGCCGTTAAGGAAACTGTCGATCAGGTTGGTGAACTGGAGGCCTACAAGCACGGCTTCGTCACCGACATCGAACAGGACTTCGCCCCCAAGGGCCTGAGCGCCGACACCGTCCGCTTCATCTCGGCCAAGAAGGGCGAGCCGGACTGGATGCTGCAATGGCGGCTGGAGGCCTATGAGCGCTGGTTGGCCCTGGAAGAGCCCGACTGGGCCAAGGTCAGCTTCCCGAAGATCGACTACCAGGACTCGTATTACTACGCCGCCCCCAAGGACCCCGCCGATGGTCCGCTGAGCCTCGACGAGGTCGATCCCGAGATCCTGGCCACCTACGCCAAGCTCGGCATCCCGTTGAAGGAACAGGAAGTTCTGGCCGGGGTGGTTGGCGCGCCGCGCTATGCCGTCGACGCGGTGTTCGACAGCGTCAGCGTGGTCACCACCTTCAAGAAGGAGCTGGCCGCGGTCGGCGTCATCTTCTGCTCGATGAGCGAGGCGATCCGCGAGCATCCCGAACTGGTCCGCAAATACCTGGGCTCGGTCGTGCCGGTCAGCGACAACTATTTCGCCTGCCTGAACAGCGCCGTCTTCAGCGACGGATCGTTCGTCTATGTGCCGCCGGGCGTGAAGTGCCCGATGGAGCTGAGCACTTATTTCCGCATCAACGCCGCCGAGTCCGGCCAGTTCGAGCGCACCCTGATCATCGTCGACAAGGGCGCCCAGGTTTCCTACCTCGAAGGCTGCACCGCCCCGATGCGCGACATCAACCAGTTGCACGCCGCCGTGGTCGAGCTCGTGGCGATGGACGATGCGACGATCAAATACTCCACCGTCCAGAACTGGTACCCGGGCGATCCCGTCACCGGGAAGGGCGGCATCTACAACTTCGTCACCAAGCGCGCCGACTGCCGCGGCGACCGCTCCAAGGTCAGCTGGACTCAGGTCGAGACCGGTTCAGCCATCACCTGGAAATACCCCTCTTGCGTCCTGCGCGGCGAGGGCAGCGTCGGCGAGTTCTACTCGATCGCCATCACCAATGGCCGCCAGCAGGCCGACACCGGCACCAAGATGATCCACCTGGGCGCCAACACCCGCTCGCGGATCATCTCCAAGGGCATCAGCGCCGGGAAGTCATCGAACACCTATCGCGGCCTCGTCTCGGCCCACCCGAAAGCCAAGGGCGCCCGCAACTTCACCCAGTGCGACAGCCTGCTGATCGGCAAGGAATGCGCCGCCCACACCGTGCCCTACATCGAGGCCCGCAACGGCCAGGCGGTGTTCGAGCACGAGGCCACCACCACCCGCCTGTCGGAGGACCAGTTGTTCTACGCCATGCAGCGCGGGCTTGGTCAGGAAGAGGCCGTCCAGCTGCTGGTCAACGGCTTCGTCAAGGACGTGCTGCAGGAGCTCCCGATGGAGTTCGCCGTCGAAGCCCAGAAACTCGTTGCGATCAGCCTTGAAGGCTCGGTCGGGTAAAGTCTGAAAAGAAACAATGCTCTCGATCACCAATCTTCACGCGACCGTCGCCGACAAGCCGATCATCAAGGGCCTGACCCTCGATGTCCCGGCCGGCGAGGTGCACGCCATC
This sequence comes from Caulobacter sp. NIBR1757, assembly GCF_027912495.1. Taxonomy (GTDB): domain Bacteria; phylum Pseudomonadota; class Alphaproteobacteria; order Caulobacterales; family Caulobacteraceae; genus Caulobacter. Next base: position 2,518,962 of record NZ_CP115463.1, on the reverse strand, counting down.
ATGGGCCCCAACGGCGCGGGCAAGTCGACGCTGTCCTATGTGCTCACAGGCCGCGAAGGCTATGAGGTCACCGATGGCACGGCGACGCTGGACGGCGAGGACCTGCTCAGCCTCGATCCCAACGAGCGGGCGGCCAAGGGCGTCTTCCTGTCGTTCCAGTATCCGCTGGAAATTCCGGGGGTTCCGGCCCTGACCTTCATCCGCGCCTCGATGAACGCCCAGCGCAAGGCCCGCGGCGAGGCCGAGATCGCCGCCCCGGCCTTCCTGAAGCTGGCGCGGGAGACCGCTGCCTCGCTGAAGATCGACTTCGACATGCTCAAGCGCAGCCTCAACGTCGGCTTCTCGGGCGGTGAGAAGAAGCGGATGGAGATCTTCCAGGCGGCCATGCTGTCGCCCCGCTTCCTGATCCTCGACGAGACCGACAGCGGCCTCGACATCGACGCCCTGAAGATCGTCTCTGCCGGGGTCAACGCCATGCGCGCGCCGGACCGGGGCATGCTGGTCATCACCCACTACCAGCGCCTGCTCGACTACATCAAACCGGACCGTGTGCACGTCCTCTCGGCAGGCCGCATCGTCGCCTCGGGCGGGCCCGAGCTGGCCCATGAGCTGGAGCGCGAAGGCTACGACAAGTACGGGAAGGCCGCGTGAGCCTGTCGACCGCCCTTCGTACCGGCGACCTCGCCGAGCTGCCGTCGCGCCGCGACGAGGACTGGCGCTGGACGGACCTTCGCGGCCTGATCCGCAAGCTGCCGGCGGCTTCGCCTGAAGCCGTTGCGCCGGCCGGCGGCCCGTTTGCCGGGCTTGGCGAGGACCTGACCGTCGTCAACGGCCGTGGCGTCGCGGCACTCAATATCGCGGGGGAGGGCGACCACGTTCGCCTTCTGCGCTTCGTCTCCACCACCGCCGGAACCGGCCACCATGCCCGCATCCAGGTGCAGGTCGAGGCCGGAGCCTCGCTGACCCTGCTGGAAAGCTACGAAGGCCAGGCAGCCGGCTATATCGCCAGCGCCGAACTGGACATCACCCTAGGCGAAGGCGCGCGCCTCGAGCGCATCGTGCTCGCCGCCGACGACGCCGAGGCCATCAACGTCTCGACTGCCGGCGTCAGCCTGGCCGCCGGTTCGAGCTATAGCCAGACCGTCCTGACCACCGGCGCCCGCCGCCAGCGTCTGGAAACCAACCTCGCTCATCCCGGCGCACAGGCCAGCGTCCGCCTCGACGGCGCCTACCTGCTCGAAGGCCAGCGCCACGCCGACCTGACCACCACCGTCACCCACGGGGGCGTCGATGGGACCACCTCCCAACTGACCAAGGGTGTCGCCCGCGATCAGGCGCGCGGTGTCTTCCAGGGCCGCATCGTCGTCCAGCCCGGCGCCGACCGCACCGACGCCCGCATGCGCCACCAGGCGCTGATCCTGTCCGAAAGGGCTGAGATCGACGCCAAGCCGGAACTGCTGATCTTTGCCGACGACGTGCAATGCGCTCACGGCAATACGGTCGGCGCGCTGGACGAGGACGCCATCTTCTACGCCATGCAGCGGGGCCTGCCCGCCGAGCGCGCCCGCGCCATGCTGACCGCCGCGTTTGTCGGCGAGGTCATCGACCGCATCGCGCATGAGGGCGCCCGTGCGGTGGCGCATGCCTGGGCCGAGCAACAACTGGGTGAACTCTGATGGCTTTCGATGCCGAAGCCGTCCGCGCCCAGTTCCCGATCCTGTCGCGGACCGTGAACGGCAAGCCGCTGGTCTACCTCGACAACGCCGCCAGCGCCCAGAAGCCGCGCGCCGTGATCGACGCCATGGTTGCAGTGATGGAAGGCGGCTACGCCAACGTCCACCGCGGCCTCCACACCCTCTCGAACGAAGCCACCGATGCCTATGAAAAGGCTCGCAAATCGGTCACCCGCTTCCTGAATGCCGATGAGGGCGAGATCGTCTTCACCAAGGGCGGCACCGAGGCGATCAACCTGGTGGCCAGTTCGTTCGGCCAGGCGCTGGGGGAGGGGGACGAGATCCTGCTCACCCAGATGGAGCACCACTCCAACATCGTCCCCTGGCACCTGCTGCGCGAGCGCAAGGGCGTGGTCCTGCGGTTCGCCCCGGTCACCGAGAGTGGCGAGCTTGACCTTCCGGCGACCCTGGCGATGATCGGTCTGCGCACGAAGCTGGTCTCCGTCACCCACATGTCCAACGTGCTGGGCACCATCAACCCGATCAAGACTATCACCGACGCCGCCCACGCCGCCGGCGCTCTGGTGCTGATCGATGGCTGCCAGGGCGCGGTCCACACCATCGTCGATGTGAAGGCGCTGGATTGCGACTTTTACGTCGCCACCGGCCACAAGCTCTATGGCCCGACCGGCATCGGCATCCTCCATGGCAAGGCCGAGCGCCTCGCCGCGCTGCCGCCTTATCAAGGCGGCGGCGAGATGATCGGCACGGTCACCGAGGATGCCATCACCTATGCCGACCCGCCCATGCGGTTCGAGGCCGGCACGCCGCCGATCCTCGAGGCCATCGGCCTGGGCGCCGCCGTCGACTGGATGATGGCCCTCGACCGGGGGGCCGTCGCCCGCCACGAGCGCGCCCTGTACGATCGCGTCATCGAGCGCCTCGACGGGGCCAACTGGCTGCGCATCCTCGGCACGGCGCCGGACAAGGGCGCCATCCTGTCGTTCACCGTCGAGGGCGCCCACGCCCACGACATCGCCCAGATTCTCGACAAGCAGGGCGTCGCGGTGCGGGCCGGGACCCACTGCGCCGAGCCCCTGATGGGCCGGTTCGGGGTCACGGCGAGCGCTCGCGCCTCCTTCGCCCTATATAACACCCTGGATGAGGCCGACGCGTTCGCCGACGCGCTGGTCAAAGCCCGCAGCTTCTTCGCCTGAGTGATCATGACCGAGACCGCCGCCCCAACGCCCCTGACCCAGCAAGAGCTGGACGTGCTGACCGACAAGCTGGTCGAGCAGCTGAAGACGGTGTTCGACCCGGAGATCCCGGTCGACATCTATGAGCTGGGCCTGATCTACAAGGTCGATGTCTCGGACGACAAGCACGTCGCCATCGACATGACCCTGACCGCCCCCGGCTGCCCGGTGGCCGGCGAGATGCCGGGCTGGGTCGAGGACGCGGTCATGGAACTGCCGGACATCAAGTCCTGCGTCGTCGAGCTGGTCTTCGATCCGCCGTGGGACCCGTCCCGCATGTCGGACGAGGCCAAGCTCCAGCTGAACATGTTCTGACCATGGAAATCGCCGCCACCCCCCGGGCCCGTCGCCCCCGTCCCAAGGTCGTCACCCTCAGTGACAGCGCCGCCGAGCGGGTGAAGGAAATCATGGCCAAGGCCGAGAAGCCTTACGCCGGCCTGCGCGTCGGGGTGAAGAACGGCGGCTGCGCGGGTCAGGAGTATGTCCTGGAGTATGCCGAAACCGCCGGTCCGCTGGACGAGGTGGTCGAGGACAAGGATGTGACGATCCTGATCGACCCCAAGGCGGTTCTTTTCCTGATCGGCACCACCATCGACTACGAGGTCAGCCGCCTGTCGTCGAAGTTCGTGTTCCGCAATCCGAATGAAACAGACGCCTGCGGCTGCGGCGAGAGCGTGACGATCATCCCGGCGTCGGCGGAGTAGGGGACCGGTTGGCCGCAAAGCGGCCTACCTGTCCCCGGTCAGCACCGGCGGCTGGGTGGCCCTCGCGCCAGCAGGTTTGCAAAACGTCTGGACTGCGCTCGGCGCGAAAGCCGGCGCTGACCGGGGACAGGTACAGCGCTTCGCGCCGAACCCGTCCCCCTCACACAGCCGCCGTCTGGGCCTGCATCTTCTTCACCTCGTCCGGCGTCGGCACCAACACCGACGGTTCCAGCGGCTGCCCCGTGGCCTCGGCGATCAGCTCCTGGCTGCGGCCTTCGACGACATCGCGGAGTTTCTTGAGGAAGGCGTTCTTGTCGTCTCCGGCCTCGATCGGCTCCAGGAACTCGATCGTCGCCTTGCCCGGCGTCTTCTTGAACTCCTGCTGCTGCCAGAACAGGCCCAGGTTCGTCGCCACCGGCACGACCGGCAGGCCGAAGTCGCGGGCCATGAAGTACACCCCCGAGCGGTAGCGGAAATGCTCGCCCGGCTTGGCCAGGTTGCCTTCCGGGAAGATCAGGATGCGGCGGCCCTCCTTGTGCGCGAGGGCCGAGCTTTCAGTCAGGGCCTTGCGGGCTTCCGGACCGCCGCAGTTGTCGACGATGATCGCCCCCAGCTTGCGCAGGATGCCGCCGACCAGCGGAAACTTCTCCATATGGTCGCCGGTCACGAAGGTCAGGTTCGGCACCGACGAATAGAGGACGAAACCGTCACCCCAGCTGTGGTGCTTGGCGGCGACGATGAAGGCGCCGTCCGGCAGCCGCTCCTTGCCCTTCACGGTGATGTCGATGCCGGCGATGGCCCGCATGCCCCACATCATCCGGTGGGTGTAGAGCTTGATCGCCCCTCGCATCGGCCGGCGGCCGGGCAGGATCGACAGGAGGACCGCGCTCAAGGCGTAGAACACCGTGGCGGCCCAGTAGTAGCAGGCGAAAAGGATCGAGCGCATGGCGGGGATCATTCCCTAAAAGCGTTAGCGGGCGAACAACACGGCCTGGACGGCGGCGGTCATCAGCGGGGCGTGGGCCGACAGGCTGTCGTCGCCCAGACGCCCGTAGGCCTTGTTCTGGGCCGTCTGGGTGATCACCCCGATGGCCATGGCGGCCAGCAGCCGCGGGTCGGCCGGCGGCAGTTCGGCATTGATCATCGCCTGCTTGATGACGTTTTCGGTCACGGTGACCGGGTCCCGGCCATCCTCCTGATAGAGGGGGATGAAGCGGTGGATCTGGGTCAGGTGGAAGGCGAAGGTCAGCCAGTCCTCGTCGGCCACCTCGCAATAGGCGCGAACGATGGCGGCGGCCTTGTCCTTGATGCCCGTCGCCTCGGCGGCGCTGTCCTCGATCAGCGAGGAGAGGCGGCGGTGCACGGTCATGAACAGGCTGGCGGCCAGTTCGTCCTTGCTGCGGTAATGGCGGTAGAGGGCGCCTTCCGACACCCCGGCCTCGGCGGCGATGGCGCGGGTGGTGGCGGCGTCGACGCCTTCCCGGACAAAGACTTCCAGCGCGGCGCGTTCGATGCGAGGCTTGGCGGACATGAGCAGTTCCCCTTGATGTGAGCATTTGCTCACATGTGGTCGGGAATTGCAAGTGAGCAATTACTCACATTTTGGATTTTCACATGGACGAGCATCTGACCGACCTGTTCGAACCGCTCGGACCGGTGGTTGTGAAGCGGATGTTCGGCGGCAAGGGCGTCTGGCTGGACGGTATGATGTTCGCGCTAGTGTTCGGCGAGACGATCTATCTGAAGGTCGATGACCAGACCCGGGAGACGTTCCTCGCCGCCGGGTCCGAGCCGTTCGTCTATCACCAGAGGAAGCGCGACCGGCAGGCGGCCTTGCCCTACTTCAGCCTGCCGGAAGAGGCGCAGGATGGTCCCGTGGAAGCCTCACGCTGGGCGCGGCTGGCGCTCGAGGCTGTGTTGCGCGGCAAGGCGCCGAAGAAGGGAAAGGCCCGGGCCGATATCGGACCCGGGCCTTGGGATGGCTGAGGCTTATCGAAGCGGCTGACTTATTGTACCGCTTCGGTGGCCGTCACGCTCCTTTGAAAGCCGCCGGACGCTTCTGAAGGAAGGCGCTGACGCCCTCGACGAAGTCGTCGGTCTTGCCGGCCACCTTCTGGGCGCGGCGCTCGGCCTGCAGCTGTTCGCCCCAGGTGTTGTCCTGGCTGTCCCAGATCAGCTGGCGGATCAGGCCCAGCGAAGCAGGGCCGTTGGCCAGTTCCTTGGCCACGGCGATGGCGGCGTCACGCAGCTCGGCGTCGGCGACGACGCGGTTGCAGAGACCCCATTCCAGCGCCTTGGCGGCGCCGATCTTGTCGCCCATCAGCGCCATTTCCATGGCCCGGGCCCGGCCGATCATACGCGGCAGCAGGTAGGTCGAGCCGCCGTCCGGCACCAGTCCGATGCGGCGGAAGGCCTGCAGGAAGTAGCCGCTCTCGCCGACCAGGATGTAGTCGCCCAGCAGGCCGAAGGAGCAGCCGATGCCGGCGGCGGCGCCGTTGACGGCGGTGACCACGGGGACGGGGCAGTTTTTGATCAGGGTGACCAGCGGGTTGTAGATGCTGTCGAGCGCATTGCCGGCGTCCGGCTTGCCATCGACGTCCAGTTCACGCCCCGCCGCGCCGCCGCCCGACAGGTTGGCGCCCGAGCAGAAGCCGCGGCCTTCGCCGGTCAGCACGACGGCGCGGGCCTTGATCTGGCCGCCGGCGATGCTGCGGAAAGCGTGGGCCAGCTCGCTGGCCAGGTCGAGGCCGGCGGCGTTCATCGAGCCCGGGTCGTTCATGATCACCACGGCGACGCCGTCGACCAGCTCAACCTTGATTTTAGCGTAGTCCATGACGGACCTCCCTCTGATGCTTTGCAGGGAGGATGACCGCCATAACCCGGCGGAACGCCAGCAGAATTTTCAGGCGGCGACCGAGGTCACCTTTTCCCCATTCGTCACGCGGTTACGGCCGGCCCGCTTGGAGATGTACAGGGCCGCGTCGGCCCGCTCCATGGTGCAGACGCCGGTCTCGCCGGCCTTGCGGGTGGCCAGGCCCGCCGAGACGGTGACGGCGCCGAGGTCTTCGTTGGTCGAGCGGCGCTTGAGCATGCGCGAGGCGATCTCGTCGCGAATCTCTTCCAGACAGGCCTCGACGGTCACCGCGTCCTCGCCGGGGAAGATCATGGCGAATTCCTCGCCGCCGTAGCGGGCGGCGAAGCGGGGGGTGGCGCCGATGCGGCCGATGACGCTGGCCACGAAGCGGATGACCTGGTCGCCGGTCTGGTGGCCCCAGGTATCGTTGAAGTTCTTGAAATGGTCGATGTCCAGCACCGCAAGGGTCAGGCAGGCGCCCTGTTCGTCGGCGTCGGCGCAGGCGCGGGCCAACTCGTCGTCGAAGGCCTTGCGGTTGGCAAGGTTGGTCAGGCCGTCGGTGGTGGCGTCGCGGCGCACCTGCTCCAGGTGTTCGCGCAGGCGGGCGACCTCGGTGGTCGAGTCCGACAGCTTCTGTTCGAGGGTGTCGTTCTGCTTCTGGACGCGCTCGGTGGCGCTGGCCAGGGTCTGGACCATCTTCTTGATGGCCGTGGCGTCGGTCGCCGTCCCCAGGCCTTCGCTGGCCGTCGACAGGGTTTCGCCATAGGCGGCGGTGGATTTCTGGGCCGTCTGGATGGCCTTGGCGACCGAGGCCAGTTCCTTGGTCAATTGATCCCCGGCGTCGCGGATCTGTTCGTTCAGCTTGGCCTTGGCGAGATAGGCGGCGGCCAGTTCCTCGCTCATCGCCTCGGTCATCGGCTCGCCCGCGCCGATCAGCCGGGTCAGTTCCTTGGCCAGGGGGCCGTCCGGGTCGGCGACGAAATGCGACCAGAGCTCGAAGTTGAGCGGGGTCGGCCAGATGTTGTGGCGTTCCATCATGTCGATGGCCTTGCGAGTGATCTTGTAGGCCTGGGGCCCCCGCAAGGTCTGTTCAAAATCGCCGGCCATCGTCCCGTATTCCCCCGAAACGCAGCCGCTTTCGGCGGATGCGCATGTTTCAGTGAAGGGACAGTAGGGGGTAACGCCAAACGTCTGGTTAAAACGAACGACCGTTGTGCGCTTGCCGACACGGCGTTCGCCCGCCATTCTGATCAACGATCACCTGAGCCGGAACGCACCGGCCGCCTGGGAGGGCAACCATGACCGACGCCGCCGCGATGCAAGGCATCCTCGACCGCCAGAAGGCCGCTCATCTGCGCGACGGCGCGCCGACGGCCGAGCAACGCATTGACCGGATCGACCGCTGTATCGGCCTGCTGGTCGATCATTCGAAGGCCATCGAGGATGCGCTGAACACCGACTTCGGCAACCGCTCGCGCGAGGCGACGCAGTTGACCGACATCGCTGGCTCGATCGGGCCGCTGAAACATGCGCGCGACAACCTGCGCAAGTGGATGAAGGGCGAGAAGCGCAAGACCTCGCCGGCCATTCTCGGCCTGTTCGGGGCCAAGGCCGAGGTGGTCTTCCAGCCCAAGGGCGTGGTCGGCGTGATCAGCCCGTGGAACTTCCCGGTCAACCTGACCTTCGCGCCGCTGGCCGGGGTGCTGGCGGCCGGCAACCGGGCGATGATCAAGCCGTCGGAGTTCACCCCGGCGACGTCGGAGCTGATGAAGGTGATGTTCGGCAAGGTGTTCTCTGAGGAGGAGATCGCCGTCATCACCGGCGGGCCGGAGGTCGGCCAGGCCTTCAGCGAGCTGGCCTTCGACCACATGATCTTCACCGGCGCGACCAGCGTGGCCCGCCACGTCATGCGCGCCGCCGCCACCAACCTGGTGCCGCTGACCCTGGAGCTGGGCGGCAAGAGCCCGGTGATCATCTCGCGCAGCGCCGACATGGCGCTGACCGCGGCGCGGGTGATGAACGGCAAGACGCTGAACGCCGGCCAGATCTGCCTGGCCCCCGACTATGTGCTGACGCCGGAAGAGAGCGTCGGCGAGTTCGTCACTCAGGCACGCGCGGCCGTGACCAGGATGTTCCCGACCATCAAGGACAACCCCGACTACACCGCCGTGGTCGCCCAGCGGCACTATGACCGGATCATGGGCTACATCGACGACGCCCGCGCCAAGGGCGCGCAGATTGTCGAGATCAAGCCGGATGGCGAGGACCTGACCCAGCAGGAACACCGCAAGATCGCCCCGACCCTGATCCTCAACCCGACCGACGACATGAAGGTCATGCAGGAAGAAATCTTCGGGCCGGTCCTGCCGGTGAAGACCTACAAGACGCTCGAAGAGGCCACCGGCTACATCAACAGCCACGACCGGCCGCTCGGCCTCTACTGGTTCGGCACGGACGAGGCCGAGAAGACCAGGGTGCTGGAAACGACGACCAGCGGCGGGGTGACCGTCAACGACGTCATCATGCACGTGGCCCAGGAAGAGCTGCCGTTCGGCGGCGTCGGGCCTTCGGGCATGGGGAGCTATCATGGCCACGACGGCTTCAAGGAATTCAGCCACCGCAAGGCCATCTACACCCAGCTGAAGAAGGACATCGGTCCGCTGGTCGCCATGCGGCCGCCGTACGGGCCGGCGATCCGCAAGATGCTGGCCGGGCAGATCAGCCGCTAGCTGAACCAGGCCTGAAGCTCCGGGGCGCGGCGTTACGGCATAGAGCCGCAGCGTCGCGCCCTTTCAGCGCCGCTATTCCTACCTACATTATAGGGGTCGCGACTGGTCGCGACTCGAAACGGAGAATGCTCATGCGCGCCCCCATCCTGGGCGGGCTGATCCTGGCGACCCTGACCGGTTTCTCGGTCCAGGCCCAGGGGACTGTCGACTTCCGCGCGCAGGCGCGATGCCTTGCCGTCTATGAAGCGGCCGCCAGCGCGGTCGAGCAGGGCGGCGGCGACAAGGCCCTCGTCAAGAGCTTCGACCGTAACCGCGAACGCACCGCCCTGGCCCTCGCCGCCCGCCGTGACCTGCCGGCCGGGACCAACCCGGCGGCGATCCAGTCGGCCGAAGCCGACAAGCTGGACGGCATGAACAAGGACGCCTTGGTCAACGAGGCGAAGGCCTGCGACAAGACACTGGGCTACTAGGCAGGCAGCCAAGGGCCACGAAATGCGAACGCCCGTCTGCAGAGATGCAGGCGGGCGTTTCATTGGGGACGTGATCGCCGCGCAAGGGCGGCGCCGGTTGTGACCAATGCGGCTGGGGCGGCGTTCATGTCCCCGGCCGGCGCAGACCGGGGACATGAACGCCGCTTCAACCGTTTGAGCGAACGGATCGCCGCGTTTGCGCGGCGATCACGTCCCCTCAGTCGTCTTTCGACGGGGCCACGGTCGGCACCGGGCGGGCCAGGAAGGCGGGGAGTTCGTTGCCGAAGCCGACGACGCGACGGTCGTCGTCGTCGCGGGGCGTCGGGGCGCGGACGCCGCGCACCGGGTCGGGGCGGCGCTCGGGACGGGCAGGGCGCTCGTCACGCTCGGGACGCTCTTCACGGGCGGCGCGGTCCTCGCGGGCCGGGCGTTCGTCACGGACCGGGCGCTCTTCACGGGCTTCGACCGGTGCAGCTTCGCGGCGCGCCTCGTCACGCGGCTTGCGGTCGCGACCACGGCCGCCACGTTCGCGGCGCGGACGCTCCTCGCGCTCGACCGGAGCGGTTTCCTCGGCGGTGAACACCGGCTCGGTGCTGGCCCGTTGCGGGCGGTCTTCGCGCGGGGCGCGTTCCGGACGTTCGGCCGGGGCGCTGATCGCGTCCATGCCGACCATCGAGGTTTCCGATTCCGGACGGCCGCGGCTGAACTCGCGCTTGCGCTCGCGGCCCCGGTCGCCGCCGCGCGAACCCCCGCGTTCCTTGTCAATTTCCTTGCGGCGGGCGTCCTTGTCCTTGGCGGCGGCCCAGTCGAGGTCGAGGACGACTTCGTTCGGCATCTTGCCGGTCAGCTTGAGGACCTTGTCGAGGTTCTTGTCGTCCGCCGGGGTGACGATCATGTAGGTCTCGCCCAGCTTGCCGGCCCGGCCGGTGCGGCCGATGCGGTGGACGTAGTCGTCGGCATGGTGCGGGACGTCGTAGTTGAAGACGTGGCTGACGTCGGGGATGTCGAGGCCGCGCGCGGCGACGTCGGAGGCCACCAGCAGCTTGAGCTCGCCCTTGCGGAAGCGCTCCAGCGTCTTCATCCGGGTGCCCTGGTCGAGGTCGCCGTGGATGGGGGCGGCGTCATGGCCGTGGACGGTCAGCGACTTGGCGACGATGTCGACTTCGCTCTTTCGGTTGCAGAAGACGATGCCGTTGCGGACCTCGGCCTTCTCGACCAGCGCCCGCAGGGCCATGCGCTTGGCGCTCGGCGAGATGACGGGCACGCGCACCAGGTACTGGGTGATGGTCTCGGCGGTGGTGGCGGGACGGGCGACCTCGATGCGGGTCGGGTCCTTGAGGAACTGCTTGGTCAGCCGGGTGATTTCCGGCGGCATGGTGGCGCTGAAGAACAGGGTCTGCTTCTTCGGCGGCGTCATCTTGAAGATGCGTTCGATGTCCGGGATGAAGCCCATGTCGAGCATGCGGTCGGCTTCATCGACCACCAGCGTCTGGACGCCGGTCATCAAGAGCTTGCCGCGTTCGAAATGGTCGAGCAGCCGGCCGGGGGTGGCGATCAGAACGTCGACGCCGCGGTCGAGCTTCATTTCCTGGTCGCCGAAGGAGACGCCGCCGATCAGCAGGGCCCAGGTCAGCTTCTGACCCTTGGCGTACTTCTCGAAGCTCTGGGCGACCTGGTCGGCCAGTTCGCGGGTCGGGCAGATGACCAGGCCGCGCGGCATGCGGGCCTTGGTGCGGCCCGACGCCAGCTTGTCGATCATCGGCAGGGTGAAGGCGGCGGTCTTGCCGGTGCCGGTCTGGGCGATGCCGAGGACATCGCGGCCGGCGAGGGCGACGGGGATGGCCTGTTCCTGGATCGGCGTGGCGACGGTGTAGCCGGCGTCAATCACCGCCTGGAGGGTGAGGGGCGACAGCCCCAGTTCGGAAAATTCGGTCATTATCACTTTGCATGAATTCGAAACCGCCCAGGCTGGGCGAGCGGGCGGCGCGGAATCGCCAGACCTGTCCCGAATGCGGGTCTAGATAGGCGTTATCCCCGCAAAGTCAATGCAAAGCTGGACTTGCGCCAGATTTGGTCTCGGTCCTGGCAAGTCAACCAAAGCTCAATTTGCGCGTTACTGGCGGATGACGAAGTCTCTCATGCTGGCGGCGGCGGTCGTCCTGTTTCCGTTCGCTCCTGTCGCATCCCATGCCGCCTCGCCGATCGAGGCGGCGTTCGGCAACACCATCGTCTCGACCTATCCCAGCGGGCGGTCGACCAGGCTGTGGCTCAAGCGCGACGGGACCTATGAGGGGCAGCGCACCAACGGCAAGCGCACGGCCGGCAGGTGGACGCTGAAGAGCGGCAAGGTCTGTCTGAAGCAGACCCGGCCGGTCGGCATCCCGTTGAGCTTCTGCTCGACGATTCCGGCTGGGAAGGTCGGGCTGACCTGGTCCAGCAAGAGTCCCAAGGGCGAGCCGCTGAACAACCGCCTGGTCGCCGGGCGCGGCTGACGGAAGCACCGCCGGCCCCCAGTTCGTGACAGGGTTGCGTCCTTGCGGCGTTCGTGGTCAAGCTTTTTCCCTCCCGGGGGAGGGCATCATGCTTCGCAAGTCAGTGGTCGGACTGTTGGCCGTGGTGGCGCTCGGTGGCTGCGCCAATCTCACATCGATCCACCGGACCGACAGGATCGACCTGGCGACCAACACGGGCGAAGCGATCCTCATCGACGCCAAGCAGCGGGCCATTCTCACCAGCCTGGTGCCGACGACCCAGACGGTCAACGGAGCGACGGTCACCGTCAATCGGCTGCAGTTCTGCGCCGAGGCGCCGCCGGACGCCTTTGTCGCCATGAGCGTCGGCGGCAGCGGAAACCTCGGCTATGCGGGCAGCGCCAGTCCCGAGGTCCAGGCCGGCGGGGCGCTGGCGATCAGCGAGTCCGGCGCCAGCTTCGAGCGAACCCAGACGGTGAACCTGCTGCGGGAGTCGATGTACCGCACCTGCGAGCGCTACCTGAGCGGGGCGATCAGCCAGGACGAGTTCATCATCCAGGCGGCGCGGGACCAGCGGGCCATGGTCGCCGTGCTGGCCATCGAGCAGTTGACGGGCGTCATGCGTCCGCCCTCGACGGTGATCACCGGCGGCAGCGCCACGGCCATCAATTCCAACCCGGCCGCGCTGCTGGCCGCGGTGCAATCGGCCTCGGCCGACAAGACCGCCAAGGACGCCGCCGTCACCCGCGCCCAGCAGGCCTATACGACGGCCTCGGCGACGGTGACCTGCGATCCGGCCCCCAACCCCATGCCGGCCCCCTCCGATCCGACCTATGCGGCGGTGCAGGCCTGCCTGGCGGCCAACGCCAATCTGCAACAGGCCCAGGCGGCGGCGGCCACGGCGGCCCAGAACCTGACCTGGATCCAGGGGGTGGCGGCGAACCAGAGCTTCAACATGACCGCCGGCTCGGGCACGGGCGCCCAGATCAGCGGCGGCGGCTATTCCCAGCAGGTCGCCGCCGACACCAGCGCCGAGGTCGCGGGCCAGGTGCGCCTGATCGTCGAGAAGGCCCTCGATTTCCCGGAAGTCGAGATGATGTGCATGGTCCAGCTGCGCAAGGACAAGCCGGACCCGGCGCTGACCGCCGTCTGCCTGGATTTCGTCAAGGCCTCGGTGCAGGCGGAGACCGACCGGCTGAAGGCCGAGAGCGCCAGCTACAAGCGCTTCGGAACCACCCTGGCCAGCGATGCCGACCGGCTGAGGGCCTACCTGGCCGCCGGCCCGGGCGGCACGCCGGCCGCCAACTGGCAGGCTCTGCTTGCCAAGTCGGGCATCCTGCAGAACCTCGGGCCCCGCGCCCAGGGCCGCTACACGGCGCCGACCACCCTGTCGGACATCGTCAGCTTCTTCCAGGGCCTGGCGCCCGATCAGCGCAGCGACCTGCTCGGGGTCATCGGTTAGGAGCCGCGGCATGCATCTGAAGATCTTCGCCGGCGCCGACGCCGGGGCCGTCCAGGCCGATTTCGACAACTACCGGGCCGGCCATGTGCTGATCGACCAGCAGAGCTATGCCGACAACGACGACGTCGAATACCGGCTTGGCGCTGAGCTTTTGCCCAAGCGGGCGAGCTTTACCCAGGAAGCGCCCGAGGGGGGCGTGTTCGTCATCGTGGCCCGTTTTTCGAGCTGACAGACCTGGCGTCGACGGGCGCCACGGGCATGACGTCCGTCCCCATCAGCCTGTCCCAGAGGCGGAAGTGCAGGCCGAAGTTGGTCAGCATCCGCCTGTGATGCATGCCGTGGTGGGTGGCGGTGATCAGCCAGCCGCCGACCGGGCCGCGCACGAAGCGTTGCGGCAGGATCTCCACCCCGCAGTGGTTGAGGGTGGCCGTCGCGGTCATGGCGATCAGCAGGAACAGAATCACCCCCACATGGATGGGGATCAGGAAGGTCAGCAGGGGCAGCACCCAGGCGACCAGCGCCGCCTCGGTCAGGTCGAAGGCGAAGCTGGCCCAGGCGGTCGGGGTGTGACTGCGATGGTGGCCGGCGTGGAACCAGCGGAACAGGGTCCGGTGATGCATCAGCCGATGGGCCCAGTAATAGTGGGCGTCCTGGATGAGCAGATAGGCCAGGGCTGAGAGCGGGACCCACCACAGCGGCCAGGCGCTCCAGTCGGTGTAGATCAGGGTGTGGCCCGCCTTCCACTGCTCGACGACGAAAGCCGCAGGCAGGGCGTAGACGGCCGAGGAGGCCAGCGACAGACGGATCTCGTGGCGCACGGCGCCGGGCTGCGGCGTTGGCCGGTCGGGGCGGCGCAGGACCAGGGCGTAGATCAGGCCGGAGGTCAGCAGGTAGCGCGCCGCGATGATCGCGGTCATGGCGGCGAAGGTGATCAGGAAACTGGCCAGGGAGCGGACCTTGGAAGGCGGGTGGTTTGCGCTGTCGAAGCCATTATAGCATATTCGCGCCCCTGAGAGGCGGATAAAAAGCTATAAAAAACAACCCATTATAACCTACCTGAGTGACCGCGCGCCACCCATCGGAGCGCTGTTTTTGTCCTACCTGGCGACCACCCGAAACCTACCCGAGACCACCCCGATTCGGCGGTGTCCGTGGCGCTGAGCCGGATCAGAGGTCGGAAGCGGGCGAATTGGTGATGAATATGTCTAGACATATTCATCATTCGCGCCCGCTGGCCCCGCACGGCCAGGTTTTCAGGGCGCCGTGCCGCCGACCCGGACCATGCGCGGGCAGGGTTTGGGTCGGTCGGCGAGGGCTTCGAGGAAGCCCTGCCACCAGTGGTCGAGGTTTTCGGCGTCGAGGCCGGCCTTCAGCTCGCGCCAGCGCAGCATGCGCTCGGTCAGGTCCATGGTCAGGGCGCGGTGGATGGCCTCGGCCATCTCGTCCCGGTCGTAGGGATTGACGATCAGGGCCGCCTTCATCTGGGCGGCTGCGCCGGCGAAGCGGGAGAGGATGAGGACGCCGGGGTCGGCCGGGTCCTGGGCGGCCACATACTCCTTGGCGACCAGGTTCATGCCATCGCGCAGGGGGGTGATCAGGGCGGCGCGGGCGGCGCGGTAGATGCCGGCCAGCTCGTCCTGGCGATAGCCGGAATTGACGTAGCGCAGGGGCACCCAGTCGAGGGTGCCGTAGTGGCCGTTGATCCGGCCCGCGATGGCGTCCAGCCGGTTGCGCATGTCCTGATAGGCCTCGACCGCGTCGCGGCTGAGGGTGGCGATCTGCAGCATGAAGACCTTCTCGCGGGCCTCCGAATGGTCCTGCAGATACTGTTCGTAGGCGAGGAACCGCTCCTCGATGCCCTTGGAATAGTCGAGACGGTCGACGCCGATGATCATCTGCCGGCCGGCCAGACTCTTTTCGGTGCGCTTCTGAGCGTCGATCGAGGCTTCGGAGGCATTCTCGGAGGCGAAGTCGGCGGTGTGGATGCCGATGGGAAACACGCCAAGCCGGGTCGTGCGGCCGAAGGCCTCGACGACGCCGTCGTCGCCGACCTCGAGGCCCTTCTCGTTGCGCAGGTAGCCGGTGAAGGCCGACAGCCATTCGGCGGTGTGGAAGCCGACCAGGTCGTAGTCGAACAGCTGGGCGACCAGCTTCTCGTGGCTGGGCAGGGTGGTGAACAGCTGCCGCGCCGGCCAGGGGATGTGCAGGAAGAAGCCGATGCGGTTGGTGCAGCCCAGTTTGCGGAGCTCGGCGGCCAGCGGGATCAGGTGGTAGTCATGGATCCAGAGGGTGTCGCCGGGGGCGATCAGGGCCTGCAGGGCTTCGGCGAAGCGTTGGTTCACGCGGGCGTAGCCGGCGGCGTAGGCGCGGCTGAAGTTGGTCAGGTCGAGGCGGTTGTGGAACAGCGGCCACAGCGTGTTGTTGGCATAGCCGTTGTAGTAGTCCTCGACGTCCTGGGGCTCGAGGTCGACCTTGGCGACCGTGACGTCGCCGATGCGGTCGAGGGACAGCTGGCCGGTGTACTGGGGTGTGGTTTCTCCGCTCCAGCCGAACCAGACGCCCTGGTTCTGGCGAAGGGCCGCGGTGATGGCCGCGGACAGCCCGCCGACGGCGCCGCCGCCGACATCGCGCGACAGGCCCACCCGGTTGGAAACGACGACCAGCCGGCTCATGAGGCAAGCTCCGGGAAGGGCAGGTCCGGCGACCGGCGCGTGGCCTCGTCCAGCCAGGCCAGAAGGGCGGCCGGGCTGGCCAGGCGCCAGCGGGCGTGGGAGGGGCGGGGCGGGCCGACCAGGATGGCGTCGCCCCCCAGTCCGATGGCGGCCGCGAAGGCTGTCTCGTCGGTCAGGTCGTCGCCGATCATGATCGGGCGGGCGCCGGCGAAGGGCGCGGTGGCCATGAAGACCTCGAGCGCATCGCCCTTGTTGGGCCCCGGCGTGCGCAGCTCGGCGACCATGCGGCCTTCCTGCAGTTCCAGGTCATGGGTCTTGGCCAGCCGGTGGGCGAGGTCGATGACCGCCGGACCGCATTCGGGCTTGGCGCGGAAGTGCAGCGCGACGGCCGCGCTCTTGCGCTCGACCAGCAGGCCGAACTGGGCCCTGGCCAGGCGCTCCATGGCGGCGGCGGCGTCCTCAAGGCCGGGATGGGCCGGGGTGCTCTGCATGACGCCGCCGGCCAGACGCCGCTCGAGTCCGTGCTGGCCGCCGACGTGAGACACCGATCCGTCGAGGATTCGATCGACTTCGTCGATCTGCCGGCCGCTCAACACCGCAAGGCGGCCGTCGAGCAAGCGGGCCAGGTTGGTGAGGATTCGGCTTCGCTCCGGATCGGCGATGACCAGATCCGGGGTCTCCTCGATGGGCGCGAGGGTCCCATCCAGATCAAGAAACAAGGCGGTGGAAGTCACGTCCAAGGCCGGCGGCGCCTCGGAGGGAACCTCCGGACGGACGTCCTGTATCGTCATCATGCTTACTCATGCCCCTGCACCGAGGCCGGTTTGCACCAGGCCACTCCAGAACAAGGGGCCTAACGCGAAAGCCCGGGCTTGGCTCCCGCCATAAAGCCATTGTGATGTCGGCGTGAGGGGCCAAGTCGCCGAAATGCCGGCGCTGAAAGCAGTTCAGGTCGTCTGTCGAATTCCGAAACCGGTATGCTCGATACAGTGCTTCAGGTATTCAATTCTTACACGTCCAGTTCACCAGCGAACTCGGCGTTCTCCTGAATAAATTTGAAGCGAGCCTCGGGTTTTCTCCCCATCAGGCTTTCGACCAGTTCCTCCACCAGCTCTTCGGCCTTGGGCAGGGTGACCCGCGCCAGGGTGCGCGTGCCCGGGTCCATGGTGGTTTCCTTGAGCTGGCTGGCCATCATTTCGCCCAGGCCCTTGAAGCGGCTGATCTCCGGCTTCTTGCCCTTGAACTCGGTGGCCAGCAGCTCGTCCTTGTGGGCGTCGTCGCGGGCGTAGGTCGACTTGCCGCCGTGGGTGATGCGGTAGAGGGGCGGCAGGGCGAGGTAGAGGGCGCCCGAGCGGATCATCTGCGGCATGGTGCGGTAAAAGAAGGTGATCAGCAGGCTGGCGATGTGGGCGCCGTCGACGTCGGCGTCGGTCATGATGATGATGCGGTCGTAGCGGAGGTCTTCCTCCTTGAACTTGTTGCCCGGCTGGACGCCGAGGGCCAGCATCAGGTCGCTGAGCTCCTTGTTCTGGACGAGCTTCTCGCCGGTCGCCGAGGCGACGTTGAGGATCTTGCCGCGCAGGGGCAGGATCGCCTGGTTCTTGCGGTTGCGGGCCTGTTTGGCCGAGCCGCCGGCGCTGTCGCCCTCGACCAGGAAGATTTCGGAGCCGCCGGCCGCCTCGCCGGAACAGTCGGCCAGCTTGCCGGGCAGGCGCAGCTTGCGGGTCGCCGAAGCGCGGGCGACGTCGCGGTCCTTGCGGCGCTTGAGCCGCTCCTCGGCCCGCTCGATGACGAAATCGAGCAGGGCGCGGGCGACCTTGGGCGAGGCGGTCAGCCAGTGGTCGAAGGGATCCCGCAGGGTGGTCTCGACCAGCTTCTGGGCGTCCGAGGAGCTCAGGCGCTCCTTGGTCTGGCCCTGGAACTCGGGGTTCTTGATGAAGACGCTGATCAGGGCGCCGGCGTTGGCGATGACGTCGTCGGCGGTGATGATCCCGGCCCGCTTCTCGCCGGCCAGTTCGCCATAGGCCTTCAGGCCCCGGGTCAGGGCGGCGCGGAAGCCGCTCTCGTGGGTGCCGCCCTCGGGGGTGGGCACGGTGTTGCAGTAGGACTGCACGAAGCCGTCGGCCTCGCCGAAGCCCTGCGGCGTCCAGGTCACCGCCCATTCGACGGCGCCGGCCTCGCCGGTGCGCTCGATGCGGCCGGTGAAGGCCGCCGGGGTCACGGTGTTGATGCCCGCCGTCCGCTCGGCCAGAAAGTCGGCCAGGCCGTTGGGGAAGTGGAAGGTGGCTTCCGGAAGGGTCTTGTCCTGGATGCGGCTGGGGTCGCAGGACCATTTGATGGTCACGCCGCGGAACAGATAGGCCTTGGAGCGGGCCATCCGGTACAGCCGCGCCGGCTTGAAGGCGACGCCTTCGCCGAAAATGACCGGGTCGGGGATGAACTTGATGGCGGTGCCGCGCTTGCGGCTGGGGGCGATCTGCTCAAGCTTGCCCAGCGGCTTGCCGCGCGAGAACACCTGGCGGTGCTCGAAGCCGTCCTTCCAGACGGTGACCTCGACCCGTTCGGACAGGGCGTTGACGACCGAGACGCCGACCCCGTGCAGGCCGCCGGAGGTCTCGTAGGCCTTGCCGCTGAACTTCCCGCCCGAGTGCAGGACGGTCATGATGACCTCCAGCGCCGACTTGCCCGGATATTTCGGGTGGGCGTCGATCGGGATGCCGCGGCCGTCGTCGCGGACGGTCAGGGCGCCCTCGGCGTCGAGACTGACCTCGATCAGCTTGGCGTGGCCGGCGACGGCCTCGTCCATGCTGTTGTCGAGCACCTCGGCGAACAGGTGGTGCAGGGCCCGCTCGTCGGTGCCGCCGATGTACATGCCCGGGCGCATGCGCACCGGTTCGAGGCCTTCGAGCACCTCGATGCTGCTGGCGTTGTAGTCGCCGCCCTTTGGCGCGATGGCCGGTTTGGGGGTGGCCTTGGGCACCGGCTCGTGCGGCGTCGCCAGCGGCGGCGCGGCCGGCGGGTTCAGGGCGTCATCGAAGAGGGAGGGGAGCGGCTCGGGCTTGGACATTACGCTGGGGAGTCTAGGCGATTCGGGAGGGGACTAATGGGCTGACATGTCGTCGCTGGCAATGGCGTGCCTCCCGTTGCTGTCATCCTCCGACCGCGCAGCGGATCGGGGGACCCATCTGTCCACGTGAACGCCGCCGGGAGTCTTTCCAGAGCCGCCATGGGTCCCCCGGTTGTCGCTTCGCGACCCCGGAGGATGACAGGTGGGGGAGGCAGTCAGATGATGGATTTCAGATACACCCGCGTCCCACACAGCACGACTTCGCCGTCGGCGTCGATCAATCCGCGCTGTCCGGCCCGTGTCCGCGCCGTATCCGGGTCGGGCAGGTCGACGTCGAAGCCGCGCAGGCCTTCGCCGCGCTCGTCGGCCGGCGGGACGAAGCGGATCTCGCCGCCGTCCAGGGCGATGCGCCAGACAGAGCCACTCCGCCCGACCGGCCGGCCCAGAACCTCGCCCCAACGGCCCGCCATCGCCGCCGGGTCTTCCGCCTGCAGCTCGGCCCCGACAATCGCCTGGCCCGGCCGGGCGTTGGCCTCCCAGCCCGGACCGCCCCATTCCCAGCGTTCCCACGGGTCCATCCAGTCGATGGACAGGATCGCGCCGCCGACGTCGCGGGGGTGATAGTGGGTGGCGGCGACGCCGTCGCGGTCGATCTGATCGACGATGCGGGCCCCGGCGGCGGCGGCCGTGGCGCGGGCGGCCGCCAAGTCGCGGACCTGCAGGATGACCATGTAGCCGCCATCGCCGCCGCGCTTGTCGAGCAGGCGGCCGGCGGTCGTTCCCTCCTGCTTGGGCGAGACCACTTCGAGGAAGGTCTGGCCGACGGCCCAGACGCCGTTGCGCAGGCCGTAGTGGCCGACGCCGGGGTCGTCATACGGGTGGCTGACGCCGAGCACGGCCTCGATGTCGGCCGACGCGGCGGCAAGGTCGGCGGCGACGAGGGCGATCTGGCGGAGGCGCATGCGAGTCTGGTCCCTGGTTCACGGGGGCGCGGGCTCATCCTGCCACAGTTTCGGTCAGGCGGATGGACGATCCTTAACTTGCAGCGGGCGGCGGGGCGCTTTCCTTTCGGCGCGGCCCCGCGGGGGTGGAACCTGCTCCTGGAGTGATCATGACCCTCAACCGTCGCAACTTCGCGCTCGGCACGGCCGCCGCGGGTCTGGCCGCCGGAACCGCCCGGGCGGCGTCTGCCGATCCCGCCTCCCTGGCCGACCAGGTGCTGCGCACGGAAATGAAGACCCGCCGGATTCCCGGCCTGCAGGCGGCGGTGGTCAAGGACGGCATTATCGTCTTCCAGCGCGCCCTGGGCATCGCCAACCTGCAATACGGTGTCCCGGTCACCGACCAGACCATCTTCTCGATCAACTCCTGCACCAAGTCGTTCACCGGCGTCGCCATGATGCAGCTGGTGGAGGCCGGACAGGTCAGTCTCGACGCACCCATAGCGACCTATCTGGACGACCTGCCGCCGGCCTGGCGGGCCATCCCGGTGCGGCAGCTGCTCGGCAACGTGAGCGGCCTGCCCAACGCCATCAACAACGCCAGCGGCGAGGCGATCGCGGAAACCGAGGCCGACGTCTGGGCCGCCCTGGCGGCGCGGCCGGTGCTGTTCGCGCCCGGCGAACGCAATCACTACTGCCAGACCAACTACGCCCTGCTGCTGAGGGTCGTCGAAAAGCTGACCGGGCGGCCGTTCCCGGAGGTTATCGCCGAGCGTCAGCTCAAGGTCGCGGGCGCGGCTCACACCGGCTTTGGCGACTCCCGCGACATCATTCCGGGCGCGGCCCAGAACTACCGGATGACCTATCCGGTGAAGCTGGCCCCGGGGGAGCTGGCCAACAACCACCACAGTTTCCCGACCTTCCTGCGGGCCGGCGCCGGCATGAACAGCACGGCCGGGGACATGGCCCGCTGGCTGATCGCGCTGCAATCTCGCCGGTTGCTGAAGGAGCCTGCCAGCCTCAAGTCCCTGTGGACCGCGCAAACCCTCAATGACGGCCAGCCCGGCGAATGGGCGCTGGGCTGGACGCCGCTGGCCCGCAAGCAGCATCCGGCGGTCGGCTGCACCGGGGGCGGCCGCGCGGCCTTCTATGTCTATCCCGACGACGGTGTGGCAGTGGTCATCCTGACCAACCTGGCGGGCGGCACGCCGGAGGACTTCGCCGATCAGCTGGCCCAGCCCTTCATTCCCGGCTTCAGGCTGAACGGCGTGTCGGCGTTGCGGGTGGCGTTGCAGGCGCGCGATTTTCGCGATGTGGCCGGGACCTACGAGGCGCTGAAGCGGGAGCGACCGGACTTCGAGATTTCCGAGATCGACCTCAACAACTGGGCCTACCGTCTGATGCGGACCGAACGGGCCCGGCAGTCGGTGGAGCTGTTCAAGCTGGCGACGGTGATCTTCCCCAGGAGCGGCAACGCCTGGGACAGCCTTGGCGATGGCTACGCCTGGATCGGCGAGAAGGCCCTGTCCATCGCCAGCTATGAGAAATCGCTGGCTCTGGACCCGGGCAACAGCAATGCCGTGGCGCAGTTGAAAAAGCTGCGCGGGGAGTGAAGGCAACCGGCCGGCGTGACCGCCGGCCGGCCCGCTCTCACGGCTTCGTATACGCCTGCGGGTAGGCCCCCGGCTGGGCTGCATAGCGATCACGCAGTTCGAAGGCCCGCACGTCGGCCGGCTGGCGCTGGCCGGCGATGAAGACGTCCGTCGGCCAGGTGGAGAGTTCCAGCGGATCGCCGGTCCAGACCACCACGTCCGCCGTCTTGCCGACCTCCAGGCTGCCGACCTGAGCGTCCATCTTCCAGATCTTCGCCGGGTTGAGGGTCAGGGAGGCCAGGCCCTGCTGGTAGGTCAGGCCATAGCTGACCGCCATGCCGGCGTTGAAGCGGGCCTGGCGCAGGTTGTTCTGGTCGCGGCTGCCGATGAGGGCCACGGTGACGCCCGCCGCCTGCAGACGGGCGGCGTTGTCGAGGCGGCTGGCCAAGGTCTCGAAGCTGCTGGGCAGGTCGCGCTGGGCGTCGACGATGACCCCGACCCTGGCGGCGGCGATCTGCGGCGCCACCAGCCAGCCCTCCTCGACGCCCTCGAGGATGACGCTGACGCCTTCCTCCTTGGCCATCTTGAGGATCTGCAGGATGTCGGCGGCGCGGCTGACGCGGACCAGCAGCGGCGTGCGCCCCTGGACCACGGGCACGAGCGCCTCGAGATCGATCCGGGAGAGGCCGAACTCGCGGGTCTCGCCGCGGTCGTAGGCGGCCTTGTTGCGGGCGTAGGCGCGGGCGTCCTCGAAAGCCGAACGGACCAGAACCATGGCCGCGCCGCGCGAGCCGGCGGCCTGGGCCCCCGCTTCGCCCATGTCGAGCACCACGGCCGCCTTGGCGCGGACCAGCAGGTCCGTCTGGCCCGAGGCGAGGGAGACCACGGCCGCCTGGCCGGCGAACAGATGCGGGTCGCCGTCGCCGGCCCCGCCGCCGCCGCCGGCGGTTTCCTCGGCGCCGCTGTCGTCGTGATGATGGCCGCCGCCGCCGCGCGACAGCACGGGGGTGGCCACGGCCCGGGTCAGGCCGGCCTGGCGGGCCCAGGGGATCATCGTCGAGTTGGGATTGACCCCGTACTGGATGTCGAAGCCGGCAGAGAGCTTGCCCGAGCGGTCGTCCCGGGTTTCCTGCACGGCCGAGACTTCCGACACCGTCAGGTTGGAGGAGACGGCGATGAATCCCGGAGTGACGACGCCGCCTTTGGCGTCGATCACCGTGGCCCCGGCCGGGGCCTGCACCCCGGCCCCGACGGCGGCGATCTTGCCGTCCCTGATGACGATCGTGCCGTTGGGAATCGTGCCGGCCGGACCGACCGTCTCGATGCGGGCGTTGGTGATGGCGAAAGTCTGGGCGGCGGCGGGGCCGGCGATCAGCAGCGCGGCAGACGCGAGGAGGAGGGTTCTCATGGGTGGAAGGCCCCTTCACCGGGCTGGCCGAGTTCGAAGTCGGATTTGGGCTGGAAGCGCGGATCGCGCCGGTCGTAGGTCAGGGCGCCGTCGATGAAGACCTTGTCGGCCTGGCTGTAGACGCTGAACGGGTTGCCGCTCCACAGCACGACATCGGCGCGCTTGCCGACCGTCAGGCTGCCGGTCTGGTCGGCGATGCCCATGGCTTTCGCCGGGTTGGCGGTGATCCAGGCGATCGCTTCCTTGTCGGTGATGCCAAAACCGATGCGGTTGCCCGAGGCCATGGCGATGCCGGCTTCCTGGTTCAGGTGCTGGGTGATGGTCTCGTCGTCGGAGTGGATGACGGTGCAGGCGCCGGCCTTGTAGGCGATGGCCGCGTTGGCCTCGATGCCGTCCAGGCTCTCCATCTTGAACGCCGCCCAGCTGGCCCAGGTGGCGAAGCAGATGTCGTTTTCCTTCAGCAACGGGCCGATCTTGTAGGCCTCGTTGGCGTGGTGGAACATGGTGATCTTGTAGCCGAACTCCTTTGCGACATCGATCATCACGGCCATCTCGTCGGCCCGGTAGCAGTGGTTCTGGACCAGGATGTCGCCGCGCAGGACGCCGGCCAGGGTCTCCATCTGCAGGTCGCGCTTGGGCGCGTCGGCCTTCTCGCCCTTGTCCTTCTTGGCGGTGTAGTCATCCCACTTGCGACGGTACTCGGCCGCGTCGATCCAGGCCTTGCGGTAGCCGAAGACATTGCCCATCGCGGTCGAGGGCGACCGGCTCTTGCCGCCATAGACGCGCTTGGGGTTCTCGCCGCAAGCCATCTTCAGGCCGTAGGGGGCGTTCGGAAACTTCATCCCCTGCATGGTGACCGACGGCACGTTGCGCACGGTCACCGAGCGGCCGCCGAACAGGTTGGCGCTGCCGGGGAGGATCTGCAGGGTGGTCACCCCGCCGGCCCGGGCCCGGTTGAAGCCGGGGTCCTGCGGCCAGATCGAATGCTCGGACCAGACCTGGGCGGTGTTGGGATCGGTGGCCTCGTTGCCGTCGCTCCGCGCCGAGACGCCGGGCGAGGGATAGACGCCCAGGTGGCTGTGGGCGTCGATGATGCCGGGAGTGACGTACTTGCCCTTGCCGTCGATGACGTCATAGCCGGCCGGGATCGCCGTTTCAGGGCCGCCGACGGCGATCAGCCTGCCGTCGCCGAAGATCACCACGCCATTGTCGATCTGCCGTCCGTCGGCGGTCAGCACCGTCGCCCCGACGATGGCCGTCGGCCGGCCGGGCAGGGGGCGGTAGGTGGAGGCGAAGGGGACGGGGTCGTCCTTGCCGCCGGCCCCGGCGGGCAGGGGCTTGTTGTCGGCCTTCTCAGGCGGCTTGGCGGGGGCGGCCCCACCGGTGGTGGCGCAGGCGGCGAGCAGGGCCGACAGCGCGACGGCGGAGGCCGCCGTCTTCCAGGCAAATGTCATGTACGGGTCCCGAACAGCAAGGGGTGGAGATCAGACGAAAACCGGGTGCGGATCAAGGGCCGTTCAGGCGCCGTTCAGCGGCTTTCCGCGTTACGCTGGAGAAACAGGAGAAACGCCCATGATCCGCCCCATCCGCAGTCTGCTGGCCGTCGCTTGTCTCGGCCTGGCCCTGACCGCCTGCCAGACCGACGGCGCCACCCCGCCGCCCACCGGCCCGCGCACGCCGGTCGCCGAAGGCGGCATGTGCGGCGGCATCGCCGGCTTCCAGTGCCAGGACGGGCTCTTCTGTTCGATGACCCCGGAGATGCAGAAGATCGCCGACGGTTCGGGGACCTGCAAGGCGCGGCCGCAGATGTGCACGCGGGAGTACCGGCCGGTCTGCGGGACGGATGGCAAAACCTACGGCAACGCCTGCACGGCGGCGTCGGCGGGGGTGAGCGTCAGCAAGCAGGGTGAGTGCTGAGCCAAGAGCCGGTTCAGGAGCGGCTGCATCTGTAACAGACGAAGCGCTCGCCGACTCGCCCGCCGTGGCCCCGACAGGTGTTCTGGCGGCAGACAGCGCAGTTGTCGAACGGCGGCTTCTTGCAGCCGTGGAAGTGACATTTCGCCAACATCTTTTTCCCTCCCCAGAGTTGAACGATAAATCGTTTTGAAAAAATACGCCCTTGGCGGGAGTTTGGCGATGCTGCGACTTGTCGCGAAATATGATGAAGCGTGCGGCTGTCGTCGCTGCGGAACCTGGGCCACCGTTCGAAAATTCGATTGCGGGTGCGTGCGCATCGAAATCCATCGCAACGGCCCCCGCTGCGCGGAGTGCACTGACTTCAGCGCCAAGCGTCGAACCACCCCTGGTTGTCGCGGTCATTGAAGGGGAAGGACCAGGTCTGCTTCGACCCGGCCGACATCTTCCTTGGGACTGTCTCGCCAAGACTCTAAGCGTCGACGCCGTTCTGCATGATCGTGGCAACATCGATCATCGCCGTGGCACGCTCTTCGCTGATTGAAAGCCAGCCCGTGAGGTTTTCGATGATGCCCTGTTCGGTTTCGCCGATGTAGCCGTCGCTGAACACAACACGGACCGCATACATGAAGGCCGTTTCGCGTAGCGGCGGCGACAGGACTTGGGCCGCTTTGCGGCACATGGCCTCCGCGCCCTTGTCCTCGATCATCCGTGTAACATGCAGGATGAGGCGTTCGTTCTGCAGGCCGGAGTTCCGCTCGAAGACGGGACTCGTCGCGCAGATGGCTTCGACATGCAAGACTTCGTTCTCGTCTACCCGACCGTCGGCCAACATGGCGGCGACGATTGGAGTCATGACGGCGGTGGGTACGTCGTTGAGGTCGTCGCCGCGCCCTCTCAGCTTCGCAAGCAAGTCCATCTGGTTCCTCCTAAGAGCCTGAGCGCGGGGTTGGCCGGGAGCCTTCCGGGGGGGTGTAGATCCATGTCGGCCGATCCAACGCCTCCCCGATCAGCAGGCCGTGGTCGACCGCTACGCTCTTGGCGCTTTGCTCGTCGATGTAGCCTTTCCAGAATGCGCGGTGTTCGGCGCCTTGAAGGGCGGCGAGAGACCGTCGGCGGACGTACTGCAGCCGCACATCGACGCCGGTCAGGTCGCGCCCGAGTTCTTCGGCGACGGCGTTTGGGAGCGCTCGTGACCAGCGACTGGAGTACATGCTGAAAAGGTCGCTGTGCTGGGCGAAATCCGAGACCACGGTGAGCCGACGTTGAGGCACGTTTGCGCCGAAGTCGGAGCGATCGACCATCCCCGCTATTGTTTCCATGATGGGGGAAGTTTCCTGAACGGGCGCGGCAGCAAGTTCTTCGAACAGCGCTTGCAGACGGGACCCGGCAATTTTATCGAACCGCTCCCGGATCGTGCGGTCGTTGTCGACGAGTCCGCCGCTGCTGGAAGAGTCGGCGATGCGGCATATAGTGATGTCTTCGCCGGCGTCTGTGTCCGCGACGATGTTGCGGACCGTCAGACGGCCCCCTAGGGGCAGCCAACGGTACTCCGTCATGACGAGGTCCCGAACGAACTTCAGTTCGTTGGGAGGGAGGCGGTCGGTTTCGTCGATGAGGACAATGGTGTGCGCTTTAGGCACCCCATCTCCTCGCGGACACCCCGTGAGTGGATTTATGTCTGCTGGCTTGAGGACCACCATCGCCGTGACTATGGAAACGATGATGACCCCGCATCCGCCGAGAAGCCAGTAAGCCAGGCGCCCGTCGTTGGACGGTCTTTTGCGCCGTGGCCTCCGCTCACTGTAACCGCGTGTTCTGCGGGCCATCTTCACTCCAATTTCTTCGTGCCCGGCCCGCGCTTCCTTCGGCGCCGCTGTTCTCTGCCGCGTCGTCGCCGCTCTGGTCGCTGCGGTCGCGGGTCGGGTCGTTCATTTGCCTTTCGGCTGCCTTGGTGACGCTCTCGTCCTCCGCGTCGATGAGCTTGCCCAACCCACGGATTTGGATGCTCGCGTGGCGATGGGCTTCCTTGCTGAGGGCTTCGGCGGCCTCTGCCCGCTCCCTTGCTTCGGCGATCAGGACGTCGAGGTCGTCCATATGCCGCTTGACCAGATTTTCCTGGGTCTCAACGTCCGCAGATCGCCTCAGGCCGGCGCCAAACGTTCCGGTTCTGTAGGCGGCAGCATCGGGAAACACGTCAAAATAGGCGGGGCCTGGACCCCGTATGGCGACGTTTTCGTCGCGATACATCTTCAGGAGTCGATTGCCTGCGGTCACCCAGGCGTCCTCGCTGTTGAGAATTTCCTGATGGCGCTGCATCGCTAGGTTTTTGAGCTCCCTTACGGCGCGCTCGGCGGCGGCCGCGCGTCGTGCCGTTGTCTCGGCCTCTTGCTCGATGGACTCGATCCCATGGCGTGCTTCATCTCGCAGATCCTCCAGAGCGTCTTCATAGGCGGCCGCGGCGGCTCGCGCCGTGCGATCATGCTTGCGATAGGCGGGATAGGGATCCGCGAAGTCTTCGAAGCCCTCCTTGGAGGCCCAGGCGTGGATGACCAACCCGACAATCAAGAGCGCCCATGCCGGTAGCGATGTCATGCCAAACGGGCCTGCTAGCAGCAGGTGCTGGACGGCGTCCTGCCCGAGCCGGGCGATGTTGAGCGCGCCCGTGCTCTCCCCGACCATCAATTCGGCGGCCTCTCGGTAGTGGGCGACGAAGATGTTGCCGACCACGGCCAGGGCGTGAAACGCAAAAGTCAGGACGCCGCCGAGCACCCTTCGGATCGGCTCGATGTGAAACAGGTTCCGCCACCCCCAAAGCCCCGCGAGGATGCCGGTGCCGATGTTGAAGGCGCTGATCAGCCCCGCCATCACGACGCCGCCAAGCACACCCTGTTCGCTGACCTGCGCGAGCACGACGCCGTTGATTAGAGATTCGACAACGAACATTGTCACGAGAATTGCGACCGGCAAAAGGAGCGAGTCCTTGTAGTGGGCGGCGCGAAGGAGGCCGTTGCGCCTGGCGAAGGCCCTTAGATCGCGCTCCGCCTGAAGATCCTTGAGACGCAGCTGGCGCAAGTGGCTGCGCTGGTTCTCCAGGGCGGCGCGCAGTTCCTTGTCGATATCGGCCCTGACGCGCTTGACCTCCGCCACATGCACCAGTGCCGCGGTGGCGCGTTTGACCGCTTTGCCGAGTTGTTCGGCCAGGAACTCATTCAGCCGGAGAATACCCTCGAAGATATTCTTGCAGAGCTGCATCTGCGTATCGTCGAGGTGCTGATCCTTCCCGTTGGGCAGATTTGCCTGCCCCGCATCGATGGCGCGTTTCCTGATCGCCATCTGTTTGCTCATGCCCTCTTCGTCGGGCATCAGCTCGATGTCGGCCTCGTCGATTGTCGGAATCCAGATCGTCTTGGACCACGAAGATCCGTCTTCGCCCATCTGGCCGACGGGTGCCGGCTCGTCATCTCTTGCCATCGTAGAACTCCCCCGGAACACAACTATGACCGGAAAAATCCCAGAAAACAACACCATTGATAGCAGGCGCAAGAGTAAGCGCGGGGCGTGCATGCTGCCCGACTGGCTAGGCCGAATTGCCATTCAGCTCATTCCCCAGACCGGGAAACTCTGAATGTCGACTGGACCAGATTTACCCCTTCTGCGGATAGATCGTCTCGCCGCGCTCCAGCATCTCGACGAAGGCGGCGATCTTCTTCTTCCGCCCGGCCTCGGTCTTGAGGTTGTGGACCCGGAACGCCAGCGCGAACCTGTTCTGCGCCGTCAACTTCGGCAGCATCGCCCGGGCCTCCGGACTGGCGTCGATGGCGGCCTGCAGGTCGTCCGGGATCGGCAGCCCCTTGCCTGACCCATAGGCCCTGTCCCAGCGGCCGTCAGCCTTGGCCGCCTCGACTTCGCGCAGGCCGTGCGGCGTCATCCGGCCCTCGTCGATCAGGCGGGCGACGTTGTCGATATTGAGCTTGCTCCAGATGCTTTTCCTGCCGCGCGGCGTATAGCGCTGCAGGAAGCTCTGCTCGTCGAAGCCCTTGCGCACCGCGTCGATCCAGCCCCAGCAGAGGACAACATCCACGGCCTCTTTGGCGGTGATCGACGGCAGGCCCGAGCCGACCTTGTGGATCTTGATCCAGGCCTCCGGCGCCGTGCCGTGGTTCTCGCCCAGCCAGGCGTAGAAGGCCTCGGCGTCCTTGAACTCATGCACATGGGCGGGATCGACGACGATGGCGGCCATGGGGTCTCCGACAACGGAAAAGGGCCGGAGATCGCTCTCCGGCCCTTCCAGACTAGCTCAGCTTTCGCCGACTAGCACTTGTAGTACATCTCGAATTCGACCGGGTGCGGGTGCAGCGCCAGGCGCATGACCTCTTCCATCTTCAGCTCGATGTAGGCGTCGATGAAGTCGTCATCCATGACGCCGCCCTTCTTGAGGAAGGCGCGGTCCTTGTCGAGGTTCTCGAGGGCTTCCTTGAGGCTGCCGCAGACTTCCGGAACCTTCTTCTGCTCGCGGGGCGGCAGGTCGTAGAGGTTCTTGTCCATGGCCGGGCCCGGATCGATCTTGTTCTCGATCCCGTCCAGGCCGGCCATCAGCAGGGCCACGAAGGTCAGGTAGGGGTTGCCCATCGGGTCGGGGAAGCGGGCTTCCAGACGCTTGCCCTTGGGGCTGTCGACGTGCGGGATGCGGATCGAGGCCGAGCGGTTGCGGGCCGAGTAGGCCAGCTTCACCGGGGCTTCGTAACCGGGCACCAGGCGCTTGTAGCTGTTGGTGGTCGAGTTGGAGAAGGCGTTGATGGCCTTGGCGTGCTTGATGATGCCGCCGATGTACCACAGGCATTCCTGGCTCAGGCCGGCGTACAGGT
The DNA here is from genome assembly GCF_027912495.1 of Caulobacter sp. NIBR1757. Classification (GTDB taxonomy): domain Bacteria; phylum Pseudomonadota; class Alphaproteobacteria; order Caulobacterales; family Caulobacteraceae; genus Caulobacter. The sequence goes on along the minus strand of NZ_CP115463.1, from coordinate 2,488,881 downwards.
CGCCGGCGAACATCGGCTTGCCGTCCTTCCAGATCGACTGGTGAACGTGCATGCCGCTGCCGTTGTCGCCGAACATCGGCTTGGCCATGAAGGTGACCGTCTTGCCGTAGGCCGCCGCCACATTGTGGATGACGTACTTATACAGCTGCAGCCGGTCGGCCATGGTGACCATGGTGTCGAACTTCAGGCCCAGCTCGTGCTGCGCCGGGGCCACCTCATGGTGGTGCTTTTCCGGCTTCATGCCCAGCTCGCCCATGACGGCCAGCATCTCGCCGCGGATGTCCTGGCCGCTGTCGACCGGGTTGACCGGGAAGTAACCGCCCTTGGGGCCCGGGCGGTGGCCCATGTTGCCTTCGGGGTAGGACTTCGAGGAGTTGCCGGGCAGCTCGGTGGAGTCATAGCTGTAGGAGGTGTCGTTGGGGGCCACCGACCACTTCACGTCGTCGAACATGAAGAACTCGGCTTCCGGGCCGAAGTAGACGGTGTCGCCGATGCCCAGCGACTGGGTGTGGGCCAGGGCGGCCTTGGCGATCGAGCGCGGGTCGCGGTTGTAGGGGGTGCCGGTGTCGGGGTTCACGACATCGCACATCAGGCAGAGGGTGGTCTGCTGGTAGAAGGGGTCGATGATGGCCGTGTCCAGGTCCGGACGCAGCTTCATGTCGCTTTCGTTGATGGCCTTCCAGCCGGCGATCGACGAGCCGTCGAACATCGTGCCGTCTTCCAGGAAGTCCATGTCGATGAGGTCAATGTCGAAGGTGACGTGCTGCAGCTTGCCCTTCACGTCGGTGAAGCGGACGTCGACGTACTTGACGTCCTTTTCCTTGATCATCGCCAGAATGTCTTTAGCGGTCGTCATAGAACCTATCCCCTAGGTTATTGAAGTGCTGAGAGTTTTGCGAAACTAGATGGCCTGCGCGCCGCTTTCGCCGGTGCGGATGCGGATGACATCGGTGATGTCGGAGACGAAGATCTTGCCGTCGCCGATGCGGCCCGTGCGGGCGGCGTTCTGGATGGCCTCGAGGGCGCCGGCCAGCTGGCCGTCATCGACCACCACCTCGACCTTGATCTTGGGCAGGAAGTCGACGACGTACTCGGCGCCGCGATAGAGCTCGGTATGGCCCTTCTGGCGGCCGTAGCCCTTGGCTTCGAGCACGGTCATGCCCTGGACGCCCAGTTCCTGCAGGGCTTCCTTCACCTCGTCCAGCTTGAACGGCTTGATGACGGCTTCGATCTTTTTCATGTCGGTCCCGGGCGGTTGAAGGCGAACGAACACAGGGGCGGGGCAGGGGACAAGCCTCGAGACAGGCCACACCGTGGAGCATGCAGTTGAGGCTTTGCGGCGCCGCAAATCAAGGCGCCCTTTGCTCAGGATTCGGGCGCCGTCGAAAAGGGGCGATTGGCCGGGTGGGGCGGCCGCGTCGCGGGCCTGGGGAGGGGCTGGCGATGCCTCGAGCATGCGACGGAGGGGCGCGTTTGGCGGAAAGCGTCGCGATTTTCGCAGCGCCCATTTTGAGCTGTCGTTGCGGCAGGGCGGCCCCTGCTGAAGATTGCAGCGGATGAGGGGCGTGGACGGGCCCGCGCCCTGTGCTAGCAGCAGGGACCACGCCCACCTTTCGGAGCCGCGCGCCATGACCACCGTCTACATGATCCGCCATGGCAAGCCGGCCTCGACCTGGGGCGACGCCGACGAGGACCCGGGGCTGGACGAAACCGGCCGGGAGCAGGCCCGCGCCGCCGCCGAAGCGCTGCTGGCCCTGCCGGAGGCGGTGCGACCCTCGCGGGTGGTCAGTTCGCCCCTGAAGCGGTGCCGGGAAACCGCCCAGCCGTTCGCCGACGCCCTGGGCGTCGAGGTCATCATCGATCCGCGCGTCGGCGAGATCCCGACTCCGAAGGCCATCTCGGCCGAGAATCGCGCCGCCTGGCTGCGCGAGGCGTTCGGCGGCCACTGGCACGAGATCGTCGGCGACCTCGACTATGATGCGTGGCGGCGCGGGGTGGCGGCGGCGGTGGCCGGCTATCCGGGGACGGCGGTGTTCAGCCACTACGTCGCCATCAACGGCGCGGTCTCGACGGCCCTGGACGACACCCGGGTCATGGGCTTTCGCCCCGATCACACCTCGATGACCACCTTCGAGATCGTCGATGGCGCCCTGAAGATCGTGCAGCGCGGCCCCGAGGCGGCGACGCAGGTTCTGTAGCGCCGCGGCCGCCCGGTATGCGAAGGTCAGCCATGTCCCGTGAAATCCTGACCGTCGCCCAGATGACCGCCGCCGATGCCGCAGCGGTGGCAGCCGGAACCCCCAGCCTGACCCTGATGGAACGGGCCGGCGAGGCCGTCGCCGAGGCTATCCGCGCCCGTCATCGGGCCTGCAAGGTGGCGGTGCTCTGCGGGCCGGGAAACAACGGCGGGGACGGCTACGTCGTGGCGCGGCTGCTCAAGCGGCGCGGCTGGAACGTCTGGGTCGAAGCCCTGGCCCCGCCGGCCAGCGACGACGCCAGGGCCATGGCCCGCCGCTGGACCGGTCGGGTCTACCCCCTGGGCGCGGGACCGAAATGCGATGTCATGGTCGACGCCCTGTTCGGGGCCGGCCTCTCGCGGCCGCTGGAGGGCGAGGCGCTGACGGCGGCGCGGGCCTCGCACGGCCATCCGGCCGTGGTGGCGGTGGATATCCCCAGCGGCATTCACGGCGACACCGGCCAGGCGCTCGGCCAGACCGCCTTTCGCGCCGACGTTACGGTCACCTTCCACGGGCGCAAGATCGGCCATGTCCTGCAACCGGGCGCGGCGGCCTGCGGCGAGGTGGTGGTCGCCGACATCGGCCTGGCCGGGACCGACACCGGCCTCTACGAGAACGAGCCCGGCCTTTGGCGCCGGGCCCTGCCGATGCCGACGGCGGCGACGCACAAGCATTCGCGCGGCCGGGCCGTCGTGGTCGGCGGCGACGCCCTGCACACCGGGGCTGCCCGGCTGTCGGCGCGGGGGGCCCTGCGGATCGGGGCGGGCCTGGTCACCCTGCTCAGCCCCGCCGACGCCGCCCGCACCTATGCCGCCGCCCTCGAGGCGGTGATGCTCAGCCCCTTCGAGACCGATACCGACCTCGCGGCGCTGGCCGCCAACGCCGACGCCGCCGTCATCGGCCCGGCCGCCGGGGTTACCCCCCAGACCCGCGCCAACCTCTTCGCCCTGACCCGCACCGGGGCCGCGCTGGTCGTCGATGCCGACGCCCTGACCGTCTTCAAGGACCGCCCGGCCGACCTCTTCGACGTGCTCGACAAGGACGATGTCCTCACCCCCCACCCCGGCGAGTTCGAACGCCTCTTCCCCGGCCTGCTGGCCGCCGGCCCGACCCGCATCGATGCCGCCCGCGCCGCCGCAATGCGGGCCGGCGCCGTCGTGCTGCTCAAGGGGGCGGACACGGTGATCGCCGCGCCCGACGGCCGCGCGGCGGTCAACCTGAACGGCACGGCCTGGCTGGCGACGGCCGGCTCGGGCGATGTCCTGACCGGATTCATCGCCGGCCTGATCGCCCAGGGCATGGAGAGCTTCCAGGCCGCCTGCGCGGGGGCCTGGATCCATGCCGATGCCGGCGCGCGCTTCGGACCGGGCCTGATCGCCGAGGACCTGCCGGACCTGGCGCCGGCGTCATTGCGCTGGCTGCACGCGCGGCCCGTCTAGGCCGGATACTGCGCCCGGACATAGCCCGCCGTCGGGCTGCTGATGTCGTGGCAGGCGATGATCCGGGCGGGCCCGTCGGGCGCGCGCAGGGTGGCGATGATGTTGGCGATGCGCTGGGTCTCCAGCGTCGGCGAGTCGGGGACCAGGGTTTCGTCGTCCTGGATGTAGGCCAGGGTGCCGACGTTGGCGTAGCCCGGGTCGATGTGTTCCAGCAGCATGGTCACCAGCGGCGGCGCGCCGAGGGCCGCGACGATGCTGGTCTCGGCCGGCAGGTGGGGAACGATGTCGTTGCCGTACTCATAGCGGATGTGGTCGGTCAGGGCGGCGTTGTAGGCCTGGGCGAAGACCGCGTCGCCGACCCGGGCTCCTGCGAAACTGCGGACGACGATGCGGGCGCCCGGATAGTCCTGCCGCAACCGCCAGGCGACCAGCGGGCAGATCGCGCCGCCCTTGCTGTGGCCCGTGACATAGAGGGTCTGGTTGGGGAAGCTCTTGACGATGTTCTTCACCGCCGGCCCCAGCTTGCTCCACAGCTGCATGAAGGACTTGTAGAAGCCCAGGTGGATGTCGCCGGGAAAGCCGGGCGGATTGCCCGCCGCCGGCAAGAGCAGCGCCAGGGTGTCGCTGGCCCAGTCGGTGATGACCTGGCGGGGGTTTTCGCCCGGCCCCGGCGGCGTGGTGCCGCGGATGGCGATGACGATGCCTTCGGGGATGTTGCCGACCAGGCCGGCGTCGTCATTGTTCGGCCCGGCCTGCACGCCGTAAGGCGGGGCCGTCCAGCCGACAGCAGCGGAGGAGGTCGGCGCCGCCCCGATCCCGGCGGCGGGAACCGGCCCGTCGCCGACGATGGCGTAGGCGTTACGCGCGGCGCTGAGCAGCCGGGCATCGAGTGGATAGGTCATCGTCTCGCCCCCATGGTCTTCCGGCGGTCGAGATTATAGGGCAGGTTGTATTTCGCAATATGCGCCCTTTGGCTAGGAGCCGATCGGCGGATGAATATGTCTATACATATTCATTTTCGGCCCTTTTTGCCGCCCTCTGCCGCCGCCGTCCAAACCCGTCGCCATGTAGCCTGCGACGGCCTCATACCGACCCACAATCGGTGACGCCCGACCACGTCCCGACCCACACCGCGGGCTACGTTCGCCGCGCATCGGTCAACCCGTCGGGCACAGGTTCGGCAGTGATTTCAAAGCGCCGCGCCGTATTCGGCGCCTTCCAGCGCGGAGCCAGGGTATACTGTAGGTCCGCTTCGCTAAGCGGGCCCGCCAGGCCCGCGCCCCGGCGCATGGACAGTCGGTAACTTGCGCGCCGCCACAACCCCCCGTATCTCCCGCAGCGAACCTGCGGATGTGGCGGAACTGGTAGACGCACTGGATTTAGGTTCCAGCGCCGCAAGGCGTGGAGGTTCGAGTCCTCTCATCCGCACCACAACACCGCCCGTCGGGGGCGAGGGACGCGTATAAGGCCATGTTGTTCATCAGTCTCGCGGCCGCCGCCGCCCTTGCGTTCCAGCAAGCCCCAGCGGCCGCCGAGCCGCCGCCGGCCGACGAGGCCACCGTCTCGGGCGTCGTCATCAGCGCCCCGCCGCTCGACGAAAAGAAGGCGATCGAGTCCTTCGTCGAGACCATCGCCGCCGACAGCGGCAACGGCCGCATCGCCCGCTGGGACCGCAAGGTCTGTCCGGGCGTGGCCGGGGTGAAGCCAGAGTACGCCCAGTTGGTCGCCGACCGGATCGCCGCCCTGTCGGTGAAGGTCGGCCTGGAGCCCGGCGCGCCCGGCTGCAAGGTCAATGTGCTGGTGCTGTTCACCGCCGACGCCGACGCTTCGGTGCAGCGGGCCATGAAGTCCACGCCCCAGGCCTTCTCCCGCTACGACCTTGAAATGACCTCCGGCCGCAAGGCCCTGCGCCAGTTCATGAACTCCGACGCGCCGGTGCGCTGGTGGCATGTGACCCACCGGGTGACCGAGGACGGCACCAAGTACAATTCGGGCGACCAGGTGCAGGTCTATTCGACGGGTCGCATTTCCAGCCGCACGCGCGATGATTTCGACCGCGCCATCGTCGTGGTCGACGCCAAGCGTGTGGGGCAGGTGCGGTTCGCCGCCCTGGCCGACTACATCGCCTTCGTCTCGCTGGCCCAGATCGATCCGCAGGCCGAGCCGAAGACCGGCAGTTCGATCCTCAACCTGTTCGCCGACAAGGCTTTGGGTATCGAGCCCAGCGACGCGCTGACCAGCTGGGACATCGCCTACCTGACCGGCGTCTATGAGGCCCGCCGCGACACCCGCAACTCCGACGGCCAGAAGCGGGACATCACCCGCACCATGGGCAAGTCGCTGAAAGAGGGCGAAGAGGGCGGGGATAAGCCCAAGGAATAGCCCTTTAGGGTTGGCCCTGGAGGCCCTGCGTGACATAAGGCCCGCTTCGCGCCGCGCGGGGCCTTGCTATGGCCCTGCTCGGCGCGCCCGATCCAACCCCGACGCGGGTCGATCCGCTCAACGTGAGCGGCGCGCCGCCAGATGAAGACGAACCATGCAGATTGTTGAAAAGTCCGGTGAAGGCCTGAGCAAGGTCTACGGTGTGACCGTCCCGGCCGGTGAACTGGCCGCCCGTCTGGAAAAGCGGATCGAAGAGATCCGGCCCCAGATGAACATCAAGGGCTTCCGCCCCGGCAAGGTGCCGGCCGCGCACGTCAAGCGCGTCTATGGGAAGGGCCTGATGGGCGAGGTGGTCGACGCCGCGCTGAACGAGACCACCCAGAAGATCCTGGACGATAACAAGCTGCGCCCCGCCGCCCAGCCGGACCTGAAGCCGACCGTCGACATGAACGACGTCATGGATGGCAAGGCCGACCTGGCCTACGACCTGTCGGTCGAGCTGATGCCCGACTTCGAGCCGCTCGACGTCTCCAAGCTCGCGCTGACCAAGCCGGTCTATGAGCCGACCGACGCCGAAGTCGACGAGGCCCTGGCCGAACTGGCCAAGCAGGCCCGGTCCTACGAGCCGCGCACCGGCAAGGCGGTCAAGGCCAAGGCCGACGACCAGCTGCTGATCGATTTCGTCGGTTCGATCGACGGCGTCGAATTCCCGGGCGGCAAGGCCGAAGGCGCCGAACTGGTTCTCGGTTCGGGCCAGTTCATCCCCGGCTTCGAAGATCAGCTGACCGGCGCCAAGCCGGGCAGCGACGTCACCGTCAACGTCAAGTTCCCCGAAAACTACCAGGCCGCCGAACTGGCCGGCAAGGACGCGGTCTTCGAGGTCAAGGTGCATGAAGTGCGCGCCCCGAAGGACAGCGAAGTCAACGACGAGCTGGCCACGCGCCTGGGCCTGTCGGACCTCGCCGCCCTGCGCGAGATCCTGCAGAAGAACCTGGCCGACCAGTACAGCCGCGCCAGCCGCTTCAAGCTGAAGCGCGCCCTGCTCGACGAGCTGGACAAGGGCCACGACTTCCCGCTGCCCCCCGGCATGGTCAAGGCCGAGTTCGACGGCATCTGGCAACAGGTCGAGGCCGACAAGGGCGCCGGCAACCTGCCGGAAGAGGACGCCGGCAAGTCCGACGAGGACCTGAAGGTCGAGTACAGCAAGATCGCCGAGCGCCGCGTGCGCCTGGGTCTGGTGCTGGCCGAGATCGGCCGCATCAACAACGTCACCATCAGCGACCAGGAGCTGAGCACGGCCATTCAGCGTGAAGCCATGGCCATGTCGCAGCAATACGGCCTCCAGCCGCAACAGGCCTTCGACCTGCTGCGCCAGAACCCGCAGGCCCAGGCCCAGATCCGCGCGCCCCTCTATGAGGACAAGGTCGTCGAGCTGATCTTCGACAAGGCCACGATCACGGACAAGTCGGTCACCAAGGCCGAACTGGAAGCCGAAGACGACATGCCGGAAGGCTACTGATTCCTGGCGGATCGGAACTGAACGAGGGCCCCGGAGCAATCCGGGGCCCTTTTTCGTGCAATGGCGTGCCTTCGAGCCGGGTGCGCCTTAGCGCCGCCCTTGCATCCTGTTAACCCGGGCACGATATCCGGGGGGAGGGTGGCGGCGCGGTTCGATTCGCGACACGGCCCGCGCATTTCAAGGAGCACCCATGTACCACGACGACTACGAACGTACCGCGATCAATATTATCCCGCAGGTCTGGGAGTCCACCAGTCGTGGCGAGAAGGGCTACGACATCTTCTCGCGCCTTCTGAAGGAGCGAATCATTTTTCTCACGGGGCCAGTAGAAGACGCGATGGCTTCGCTGATCTGCAGCCAGCTTCTCTTCCTGGAGTCCGAGAACCCCAAGAAAGAGATCCAGATGTACATCAACTCGCCGGGCGGCGTGGTGACGTCCGGCCTCGCGATTTACGACACCATGCAATACATCAAGAGCCCGGTGACGACGCTCTGCATGGGCATGGCCGCCTCGATGGGGTCCTTGCTGCTCTGCGCCGGCGCCGCCGGCCAGCGGATCGCCCTGCCCAACGCCCGCATCATGGTCCACCAGCCGAGCGGCGGTTTCCGCGGCCAGGCCTCGGACATCATGCGTCACGCCGAGGACATCCTGAAGACCAAGCAGCGGCTGAACGAGATCTACGTCAAGCATTGCGGCCGCACCTATGAAGAGGTCGAGGCCACCCTCGACCGCGACCACTTCATGAGCGCCGACGAAGCCAAGGCCTGGGGCCTCGTCGACCACGTCCAGAGCTCGCGCGAAGAGACCGAAGCCGGCGCTGGCTAGGCCCGGGTTCATCGAAATGCAGGCGGCCCGCAGCGATGCGGGCCGTTTTGCGTATCAGGGCTTGCCCTTGAAGACGCGGTAGCCGGCCTCGTCGGCGATGGCCAGCATCTCCTTGTCGCCGGCCGTGTCGCCATAGGCGGCGGTCAGGCGGACGTCATCGCCATAGACTTCCCGCAGGCGGCGCACCTTCTCGGGGCCTCGGCAGTTCTGGCCGGCGAAGACGCCCAGGCACCGCCCGTCGGCGTCGAAGGCCAGTTCCGTGCCGATCAGGCCGTCCGCGCCAAGCCCCCGGGCAAACGGGGCGACCACGAAATCAGGCGAGGCGGTGACGATGATGGTCTTGGCGCCCTTGGTGCGCCAGCGCCGCCAGGTTTCGACGGCGTCGGGCCGCATCAGCCGGCCGGAATTCTTTTCGGCGAACCGGCGGGCTTCTTCCTGCAGGGTTTCCTGACGAGCGCCTTTGAGAAACTCGCGCACGGCGGCGGCCTTCAGCTTCCCGCGATTGCGGTCGAACAGGTAGACAATGACCTGGGGCGTCAATTTGAAGCAGCCGATGGCGTAACGCAGCGACCCGGCACGCCACTTCAGGAAGGCGGTAAAACTGTCGCGCACCGTCATCGTGCCATCGAAATCGAAGGCCACCATGCCAAGCTCGTGCAGGGGATCGGTCATGATCCCGCCGCCGACAGTCAGCCGTCCGAGCATTGTCGCCTTGCGCGCCATGGTCCCCATATAGCCCGAAATCCCGGGCCTTCCCCATTCCAGACGCCGCTTGCATCACGATTCGTCACAATCGAGCGATGCGGCTGCGCCACAGCCGTTGTGGCGATACAACGGGCACACCATCTATTCGTTAACGATGGGTCGGCTATTCGAGTCGGTCTGTGGGCATTGTTCTGGCCCTGTGGCATCGCGGCGCTTGCCGCGCGGCGACGGATCGGGGAATGTCAAGGTTTAGACAACCCGCACAGTGTAACCTGCGAATCCAACTCGCAGGATCGTTCCGCGGGGAGGGGGCGTTAGAGCCGCAAGGTTCGAGACGCCCCGGAGTGTGAGAAGCGAAATGACCAAGGCCGCCAGTGGCGACTCCAAAAGCACCCTGTACTGCTCCTTCTGCGGAAAGAGCCAACATGAGGTGCGCAAGCTGATTGCCGGCCCGACCGTGTTCATCTGCGATGAATGCGTCGAGCTCTGCATGGATATCATCCGCGAAGAGCACAAGATTGCTTTCGTGAAGTCGAAGGACGGCGTCCCGACTCCGAAGGAAATCCGCGAAGTCCTCGACGACTACGTGATCGGCCAGGAGCACGCCAAGAAGGTGCTCTCGGTGGCGGTGCACAACCACTACAAGCGGCTGAACCACGCGACGAAGAATTCCGACGTCGAGCTGGCCAAGTCCAACATCCTGCTGGTCGGCCCGACCGGCACCGGCAAGACGCTGCTGGCCCAGACCCTGGCCCGCATCATCGACGTGCCCTTCACGATGGCCGACGCCACCACCCTGACCGAAGCCGGTTACGTGGGTGAAGACGTCGAGAACATCATCCTCAAGCTGCTGCAGGCCGCCGACTATAACGTCGAGCGGGCCCAGCGCGGCATCGTCTACATCGACGAAATCGACAAGATCAGCCGCAAGTCGGACAATCCCTCGATCACCCGCGACGTCTCGGGCGAGGGCGTCCAGCAGGCGCTGCTGAAGATCATGGAAGGCACCGTCGCTTCGGTCCCGCCCCAGGGCGGTCGCAAGCATCCCCAGCAGGAGTTCCTGCAGGTCGACACGGCCAACATCCTGTTCATCTGCGGCGGCGCCTTCGCCGGCCTGGAGAAGATCATCTCCAGCCGCGGCGCGGGCACCTCAATCGGCTTCGGCGCCAAGGTCACCGATCCGGACGAGCGCCGCACCGGCCAGATCCTGCGCGGCGTCGAGCCTGACGATCTGCAGCGCTTCGGCCTGATCCCCGAATTCATCGGCCGCCTGCCGGTCATCGCCACCCTCGAGGACCTCGACGAGGCGGCGCTGATGACCATCCTGACCGAGCCGAAGAACGCGCTGATCAAGCAGTATGGTCGCCTGTTCGAGATGGAGAACGTCGGCCTGAAGTTCACCGACGACGCCCTGATGGCCGTGGCCCGCAAGGCCATCCTGCGCCGCACCGGCGCCCGCGGCCTGCGCTCGATCATGGAAGGCATCCTGCTCGACACCATGTTCGAACTGCCGTCATACGAGGGCGTCGAAGAGGTGGTGGTCAACGCCGAGGTGGTCGAAGGCCGCGCTCAGCCGCTGGTCATCTACGCTGAGAAGAAGGGCGGGGCGGGCGCGGCGTAAAGCTGCTTCCACCGCTGGAATTGCGGAGGCCCGCCGAGGAATCGGCGGGCCTTTTGCTTGGTCAGAACGCCGCTTCCAGCGGAACCCCCGCCATCGTCACCCGGTGCATCAGGCGGTAGTGGCCGTGGTAGTCGTTCCTGGCGAAGTGCCAGGTGGCGCGGTTGTCCCAGATGGCGACCGAGCCGGGCTCCCACTGGAAGGCGTAGGTGCGCGACTTGTCGATGGCGTGGGGGAGCAGCTGGTAGAGCAGCTCCTGGCCCTCGTCCTTCGACAGGCCCACGAAGCCGGTCGTGAAGGCGGGATTCACGTAGAGCACCGGCTTGCCGCTGCCCGGGTGCTTGATGACCACAGGGTGGATGGTCTCGGGCAGGTCGCGGCTGCCGGACAGCGCGTCCTGGTCGGATTGGGCATAGGCGCCGCCCTCGCCGAAGACGTGGGCGGTCGAATGGATGGCCTGCATGTGGCGGACGCGGTCCTGCAGCTCGGCCGGCAGGCTGGCCCAGGCGGCGTACATGTCGGCGAACAGGGTGTCGCCGCCGCTGGGCGGCAGGTCGCGGGCGACCAGGATGGAGCCCAGGGCCGGTTCGGCGTCGTAGGAGTGATCGGTGTGCCAGCCGCCGCCGATGTTGCTGGTCTGTTCCCTGGTCTTCTCGACCTTGGCGATCTCGGGCCATTCCGGATCGGCGGGGAAGAAGCGGTTGATGTCGATGGGGGCGAAGGCGCGGGCCAGGTCGAGGTGCTGCTGACGCGACAAGGACTGGTTCCGGAAGAACAGGACGCCGTGCTCGAACAGGGCCTCGCGCAGGACGTCGGCCAGTCTGGCGTCGATGCGCGACAGGTCGACGTCGTGGACCATGGCGCCGCAGCCGGGCAGTTTCTCAACGGTCAGGGTTTCCTGGATCATGGCGTCCTCCTTTGTTGATCGGATGAAGCCACGGGCGGCGACAAGGGATTGTCACCGGGGTAACATTAAGCATGGACCCGCAGATCGGCCCCTATCGCGAGATGTTCGACCGTTCCGGCTGGCTGGCGGAGCATCCGCAGGGGCTGCGCCAGGCCCTGCTGGCGGCGGCGCGGACGCGCTGGCTGGCGCAGGGCGAGTGGGCGCATGGCGAGGGAGACGAGGCGGCGGGCCTGCTGATGGTGCTGGAGGGGCGATTGCGGCTGTTCGCCCAGGCGCCGGGCGACCGAGAGGCGCTGATCGGGATGATGGGGCCCGGGGCGGCCATCGGCCAGAGCCCGGCCTTCGGCGGAGGGCCGCGGCTGGTGACGGCGGTCAGTGTCGGGCGCAGCCTGGTGCTGGTGTTGACCGACAGCGCCCTGCGCCGGGTGGCGGAGACCTGGCCCGGGGTCTGGCAGGTCGTGGCGCAGCTGATCTACCGCCAGCTGCAGTTCAACGTTCAGGTGGCGGCCGAGCGGGTGGCGCTGCCGCCCCGGGCGCAGCTGGCCTCGCGGCTGGTGATGCTGGCGCTGGGCGGCGAGGTGGTGGCCGCCAACCAGTCGGATCTGGCCGAGATGCTGGGGTTCAGCCGCAAGGCGGTGAACGGCTGGCTGGGCGAACTGGAGGCGATGGGGGCCGTGAAGCTGGGCTATGGGCGGATCGAGATCGTCAGTCGGCGTCTGCTGGAGCGGGTGATGGCCGAGGAGCGGTGACTGTGCGATCAGAGGGCCATGAATCTGCTCTTTGATACCCTCACGGGCGTCGGCGCGGCCGATGCGCCCTTTCTGGAACGGCCCGATGGCTCGGTCATCACCTATGGCGATCTGGATGCGTTGACCGGGCGGTGGGCGAACGCCCTTGTCCAGCGTGGCGTGAAACCGGGCGACCGGGTGGCGGTGCAGGTCGAGAAGAGCCCCGAGAACCTGATCCTCTATCTGGCCACGGTGCGGGCCGGGGCCGTCTTCCTGCCGCTGAATACGGCCTACACCCTGTCGGAACTCTTCTACTTCGTCAGTGACGCCGAGCCGGCGCTGATCGTCTGCGACCCCACGGTCGCGCCCCGAGTTGTCGAGTTCGGCATGACCGCGACCCTCGATGCGACGGGGCAGGGGAGCCTTGCTGATCTGGCGGCGGCGAGCAACCCGTCTTTCGACACCGTGGCGCGCGGGCCCGAGGACCTGGCGGCCATCTGCTACACCTCAGGGACCACCGGGCGGTCCAAAGGGGCGATGCTGACGCATGGCAATCTGACAGCCAATGCGCGGACGCTGGTGAAGCTCTGGCAGTTCACGGCAGCCGACGTGCTGATCCACGCCCTGCCGATCTATCATGTGCATGGGCTGTTCGTGGCGACCAACGTCATCATGGCGGCGGGGGCGTCGATGGTCTTCCGGGCCAGGTTCGACGCGGCCGAGGTTCTCAGCCTGATGCCGCGCGCCAGCAGCCTGATGGGCGTGCCGACCTTCTACACCCGGTTGCTGGACCAGCCGGGGCTGACGGCTCAGGCGACGGCGGGCATGCGGCTGTTCATCTCGGGTTCGGCGCCCTTGCTGGCCGAGACGCATCGGGAGTTCGAGGCGCGGACGGGGCAGGTGATCCTCGAGCGCTACGGCATGACCGAGACGGGGATGAACACCTCCAATCCGTATGACGGCGCGCGGGTGGCCGGGACCGTGGGGCCGCCGTTGCCGGATGTGTCGCTGCGGATCAGCGATCCGGAGACGGGCGCGGCGGTGGCGATCGGCGAGATCGGCATGATCGAGGTGCGGGGGCCGAATGTGTTCGCCGGCTACTGGCGAATGCCGGAGAAGACGGCGGCGGAGTTCAAGCCGGGCGGCTGGTTCATCACCGGCGATCTCGGGAAGATCGATGAGGCGGGGTACGTCCACATCGTCGGGCGCGGCAAGGATCTGATCATCACGGGTGGGCTGAATGTCTATCCCAAGGAGGTCGAGGCGGAGATCGACGCCTTGCCCGGCGTCGTCGAGAGCGCGGTGATCGGGCTGGCGCACGCCGACTTCGGCGAGGCGGTGACGGCGGTGATCGCCACCGGCGGCAAGGCCGGGCTTACCGAAGAGGCGGTGCTGGCGGCGCTGGCGGAACGGCTGGCGCGGTTCAAGCAGCCCAAGCGGGTGCTGTTCGTCGATGACCTGCCGCGCAACGCCATGGGGAAGGTGCAGAAGGCCCTGTTGCGCGAAACCCATGCGGGGCTGTACGGGGGCTCATGAGCGACATCATCATCATCGGCGGCGGTCACAACGGGCTGACCTGCGCCTTCTATCTGGCCAGCGCGGGGCTGAAGGTCACCGTGCTGGAGAAGCGGGCTGTGGTCGGCGGGGCGGCGGTGACCGAGGAGTTCCATCCGGGCTTCCGCAACAGCGTGGCGGCCTACACGGTCAGCCTGCTCAATCCCAAGGTCATCCGCGATCTGGACCTGCCGCGCCACGGGCTGAAGGTGGTCGAGCGCAAGGCGGCCAACTTCCTGCCGGTCAGCGATACCGACAGCCTGGTCACCGGCGAGGGGCGGACCCATGCCGAGGTGGCGCGGTTCTCGGCCAAGGACGCGGCGAACCTCGACGCCTACAACGACCGGCTGGACCGTATCGCCGATGTGCTGCGCGACATCGTCCTGCAGACGCCGCCCGACATGGTCGAGGGCGGCTGGCTGCAGGCGCTGCCGGAGCTTCTGAAAAGCGCGTCGCTCGGGAAGATGGTTTCGAGCCTGGATACGACGGCGCGTCGGGACCTGCTGGCGCTGTTCTCGCAGTCGGCGGGGGACTGGCTGGACGGCTGGTTCGAGAGTGATCCGATCAAGGCGGTGCTGGGCTTCGACGGCATCGTCGGCAACTTCGCCAGCCCCTACACGCCGGGCTCGGCCTACGTGCTGCTGCACCACGTGTTCGGCGAGGTGAACGGCAAGAAGGGCGCCTGGGGCCATGCCATCGGCGGCATGGGGGCGATCAGCCAGGCGATCGCCTCGGCGGCGCGCGAGAAGGGCGTCGAGATCCGCACCGGCGTCGGGGTGGCCGAGGTGCTGACCCAGAACGGCCGGGCCGTGGGCGTGGTCACCGACAGCGGCGAGACCCTGCGGGCGCGGGCGGTGGTGTCGAACATCCACCCCAAGCTGCTGTATCAGCGGCTGCTCGACCCGGCCCTGCTGCCGGGCGATTTCAACGAGCGGATCGAGCGCTATCGGTCGGGCTCCGGGACGTTCCGGATGAACGTGGCGCTGAGCCAGCTGCCTAAGTTCACCTGCCGGCCGGACAACGGCGACCACATGACCGCCGGCATCATCATGGCGCCGAGCCTGGCCTATATGGAGAAGGCCTATTTCGACGCCCGGCAGACCGGGTGGTCGAAGGAGCCGATCGTCGAGGTGCTGATCCCCTCGACGCTGGACGACAGTCTGGCGCCGGCGGGTCAGCATGTGGCCAGCCTGTTCTGCCAGCATGTCGAGCCGACGCTGTCGGGCGGCCGGTCGTGGGATGACCACCGCGAGGAGGTGGCCGACGTCATGATCGCCACGGTCGACAAATGGGCGCCGGGGTTCAAGGCCTCGGTGCTGGGCCGCCAGATCAAGAGCCCGCTCGACCTGGAGCGCGACTTCGGTCTGGTCGGTGGCGATATCTTCCATGGCACCCTGGGGCTGGACCAGCTGTTCTCGGCGCGGCCGGTGCTGGGGCACGGGGCGCACCGGGGGCCGCTCAAGGGGCTCTACATGTGCGGCGCGGGCACCCACCCGGGCGGCGGCGTGACCGGCGCGCCGGGGCACAATGCGGCGCGGGAAATCCTCAAGGATGCCAAGCGGCGGGCATTCTGAGGGCTTTCCAAGGTGGGGCGATCGCGCTAGTCGTGGCGTTATGAAGACCGGCGCACACCGTTACGTATGAAGCTCCTGAACTGATCAGGCTCGACGCCGCGCGTGCGGCAGATGGGCGGCCAGGCCGCCAGACTTCATCCGGACTTCCTCTCATGACCTCGACCGCTCCCGCCAACGCCCCCGATTGGGCCGCCCGTTTCAGCGACCGCATGGCCCGTGTCCGCGCCAGCGAGATCCGCGAGTTGCTCAAACTGCTGGACCAGCCCGACATCCTGTCGTTCGCCGGCGGCATTCCCGACCCGGACCTGTTCCCGATCGAGCGGATCGAGGCCTGCTTCGGCGAGGTGCTGTCCGACCCGGCGCAGGCGCGGCAGGCGCTGCAGTATTCGGTCAGCGAGGGCTATCTGCCGCTGCGCCAGTGGATCGCCGAGCGGATGACCCGGGACGGCATGCCGTGCGAGCCGCGGAACATCATGATGACAGCCGGTTCGCAGCAGGGACTGGACCTGCTGGGCAAGCTCCTCTTGAGCGTCGGCGATACCGTGATGACGGCGCGGCCGACCTATCTCGGGGCGCTGCAGGCGTTCAACGGCTACCAGCCGGAATACATGGACCTGCCCGAAGGGGCGCTGACCGGCGAGGCCGACGCGGTGCTGGCGGCGCGGCGGCCGGCGGTCGGCTATTTCGTGCCCGACTTCGCCAATCCGACCGGCGCCAGCCTGACCCTGGAGGAGCGCCAGGCCCTGCTCGACCTGGCGGGCCGGCTGGACATGACCCTGATCGAGGACGCCGCCTACCGCGAGCTGCGCTTCGCCGGCGAGCCGCTGCCGACCCTGCTGGCGCTCGACATCGCGCGGGCCGGGTCCATCGAGGCGGCGCGGACGCTGTATTGCGGCACCTTCTCCAAGACCCTGTCGCCGGCCTTGCGGATCGGCTGGATCACCGGGCCGGCGGTGGTCATCGAAAAGCTGGTGCTGCTGAAACAGGGGGCGGACCTGCATGTCTCGACGATCAACCAGATGGTCGCCGAGCGGGTGGTGTCCGAAGGCTATGACCAGCACCTGGGCCGGCTGCGCGCCGCCTATGCCGCCAAGCGGGAGACCCTGCTGGCGGCGCTGGACCGCCACATGCCGGCCGGCGTCACCTGGACACCGCCGGAGGGGGGGATGTTCGTCTGGCTGACCCTGCCCGAAGGGATGGACGGCAAGGTGCTGCTCGAACGGGCGCTGACCGAGGAGCGGGTCGCCTTCGTGCCCGGCGCGCCCTTCTTCGCCGAGGTGGCGTCGGACAACTGCATCCGGCTCAGCTACTCCCTGCCCAATGACGCCGACCTTGAGGAAGGCGTGCGGCGGCTGGGGCGGCTGATCGGGCGGGGCCAAGAATCCGCGCGGGCTTCCGCCACGACAGTCTTTTCCTGATCGCCGCATTCGGTATCGTCCCTGCCGAGCCGCGTCAGACGGCCAAGGGAGATTGCTATGCGCGCCGTGGTTCGCCGTTCGGGACAGCTTGTCTGTGACGAGATCACCCAGCCGACGCCGGGGCCCGGCCAGACTCTGGTCAAGACGCTGCTGTGCGGCATCTGCGGGTCGGACCTGCATGCGCTGCACTACCTCGACCACATGGTCGAGCTGACCCGCAAGGCGGGCGGGCGCGACAGCATGGACCCGAAGGCCGACATGGTGTTCGGCCATGAATTCTGCGCCGAGGTCATCGAGCACGGCCAGGGCGGCGGGCGGTTCAAGCCGGGCACGCGGGTGGTCTCCATCCCGATGACCTTCGGGCCGCAAGGCTTTGAAGCCGTGGGCTATTCCAACAACTTCCCGGGCGGGTTCGCCGAGTACATGGCCCTGACCGAGGCCATGCTGCTGGAGGTGCCGAATGGGCTGGCGACGGATCTGGCGGCGCTGACCGAGCCGATGGCGGTCGGGGCGCACGCGGTGGAACAGGCTGACCTGCAGCCGGGCAGCGCCAGCCTCGTTCTGGGTTGCGGGCCGGTCGGGCTGGCGGTGATCGCGGCGCTGAAGCTGCGCGGGCACGGGCCGATCATCGCCGCCGACTTCTCGCCGGCCCGGCGGAAGCTGGCCGAAAAGCTGGGCGCCGATGTGGTGGTCGATCCGGCCGAGGGATCGCCGCACCTGAAGTGGGCCGACTTCGGGGTGCCATCGACCCTGATGGAGCACGCGATGGCGCGGATGTCAGGGCAGCTCAAGGGCCGTTCGGTGGTGTTCGAATGCGTCGGCTCGCCCGGCGTGCTGCAGAGCGTCATCGAGGGCTGTCCGCCCGGGTCGCAGATCCTGGTGGCCGGGGTCTGCATGGAGGCCGACAGGATCGAGCCGTCGCTGTGCATCAACAAGCAGCTCGATCTGAAGTTCGTGCTCGGCTACACGCCCGAGGAATTCGCCGCCACCCTGCATGACATCGCCGAGGGGCGGCTGGACGTGGCGCCGCTGATCACCGGCACTGTCGGGCTGTCGGGGGTGGCGAAGGCCTTCACCGACCTCAAGGATCCCGAGGCGCATGTGAAGATCCTGGTGAATCCGTCGCTGGCCTGATCAGGCGCTGGCGGCGACGGCTTCGGCCACCCTTGCCCGGTACAGGGCGGCGAGCAGGTCGGTCTGGGTGACCATGCCGACGACCCTGCGGTCCTCGTCGAGGATCATGACCTCGCGCCATTCGCCGTGCGAGAGGACGGGCAGCAGTTCGTCGATGGCGGTGGCCGCACCAGCCGTGGGCGGGTTTTGCTCCATGACCTCGAGGACCGGGCCCTCGCCGCCGGCCAGCAGGATGGCGCGGGTGATCAGGCCGAGCAGGCGGCCGTCGCTGTCGAGCACCGGGGCGGAGCGGAAGTCGTGGCCGGCCAGCAGGGCGCGGGCCTCGGCCTGGCTCGCGTCCGGGCCGATGCTGACGACATGGCGGGACATGATGTCGGCGCAGGATATGGCCCCGTGCAGGCGGCGATGGGCCTGGACCTCGACCTGGCGGAACAGGGCGTCGAGGTCTTCGCGGGAGACGTCGAGCAGCTCGCCGTAGTGGCGCAGGGCCGCGTCGATGTCGGCCAGGGTGAAGCCGACGCGGGCGTCGGGGACCGGGTCGGCGGTGTTGTGCGGGGCCGGCGGCAGGGCGTGGGCGACGTGCGGGTAGGAGCGGCCCGACAGGCTGTTGAAGACCAGGGCCACGGCCAGCAGCAGGAGCGAGTTGAGCGCCACGGGGACCAAAACGAAGCTGTAGCCGGCGGCCAGCACGGCCGGGCCGCCGACCACCGTGGTCAGGGCGACGGCGCCGCCGGGCGGGTGCAGGCAGCGACAGAGGCTCATCAGCAGGATGGCGCTGGCCACGGCGGCGGCGGCGGCCAGGGTGGGGTCGGCGATCAGCTTGACGCAGGTGACGCCGGCCAGGCCGGAAAGGATGTTGCCGCCGATGATCGACCAGGGCTGGGCCAGCGGGCTGGCGGGCACGGCGAACAGCAGCACGGCGCTGGCCCCCATCGGCGCGATCAGCAGCGGCAGGGCGCCGGCGTCCCGGATGACGAGGTGCGTGACCAGGCCGGTGACGGCGATGCCGATAAGCGCACCGACGAAGGCCTTCAGGCGCTCTTTGAGCGGCTGGGCCGGCGCCTGCGGGAGGAATCTGCGGAGGTAGGCGAGCATCGTGCGGCTGTCTTGGGCAGGATTGGCCGGGAATCCAAGCCGGATGAGCCGGCGGGCTTATCGAAGCGGCCTACCATTATAGCACGCCGCCGGCCGCCAAGCGGCGAATGCGGTCGGCTCGCCCTTGAATTCATTGAGGAACCGTGGGTCCGGTCGTGGGGCGAGGCGCGGGGATCGTAGGTTCGGACGTAGGTGCTGCGTAGGTCGGCGGTCTGTGATTGTGGGCCGGTTTGTGATCGCTCAAGCCTACAGATCCGGGCCTTGGACGAAGCGCTCAAAATGGGGCGAAAACAATATGTCTAGGCTGTAGGGACGATTTAATCATTTGAGCCAGAGCATGATGCAGGCGAGCTTTACGAAGCCCATGAAGGTTTGGGCGAGCTTGTCGTAGCGGGTGGCGATGCGCCGGCAGTGCTTGATGCGGCTGAAGAAGCGCTCGATGCGGTTGCGCTCTTTATAGATGTCCTTGTCGTAGCTGTGCTTGCGCAGGCGATTGCGGCGCGGCGGCACGACCGGATCACCACCTTGCTCGATGACCTTCGCGTAGAGGGGGTGGGAGTCATAGGCCTTGTCGGCGATGAGATGCTGGGCGGCCAGTCCGTCGATCAGATCGCTGGCCGGAGCCACGTCATTCTGCTGTCCTGGGCCGAGCATCAGCCGGATCGGCAGACCCAGGGCGTCTACGCCGGCGTGGATTTTGGTGCCGAATCCGCCGCGAGAACGGCCAAGCGCCTGGGCGTCCGGGCCCCCCTTTTTCGCCGCGCTCCAGCGGCTTGGGCGTGGGCCCGAATGACCGTGGCGTCGAGCATCACCCATTCCAGGTCAGGGTCCGCCGCCACCGCCGCAAAGATCTTGTCCAGCACGCCCTTCTCGACCCACCGGTAGTATCGCTTCTTGGCTCGTTCAACGGGCCCAAAGCGCTCGGGCAGATCCTTCCACCGGGCCCCCGAACGGGCCATCCACAACAGGGCGTCGATGAACAGACGCCCGTTGCTGCGCGGGCCCCGCTTGCCCTTGCGCCCACCTGGCACAAACGGCTCGATCCGAGCCCACTGATCGTCCCGCAGAACCTCGCCTTCCAAGGCCGCCTCCAAAAAGCAGCTTTGAATCAGAACCCGGAATCCATGGGAATCCTAAATCGTCCCTACAGCCTAGACATATTCATGTTCCAAACAGCGCCTCGTGGCGGGCCGTGATAGCCGGCCAGAGGCTGGCCGCCTCCGGGAGGTCCAGGGCGAAGTCGGCCTTCAGGGTGGCGACATAGTCGTCGGCGTCGGCGATCAGGCGGTCGAGGGTTTCGGTGGCGGTGAGGGTCCGCAAGGATCGGCCGCGCATCAGCAGCAGGCGGTCCGGGCGATGGCGCTGGACGACGGCGTTCTGGACGAAGCCGGAGGCGGGGTCCGACTGCAGCCACAGGCAGCGGGCAGCCATGGCGGCCTCGTCGGCGGGGGCGTTTTGGAAGTCGAAGCTGGGGGCGCCGCCGGCCGGATGGTTGTGCAGCCGCCACCAGCCGTCGGCCATGGCCTCGAGCCTGTAGGGAAACAGGCCGCCTTCGATGGGGCCGGCGATGATGGGGTAGGGATCGAGCGGCCCGTCGCCGAAGCCGACGTCGGCCAGCCAGGGGCCTTCGGGCAGGTCGACGCGGAGGATCAGGTGGTTGCTGACGGCGATGTCGCCGTCCTGCTCGCGGCGGACGCCGGCCATCATGCGGGTGACCGAAAAGCCGATCTCGGAGAGAGCCCAGCCGAGGAGGCCGTTCATCTCGTAGCACCAGCCGCCGCGCCGGCGGCTGACGATCTTGTCGAAGGCGGCGGCCGGGTCGGTGACGACCGGGCGGCCCAGCTGGACGTCGAGGTTCTCGTAGGGGATGGCGAAATGGTGGGCGCGATGGATGGCCCGCAGGGTGGCGAGGTCCGGGGCGACGGGGCCGGCGTAGCCAATGCGGTCGAGATAGGCGTCGAGGGTCACAGGCGGTCCCGGATGTCGGCGTAGGCGGCCGTGATCAGGGCCTGGAGGGCGGGCTCGTCGATGGGCTGGCCCCAGCGGATCTTGACGTGGCGCATGCGCTTGCCGGCGCCTTCGAGCAGGCGGTGCGGGTCGGGCAGCTCGGCGCCGAAGTAGAAGCCGACGGCGGCGTGGGCGGTGAAGGCGGCCACATAGGCGAAAGCCGCCTCGCCGGCGCAGGCGGTGGGGTGGCCGTCGTGCATCAGCTCGCGGACGTCCGGGCCGGCGGCGCGCAGGGCTTCGAACCAGGGGCGGGCGAGCTGGCGGATGGGGTCGGGCGCGGCGAGCCAGGCCTCGACCTCGGGGTCGCGTTCGGCGGCGGAGGGGAAGAGGAAGAGGGGCACGGAGGGGAGATTGTGCGGCGATGGGGGCGGAGTCGAGGGGGGACGGGTTCGGCGCGCAGCGCTGTACCTGTCCCCGGCTTGCGGAGGCGTTTGGAGCTGGCGCGGTCCAGCCGCAGCTCGAACCGGCTGGCGTGCGCTTGAACTGTGGCCGGCGCTGACCGGGGACAGGTAGCGCGCTTGCGCGCGCAACCCGTCCCCACGCCCCCCTATTCCGGCTTCTTGGCCATGCCCATGGCTTCGAGGATCTCGGGGCGGATGTTGTCCGTGCCCTTTTCCTGGATATGCTGGGCCACGCGGGCGCCGACGGCGGCCATGGCCTCGCCGATGAAGCGCGGGCGGTTCTCGGCGGCCCAGTTCAGCGAGGTCTCGCGGTTTTCGTTGAGGCCCTGGAACTTCGGGGCGACGTAGCGGGCGAAGAGTTCGTAGGACTTCTTCTTGTTGTCCCATTCGGCCCAGTTGTGATCCATGAACAGGAAGGCGCCGAAGCCGCCCGACTGCTTCTGCAGGCGCTCGATCTGGGCGATGGCGTCTTCCGGCGTGCCGATGACCGCCATGCCGGAGGCGATCAGGGCGTCGACCGGATCCGACCCGTCCTGCGGGGCCAGCGGCAGGGCGGCGACCTCGCGGAAGTAGTAGAGCCAGTCGTCGAGGCCGAAGCGGACCTGGGCGCGGGCCTCCTCGCGGGTGGCGGCGATGTGCATCGGGCCGACCAGGCGCCAGCCGTTGCGATCGACGGTCGTGCCGGCGTCCTTCGCCGCTTCCTCGGCGATGGCCCAGTTGGAGGCCAGGGCGTTGAAGCCGCCCGACTGGGTGGCGCCGATGCTGAGCATGCCGATGCCGTGACGGCCACAGGCCTTGGCGCCGGTGGGCGAGACCTGGCTGGCGGCGCAGATCTCGACGCTGGGCCGCGAGTAGGGGGTCATCTGCAGGCGGGCTTCCTGCAGGGTGAACCAGTCGGTGATCTTGGTGACCTGCTCGCCGCGCAGCAGCGGCACGAGCACGTCGAGGGCCTCGTCCATGCGGTCGCGCTGGGCGCTGACCGGGATGCCCATCATGAAGGCGTCGGAGGGCAGGGCGCCCGGGCCGCAGCCCAGCATCACCCGGCCGCGGGTGATGTGGTCGAGCTGGTTGATGCGGTCGGCCAGCATCAGGGGGTGGTGGTAGGGCAGGGAGGAGACGCCGGTGCCGAGGCGGATGTGCTTTGTGCGCTCGGCGACGGTGGCGATGAACAGCTCGGGGCTGGCGATCAGTTCGTAGCCGGCCGAGTGGTGCTCGCCGATCCAGGCTTCCTCATAGCCGAGGCGGTCCATGTGCTGGACCAGCTCGATATCCCGCTCGAGGGCGAGGGTGGGGTTCTCGCGCAGCGGGTGGAAGGGGGCGATGAAGGCGCCGAAGCGCAGTTTCGGACCGGCCATGATCTGTATCTCCCGATATGTTTTTGGTGATTGATGATCACCTTTACGCGGAGATTCCGGATTGGGAAGGGTGACTTTGCGTCAGGTTTGGGGGACGGGTTGCGCGCGCGAGCGCGCTACCTGTCCCCGGTCGGCGCCGGGGGTTGGGTCAACGCCGTTCCAGCCGCCCGCGTGCAATCCTCTGGAGCGAGCCAAGCCACACCGGCGGCGCAAGCCGGGGACAGGTACGGCGCTTTGCGCCGAACCTGTCCCCCAACAGACGCTAGGTCTTTTCCAGCATCCGGATCACCGCCGTTTCGAAGGCCCGGTCCGATTTGCCGGGCTTCAGGGTGAGGCTCTTGTCGGTGAAGCGGTCGAGCACCAGGGGATGGATGTAGGCCTTGCGGCACACCGCCGGGGTGTTGCCCAGCCGTCTGGCGACGTCCTTCACGCAGGCGGTGAGGGTGGCCTTGGTGGCGGTGGTGTCGGCCTGGACGCAGAGGATGCGCGCCGCTTCCAGCGTGCCGGCCCAGGTGCGGAAGGTCTTGGCGGTGAAATCCTCGCCGGTCGCCGCGCGCAGGTAGTCGTTCACGTCGCCGGAGGTGATGGGGCAGATCGAGCCGTCCTCGGCCCGGTACTGGAACAGGCGCTGGCCGCGCAGGTCCTGGCAGGCCTTGACGATGCGGGCCAGGCGGCGGTCCTCGAAGCGGGTGCTGTGGGTCTTGCCGCTCTTGCCGGTGAATTCGAAGGTTCCGCCGACGGTGCTCAGCCTGGCGTGGCGGTCGCGCAGGGTGGTCAGGCCGAAGCTCTTGTTGGTCCGGGCGTACTCGTCGTTGCCGACCCGGATCAGGGTCTGTTCCAGCAGGCTGATGACGGCGGCGACCACCTTGTCCTTGGGCAGGCCCTTGCGGCGCAGGTCGGCCTCGACCCGCTTGCGCAGGCGGGGCAGGGCGCGGCCGAAGGCGGCGACGCGGCTGAACTTGGCGTCGTCGCGGTGGCGGCTCCAGTCGGCGTGGTAGCGATACTGCTTGCGACCCCGGTCGTCCCGGCCGGTGGCCTGGATATGGCAGCCGGGGCGGGGGGCGATCCAGACGTCGGTCCAGGCCGGCGGGATGACGAGGGCCTCGATGCGGTCGAGGGTGGCGGGCGCCTCGATGCGGCGGCCGATCTGGTCGTAGTAGGCCCAGCCGCCGGCCAGCTTGCGGCGGGTGAAGCCGGGGCCGTCGTCGCTGCAGTAGACGAGGCCTTCGGGCAGGTCCTGAGGCGTGTTTGGCGGGATTTCACCGTCGCGGGCCATCAGGCGGGCGCCTGATTGTGTTTGACCTTGGCGGGGTTTCTGAAAAGACCGGACATTGAACGCCTTCCTCTCAGTCCCAACACCGTTGGCGGGCGGTTGTTCCGGCCCCGGAGTCCGACTTGAACTATCGCCACGCCTTTCACGCCGGGAACTTCGCCGATCTGGTCAAGCACGCCGGGCTGACCCTGTTGCTGGAGGCGCTGATGGCCGAGGGCTCGCCGCTGGTCATCGTCGACACCCATGCGGGGGCGGGGGGCTATGACCTGGAGGGGGAGCTGTCGCGGCGGACGGGCGAGGCGGCGCAAGGGATCTTCCGGCTGATGGAAGCGCCGGCGCCGGCGGCGTTCGACGGCCTGAAGGCGGCGGTGGCGGGGATGAACCCGGGCGGCGGGGTGCGGTTCTATCCGGGCTCGCCGCGGCTGATCGCGGCGGCGCTGCGGCCCGGCGACCGCTACACGGCCTGCGAGGTGCGGGACGACGATCACGCCCTGCTGGCCCAGACCCTGGCGCCGTATCCGGGTGCGCGGGCCGTGCAGGCCGATGGCTATGAGACGGCGCCGGCGACCGTGCCGCCCAAGGGTCGGGCCCTGGTGTTGATCGATCCGCCGTTCGAGCGGCCGGACGACTATCAGCGGATCGCGGCGGCGATGGCGGCGGTGCGGGCCAGGAACCCCCGGGCCGTGGTGGCGGTGTGGTTGCCGCTGAAGGACCTGGAGACCTTCGACGCCTTCCTGCGGTCGATCGAGGGAGCGGCGCCGGACGCCCTGATCGGCGAATGCCGGCTGCGCAAGCTGGACAATCCGATGAAGATGAACGGTTGCGCCCTGGTCATCGCCGGGGCGCCGGCCGGGCTGGAGGGTCCGCTGGGCGAGGTCTGCGCCTGGGTCGCCGGGTTGGGTGAGGGCGAGGGGCGCGGCGAGGCCTGGCGGCTGGACGGCTGATCACGAAATTTCGCACTTGCGAGATAGAAGTCGGTGATATGTTGCGTCGCACAATCGGCGGCTGCTCCCCGGCCGCCTCGCGCGGAGCGATGTCATGACCGTTGACGCCAAACTTCCTGAACTCGATGACGCCACCGCCAAGGCCCTGCGCCTGCCGGTGGGGTTCACCTCGCCCCTGTGGCTGATGATCGGCAGCGCCGCCATGGTCGGGGCGGCCTTCTTCTGGGCCACCAAATGGATGCAGCCGGCGACCGTGGACGCCCTCGCGCCGACGGCCAAGCTGCTGCCCAAGCCGGAGCCGGAGGTCGAGGCGGCCATCGAGAAGGCGGCCGAGGCGGCGCCGGAGCTGGTCGAGGCGGCGGTCGAGCCGGTTGTGGAGGTTGTGGAGGCGCTGATCGAGGCGATGCCGGAACCCGAGGTGGTCTTCGATCCGGTGATCGAGGCGCCGGTGTTTGTGGAGCCGGCGGCGCTGGAGGCGGACGACCTGACGGTGATGACCGGCATCGGGCCGAAGGTGGCGGCCATGCTGGCCGACAAGGGCGTGACGCGGTTTGCCCAGATCGCCGCCTGGAGCGAGGACGAGATCGCCGCCCTCGACAAGGAGCTGAAGCTGATGGGCCGCATCGGCCGCGAGGCCTGGGTGGCGCAGGCGAAGCGGTTGGCGGGGGTTTAGGGTTTACGGACGGCGGCCGATCAGTTCGGCTTTATCATCTCCGGTCGTTTAGCCCGCCCACCGTTGTCATCCTTCGGTCGCGTAGCGATCCGAGGACCCACCCGTCCGCTTGACGGCTGGCGGCTGCCATTGACGTGCGGCCGTCGATGACGGCTTGCCGGGTCCAGCGGGTTCCGCCCTCACGGTGGGTCCTCCGGATTGCGCTGCGCGCAACCGAAGGATGACAGGGTTGGGGGGAGAGGAGACTCAGTTCGGCTTCATGAGCTCCTGCAGGGCCCGTTGGGACGGCGAGTCCGGCCCCACCGCCTCCTCGGAGTTGCCGCAGACGAAGCCGTTGTCGGTGGTCTTGCAGCGCATCTTGCCCTCGTCGGGCCAGGCGCCGGGTGGGGCGTTGGCGTCGCGGCCGGCCTGTTCGGCCCGCTCAAGGGCGGCGCGGTTGGCGGCGGCGCGCTTTTCCTCTTCGGTCGGTGGCGGGGGCGGCGCCTGGCTGGCGCGCCAGCGCTCCATCGCGGCCTGCCATTCGGCGTCTTCCTTCGCCTCCTGTTCCGCAGCCTTGCGCCGGGCCTCTTCCAGGGCGGCGGCGGAGGGGGGCGGGACGACCTGCTGGGTCGCTACCGGCGCATCGTCGGGTTGGGCAATGACCATCAGGAGGGCAAGGGCGAGGCTGAGCATGGGCTCAGGATGCGCACGCGCCCCGTCGCCCGATAGACCGGAAAAGGGGGGCGGTCAGAGCCCGAAGGCGGCCAGCAGCTGGTCGGCGGCCAGGGAGGCGGGGACCTCGCCGGCCAGGACCTGGGCCTCCAGGGCCGGCGCCAGGGCGGCGACCCGCGGATGCTCGCGGAAGGCGCGGCCGAGACGGTCGTTGACCATGGCCCACATCCAGCGGCCGTTCTGGCCGGCCCGGCGGGCGGCGCGCATGCCGTTGGCGGTCATCACCTCGCGGTGACGCTGGATCTGGGCCCAGAGAACGTCGAGGCCGGCGTTGTTGAGGCCCGAGGCGGTGAGCACCGGCGGGGTCCAGTCGGGGTGAGCGGGGGTGAGGATGTGCAGGGCGTTGCGGTATTCGCGCGCCGAGCGCTCGGCGCGGGGCGGGTCGGTGTCGGCCTTGTTGATCAGGATCAGGTCGGCGATCTCGATCAGGCCCTTCTTGATGCCTTGCAGTTCGTCGCCGCCGCCGGGGATGAGCACGGCCATGAACAGGTCGACCATGTCGGCGACGACGGTCTCCGACTGGCCGACGCCGACGGTCTCGACGATGACGACATCGAAGCCGGCCGCCTCGCACAGCAGGATGGCTTCCCGCGTCTTGCGGGCGACGCCGCCGAGCTCGCCGCCGCTGGGGCTGGGGCGGATGAAGGCGCGCGGGTCCATGGCCAGCCGCTCCATGCGGGTCTTGTCGCCGAGGATGGAGCCGCCGGTGCGGGTGGAGCTGGGATCGACGGCGAGGACGGCGACGCGGTGGCCAGCCTCCGTGAGATTGCAGCCGAGGGCCTCGATGGTGGTCGACTTGCCGGCCCCGGGGACGCCGGTGATGCCGAGCCGCTGGGCCTTGCCGGTGTGGGGCATGAGCCGGGCCAGCAGCTGGCGGGCGGCGGCCTGGTGGTCGGTGCGGCGGCTCTCGACCAGGGTGATGGCCTGGGCGAGGGCGGCGCGGTCCCCCGCAATGAGTCGGCTGGCGAGGGCGTCGAGGTCTGGGAGCGGCCGCATGGGCAGGCTTTAGGCGAGGCGAGGGCCGGACGGAAGCCGCCGATGCGGTCAAATTCGCCTGTCGCGGGAAGCGCGAACGGGCGCCGGCAGGCCCAGCGATGAATCCGCTCGGCGCGGCATTCATATTCCGTCAACTATCAGGCACAGTGCCCTGACATGAGGGGCGTCGCGGCTCCGCCGTGACCTGGAGTTGACGATGATCCTGGCCCGTACCCACATCGAGCTGCACAACATCCGCAAGAATGTCGAGCAGATCAAAAAGCTGTCCGACAACATCGTCGGGGTCGGGCCGTTCGGCGTCGGCATGGATACGGCGCTGAACTTCCTGCCCAACATCGGCAAGGTCAATCCGGGCGTCGCCTACAGCGGCCTGGCCGGGGCGCTGCTGGTGCTGCAGGGCATCCGGGCGCGGGCCGCGCCGATGATCCTGATCCAGATGAGCGCCATCCTGGTCGTCGATACCGTGGCGCCGTTGTTCGGCAAGGCCGGGGCGGTGGCCGACGCCCTGTTCACCGGCCACAAATGGGCGGCCGACATGCTGCTCAAGCACATGGAAGAGACCATCTATTTCGAAGGCACGCGGGAAGAGGCGCTGCACACCGTCGAGTACCGCGACCTGATGGGGCGAGTCCGAGCGGGCAAGGAAGACCGGCGGATCATCTTCCTGGGCGGCGACGGCAAGCGACCGAAGCCCATCGACCTGCCGACCATTCCGCCGCAGGTCTGACCCCTACCGGAACCGACAACGTCGTTATACGCTGCGTTCACCATGACCCGTGAACGCGCACACTCCGCCTGGAAGTCCGCCGAGGCGATCAAGACCATCTCCGACCGGGTTATCGGCATCGGGCCGTTCGGCGTCGGGCTGGACGGGCTGTTGACCTGGGTGCCGGTGGCCGGGACGGTCTACAGCGTGGGCGGCGCGGCGTTCCTGCTGTTCGAGGCCCTCCGGGCCGGGGTCGGCATCGCCACCTTCCTGCGCATGCTGACCTACCTGCTGGTCGATAGCGGGGCGAGCGCGGTGCCTGTGCTGGGCTCGGCGGTCGACTTCCTCTGGCAAGGCCACCTGATGGCGGCCACGGCGCTGCAGAAGGACATCGAGGACCGCCACGGCGCCCCCGAAGACGTTCCGCTCAAGAAGCACGCGCGCAAGAAGCCGCGCAGCAAGTACGCGCACTAGGCATTCGGAAAATCGCAGGCGAGACTGACCCCAACGAAAGACGGGGAGAGACGACGCATGGCCGATGAAGAACGCTATGTCCGGCCGCCGAGCGCGGAATCGCAAGGGCTGGCGCCGGGGCGGGGGCGGCTGAAGGGCCGCCGGGTGCTGGTGGTCGGTGGCGGCCAGCGGGTGGTCGACGCGGCGACCGACCCGGTCGGCAACGGTCGGGCGATGAGCCTGCTGTTCGCCAGGGAAGGGGCGCATGTCGCCGTTGCTGACCGCGACGAAGCCAGCGCCGCCGAGACGGTGCGGCTGATCGAGGCCGAGGGCGGCCAGGCGTTCGCCATCGCCGCCGACATTGCCCATGAAACCGACGTCGTGGAGATGGTGGCGTCGGCCGTGCGCGGTCTGGGCGGCCTTGACGGGCTGGCGCTGAACGTCGGCATCGGGCTGGGCGGCCTGGGGCTGGCGGCGACCAGGGCTTCGGACTGGGACACGGTGCTGGCGGTCAACCTGCGCGGGCCGATGCTGTGCTGCCGCGAGGCGTTGCCGGTGATGGAGCCGGGCGGGTCGGTGGTGTTCATCAGCTCGATCGCCGGGCTGGTCGCCGGGTCGCGGTTGCCGGCCTATGATTCGTCGAAGGCGGCGTTGGGCGGGCTGATGCGGCACGTGGCGCTGGAGGGCGCGCGCAAGGGCGTGCGGGCCAACATCGTGGCGCCGGGGCTGGTCGATACGCCGCTGGGCCGGGCGGCGACGCAGGGGCGGCCGAGCCGGGGCAGGTCGCCGACGCCGTTCGGGCGCCAGGCGACGGGCTGGGAGGTGGCCTATGCGGCGCTGTTCTTCATCGGCGAGGAGAGCGTCTATGTGACGGGGCAGACGCTGGCGGTGGATTCAGGGCTGACGGGGATCAGCTAGGGCCGTCTCGCCGCGAGGGAGGCCGTAGGCTACCCACCAGACCGCAAGTCCTGTGATGGCGCCAATGACCGGACCTGCGAAGATCCACTGCGTCTCGCCCCCGCGGCCGCCGAGCGCGATGCCGGCCGCCGCGCCGCACAGCAGGCCGACCCCGGCCGCGACCTTGGGCGTGGCCAGCCGCCAGTGATGCAGCAACCCCCAGGCGGCGAAGGCAGCCAGCAGGAAGGGCCAGCCCATGAGCAGGCCCATGACCGGCCCGGCCGTCCAGGCGGTGACGGCGGCGCTGATCATGTCGGCGTCCGGGCCGGTCGAGGTGAAGGCGTCGCCGATCATGATCAGGTTGGCGAGGATCAGCGAGGGCAGCAGCCAGGCGGTGACGGCGGCGAAGGTGATGCGTTGGGGTGAGAGACGGGGGGCGGGCATGGTGGGGCTCCTGTGCTGGAGCTTCTTCTGCTCGCGAGCCATCAACCGGCGCGGGACGAACTGTGCAGAGGCTGTGAAGCCTCCGCGCGCTTCTATTCCGCCGCCGCCGCCTGCTCATAGCCGAGCTGTCGGTTGAGCTTCTCGAGGAGGTCGATGGCGGCCTCCGCGATCACCGTGCCCGGCGGGAAGATGGCGGCGACGCCGGCAGCTTCGAGTGCGGGCCAGTCCTGCTGCGGGATGACGCCGCCGATCACCGTCATGATGTCGGGGCGGCCCTGTTTGGCCAGCTCCTCCTTCAGTTCCGGGGCGAGGGTCAGGTGGCCGGCGGCCAGGGAGCTGGCGCCGACGACGTGGACGTCGTTCTCGACCGCCTGGCGGGCGGCTTCGGCCGGGGTCTGGAACAGGGGGCCGATGTCGACGTCGAAGCCGAGGTCGGCGAAGGCGGTGGCGATCACCTTCTGGCCGCGGTCGTGGCCGTCCTGGCCCATCTTGGCGATCAGGATGCGCGGGCGGCGGCCGTCGGCCTGCTCGAAGGCGTCGACCATGGCCTTGGCGCGGGCCACGGCGGGGTTGGAGCCGGCTTCCTTCATGTAGACGCCCGTGATCGATTTGATCTCGGCGCGGTGGCGGCCGAAGACCTTTTCCAGAGCATAGCTGATTTCGCCGAGCGTCGCCTTGGCGCGGCCGGCGTCGACAGCGAGGGCCAGCAGGTTGCCGTCGCCACGCGCGCCGTCTTCCAGGGCCTGGAGGGCTCTTTGCGTCTCAGCTTCGTTGCGTTCCGCCTTGAGACGATTGAGCTTTTCCAGCTGCGCCGCACGGACCGCGGCGTTGTCGACCTTGAGCACCGGGATGTCGTCGGCGACTTCCGGGCGGTAGCGGTTGACGCCGACCACGCTCTGGCGATTGGCGTCGATGCGGGCCTGGGTGCGGGCGGCGGCTTCCTCGATGCGGAGCTTCGGCAGACCCTGTTCGATGGCCTTGGCCATGCCGCCGAGGGCTTCGACTTCCTCGATGTGTTCCAGCGCCCGGGCGGCCAGGTCGTGGGTCAGGCGCTCGACGTAGTAGCTGCCGCCCCAGGGGTCGGCGACGCGGGTCGTGCCGCTCTCCAGCTGCAGGAACAGCTGGGTGTTGCGGCTGATGCGGGCCGAGAAATCCGTCGGTAAAGCAAGGGCTTCGTCCAAGGAGTTGGTGTGCAGCGATTGGGTCTGGCCATTGACGGCGGCCATGGCCTCGACGGCGGTGCGGGAGACGTTGTTGAACACGTCCTGGGCGGCCAGCGACCAGCCGGAGGTCTGGCTGTGGGTGCGCAAGGACAGCGAGCGGCTGTCCTTGGGATTGAACTCCCGCTTCATCAGGCGGGCCCAGAGCAGGCGGGCGGCCCGCATCTTGGCCACTTCCATGAAGTAGTTCATGCCGATGGCCCAGAAGAAGCTCAGGCGCGGGGCGAAGACGTCGATGTCCATGCCGGCGGCGACGCCGGCCCGGGCGTACTCGATGCCGTCGGCGAGGGTGTAGGCCAGCTCGAGGTCGGCCGTCGCCCCGGCTTCCTGCATGTGATAGCCGGAAATCGAGATCGAGTTGAACTTCGGCATGTGCGTCGAAGTGTATGAAAAAATGTCCGAAATGATCCGCATGCTGGGGGCCGGCGGGTAGATGTAGGTGTTGCGGACCATGAACTCCTTGAGGATGTCGTTCTGGATGGTCCCGGACAACTTTTCGGGGGGAACGCCCTGTTCCTCGGCGGCGACGATGTAGAGGGCCAGGATCGGCAGGACGGCGCCGTTCATGGTCATCGAGACGCTCATCTTGTCGAGCGGGATGCCGTCGAACAGGGTGCGCATGTCGAGGATGCTGTCGATGGCGACGCCGGCCATGCCGACATCCCCCTTCACCCGCTCATGGTCCGAATCGTAGCCGCGGTGGGTGGCCAGGTCGAAGGCGACCGACAGACCCATCTGCCCCGCGGCCAGGTTGCGGCGGTAGAAGGCGTTGCTGTCCTCGGCCGTCGAGAAGCCGGCGTACTGGCGCACCGTCCAGGGATTGGTGACGTACATCGTCGGGTAAGGGCCACGCAGGAACGGGGCGACGCCCGGGTAGCCGGTCAGGAAGTCGAGATCGGCGGTGTCTTCGGGACCATAGGACGGGGCGACCGAGACGCCTTCGGGCGTGTCCCAGGTCTCGCCCGGCGTGGGGGCGGCGACCTTGAGGTCGGCGTCGAATGGCAGGTCGGCGAAGTTGGGGAAGGTCGACATGGTTCAGGCCTCCTCGAGAGCGGCGGCGAGGCGGACGGGGGCGAGCGGCGGACAGCTGGCCGAGGGGCCAGGGATACGTAGCTCGGGAACCGGCAGGGCGAAGGCGGCGACGTCGGGCGTCTCGACCTCGGCCGGGGTTTCGGCGGCGTTGGGGAAGGCGTTGACGCCGAGGATCTTGCGCGGTGCGGCGAGCCAGGCGTCGCGGGTGGCGATGACGGCCTTGGCGACCACCCCCTTGGTGAGGGCCTCGATCAGGCCGCCCTCGGCCTCGATCGCCTGGAAGCCGCCCCAGGCGGCGCGGGCGATCTGATCGGTCAGGGTTTCGAGGTAGCCGGCGCCGCCGGCCGGGTCGGCCACGCGGCCGAGGTTGGCCTCCTCCATCAACACCAGCTGGGTGTTGCGGCTCTGGCGGCGGGCGAAGGTGGTCGGCAGGCCCAGCGCGTCGGTATAGGCGCCCATGACAATGGCGTCTGCCCCGCCCACGGCCCCGGCGAATCCGGCGGCGGTGAGGCGCAGCAGGTTGGTCCAGGGGTCCTTCTTCGTCAGCATGCGGTGGGAGGTGCGAACCTCGACCGTCGGGGCGACACTGACGCCGCAGGCGGCGGTGACGCGGGCCCAGAGCACCTTGGCGGCGCGCAGCTTGGCGATGCTGGTGAAGTACTCGCCGTCGAGGGAGACGCCGAGGGTGATGGCTCCGAAAGCCTGCTCCATGCTCAGGCCGGCGCGGACCAGGGCCCGGGCGTAGGCGACGGCGGCGGCGGTCATCACCGCCAGTTCTTCGGATTCGCCGCCGCCGGCCTCATGCACCACCGTGCCGCTGGCCAGCATCAGTCTGGCCTTGGGATGGATGCCGAGCAGGCGGGCGCCGACCGTGGCGGCCGAGACCAGGTGGCTCTCCATGGGCCCGGGCGAGGCGCCGGCGCGGGCGAAGGCGCTGAGCGGGTCCATGTGGAAGGCGAGGGGGGCGCCTGGCGCGGCCTTGGCCAGGCTGGCCAGCCAGTCGGCCGCCTTGGGGCCGAGGAAGCCGGCGTCGAGGGCGACGGGGGCGAGATCAAGCAGCACGCCGTCGAGGACGCGGGCCAGGCCCTGCACATCGGCCACGGCGACGCCGTTCCGGCCGGTGGGGTCGATCCGGACGAGGACCGACGCAGCGCCCTGTTCGAGGTCTTTCAGGATATCGGCGTTGGCGCGGGCCGGGTCCGGATGGGCGACGACGGTGCGCAGGTCCCAGGGACGGGTGGCGTCGCGGGCCCGAAGATCGCGCGGGTTCCGCGGGCCCTCGGTGTAGAGCGGCTGGATGGCGATGCCGCCGACGGTGTGGCTGACCAAGGCGTCCTCGAAGGACTGGCCTTTGAGCGTCTTCTCGACGAGGCTGAGCCACGCCTTTTTCGGGGCGGCGGGGAAATCGTCGGCCAGGGACAGGACAGGTCCAGACAAATCGGCGGCTCCAGCAGGGACGTTTACGCGGGCGTCATGCGCCTGTGACGTAAGGAGCGTCAAGCGCCCGGAAGCCGGGTTTACATCCGTGGCGGCTGGTCTAGGGATTGGCTCGAACAGGCCCGTCGGGGCTGTGGGCGGAGCGGTCGCTTGGACCTGAGCGAGTCGGTGCGGGCGGAGGCCAGGGCCTTCATCGAAGCCAATCTGGCGCTGACGCCGGTCGCTGAATTGCCGGGCGTGACGATGCATCTGGCCGGGCCGCGCAGCGGTCTTGCCCGGTTGCAGGCGCTCAACCCCGACTTCGCCATGCCCTACTGGGCGCACATCTGGGGCGGCGGACGGGCGCTGATCCCGTTCCTGGCCGAGCGGCCGGAGGCGGTGGCCGGACGCCGGGTGCTGGACCTGGGCAGCGGGTCGGGTGTGGTCTCTATCGCGGCGGCAAAGGCGAGGGCGGCGCGGATATTCGCCATCGATGTCGATCCCTACGCGGTGGTGGCCACGGAGCTGAACACAGGCTTGAACGGGGTTTCGGCGACCTGTCTGTGGGGCGACGCCGCCACCACGCCGTTGCCGCCGGTCGATGTCCTGCTGGTCGGGGATGTCTTCTATGAATACGGCCTGGCCGAGAAGATGACGGCCTTGCTGGACGGCTGCCTGGCGGCGGGGCAGGAGGTTCTGGTCGGCGATCCGCTGCGAGAGTTCCTGCCCATGGACCGGCTGGAGGCGCTGGCGACCTATGAGGCGCGGGACTTCGGCTCGGCCGCGCCGGGGCCGGCGGCGGTGTTCCGCTACACCGCCGCGAAGTGACCCAAGGACACGGTTGCACGATTCAAACGGTTGTTATATTTACAGCGTATATCAACTCCGCCCAAGGTGACACTCCATGGCTCTGCCGCCCGTTCTTCGCGACCGTCTCCGCCTGCCGGTCATCGGCTCGCCGCTGTTCATCATCTCGGGACCGGAGCTGGTCATCGCCCAGTGCAAGGCCGGCGTGGTCGGCAGCTTCCCGTCCCTGAACGCCCGGCCGATCAGTCAGCTGGACGAGTGGCTGGCGCAGATCACCGAGGAACTGGCCGCCTGGGACAAGGCCAACCCCGATACGCCTTCGGCCCCCTATGCCGTCAACCAGATCGTCCACCGGACCAACAACCGGCTCGAGGAGGACATCGAGATGTGCGCCAAGTACAAGGCGCCGATCATGATCACCTCGCTGGGGGCCCGCGAGGACGTCAACAACGCCGTCCACGCCTGGGGCGGCATCACCCTGCATGACGTCATCGACAACCGCTTTGCCCACAAGGCGGTCGAGAAGGGCGCCGACGGCCTGATTCCCGTGGCGGCGGGGGCGGGCGGCCATGCGGGCGGGCTGTCGCCGTTCGCCCTGATCCAGGAGATCCGCGAGTGGTTCGACGGGCCGGTGGCCCTGTCCGGCTCGATCGCCAACGGCAAGTCGATCCTCGCCGCCCAGGCCATGGGAGCCGACCTCGCCTACATCGGCTCGGCCTTCATCGCCACCCAGGAAGCCCGCGCCATGCAGGGCTACAAGGACATGATCGTCGACAGTTCGGCCAGCGACATCGTCTATTCCAACCTGTTCACCGGCGTGCACGGCAACTACCTGCGCCCCTCGATCGTGGCGGCGGGCCTCGACCCCGACAACCTGCCGCAGAGCGATCCGTCGAAGATGAACTTCGGCTCGGGCGGCAACCAGGAAGCCAAGGCCTGGCGCGACATCTGGGGCTGCGGCCAGGGCATCGGCGCCATCAAGGACATCCCGACCGTGGCCCAGATGGTCGCCCGCCTGTCGGCCGAGTACGAGGCGGCCAAGGCCGAACTGGCGGCCAAGACGGCCCTGACCGCCGGCGCCGCCATGGCGCTGGCCGCGGAGTAGCCCTTGGCGGGGGCTCCCGACGCGCTAGCTTCAGCGCGAAGGGAGCCTGCCATGCTGCAATATATCGTCGCCTACATCGCCGCCGCCGGGGTCTTCGTGGCGGTGGACTTCGTCTGGTTGGCCTTCATCGCCCAGAAGCTCTACCAGCGTGAATTGGGCCCGCTGCTGCTGGAAAAGCCGCTGATGAGCGCGGCCGTGCCCTTCTACCTGCTGTACCTGGTCGGGGCCGTCTACTTCGGAACCCGGCCCGGGCTGGAAGCCGGATCCTGGACCGTGGCCCTGTTCAACGGCGCCCTGTTCGGCCTCATCGCCTACGCCACCTACGACCTGACCAACATGGCGACCCTCAAGGGCTTCAGCTGGACGGTGGTGGCCGCCGACCTGTGCTGGGGCGTCTTCATCACCGCCACCGTGGCGACGGCCGGCTATTTCGCGGCGGGCCTGGTCAAGGGCTAGGCGAACGCAGGGGCAAGGTCGCATCCTCCCGTTCCGGAGGACGCCGATGATCAAGATCACCTTCTGCCTGACCCGCCTGCCGCATCTGACGCGGGAGGAGTTCCAGAGCTATTGGCGACAGACCCATGCGCCGCTGGTCGCCGCCCGGGCGGAGCTGCTGAAGATTCGCCGATACGTCCAGAGCCACAGCCTGCCCGACGAGGCTTTTGCCGCTCTCGCGGCCAGTCGCGGTGGCCCGCCGGCCTATGACGGTGTGGCGGAACTCTGGTGGGACCGTATCGAGGACCTCGGCAGCGACGATCCGGCGGTGCGCAAGGCGGGTCTCGAGTTGCTGGAAGACGAGCGCAAGTTCATCGATCTGACCAGGTCGCCCCTGTTCCTTGTGGAGGAGCACCAGATCGTTTGAATCCACCGCCCCCTCTTGCGAAGCCTCGGCCCTCGAATGCTAGAACGCAGGGTGGCCTGATGAGGCTTTCTGGGGGGTGTAGGCGTGATCATCGGTATCGATCTGGGGACCACCAACTCGGCGGTCGCCATTTGGCGTGACGGTCGGGCGGAGCTGATCCCCAACAGCCTGGGCCATACCCTGACGCCGTCGGCGGTCAGCGTCGATGAGAAGACCGGTGAGATCATGGTCGGCCTGGCGGCGCGTGAACGCCAATCGACCCATCCAGACCTGACGGCCACGGTCTTCAAGCGCTACATGGGTTCGCAGCGGTCCACGACCCTGGGCAAGGCCAGCTACCTGCCCGAGGAGCTTTCGGCCCTGGTGCTCAAGAGCCTGAAGGCCGATGCTGAAGCCCATCTGGGCCAGCCGATTTCCGAGGCGGTTATCACCGTGCCGGCCTACTTCAACGACAAGCAGCGCAAGGCAACCCGTAAGGCAGGCCAGCTTGCGGGGCTGAAGGTCGAGCGACTGATAAACGAGCCGACGGCGGCGGCGCTGGCCTATGGCATCCACGAACTGGAGGCCGAATCGCAATTCCTGATCTTCGACCTCGGCGGCGGCACCTTCGACGTCTCGATCCTGGAGATCTTCGAGGGCGTGATCGAGGTACGGGCTTCGACCGGCGACAACCGGCTAGGCGGCGAGGACTTCAACGAAATCCTGGTGAACGCCTTCAAGGACGCCAAGGGATCGGCGCTGCCGGGTTGGAACGATCCGGAGGCGGCGCTGGTCGGCGAACGCATCCGCGAGGCGGCCGAACGGGCGCGGCGAGCTTTGAGCACCGAGGACAGCGCCGAGATGAGCGTCACCTGGGGCGGCGCGGTCCACAGCCTGAGCATCACCGCCGAGATGTTCGAGACCAAGGCCGCCGCCCTGCTGGAGCGGCTGCGCGAGCCGGTCCTGCGGGCGTTGCGGGACAGCGGGATCCGGGCCCAGGACCTGGGCGAGATCGTCATGGTCGGCGGCTCGACCCGCATGCCGCTGGTGCGCAAGACGGTGACGCGCATGTTCGGGCGCTTCCCAGCCAACCGGGTCAATCCCGACGAGGCGGTGGCGCTGGGCGCGGCGGTACAGGCGGGTCTGAAGGCGCGGGATGTGGCGCTGAAGGAGGTCGTCCTGACCGACGTCTGCCCCTACAGCCTGGGTATCGATGTCGCCGACGAGCGGCCGGATGGCAGTGTAAGATCCGGCCTGTTCTCCCCGATCCTGGAGCGCAACACGGTGATCCCGGCCAGCCGGGTCGAGT
Source organism: Caulobacter sp. NIBR1757 (assembly GCF_027912495.1). Classification (GTDB taxonomy): domain Bacteria; phylum Pseudomonadota; class Alphaproteobacteria; order Caulobacterales; family Caulobacteraceae; genus Caulobacter. The sequence goes on along the minus strand of NZ_CP115463.1, from coordinate 2,451,155 downwards.
CCTATTTCACCATGCGAGACAACCAGCCGGTGATCACCTTCGGCATCTACCAGGGCGAGTCGCGCAACGTGGCCGAGAACGTGAAGCTGGCCACCATGAAGATGCCCGTGCCGCCGGCTCGTCGCGGCGAAATCGGCATCGAGGTGCGCTTCAGCTACGACATCAACGGGCTGCTGGAGGTTGATGTGCATGTGCCGCGCACCGGCGAACGCAAACAGATGGTGATCGTCGATGAGGAGGCGGCCGCGGCGCCGGACTTCGAAGAACGGCGCAAGGCGCTGTCGGCCCTCAAGCAGCATCCGCGCGAGCATGACGCCAACAGGGCGGCCCTGGCCCGGGCGGCTCGCTGTTACGAGAAATTCCTGGGTGAGAACCGGGAGTACATCGCCCATCTGACCCGCAATTTCGAGACCGTGCTCGAAAAGCAGGACCTGAAGGCCATCGACGTGGCGCGGGGAGAGTTGCTGCAGATGCTGGACGGGCTCGAGGGGGAGACCTGGCTTTGAGCCAGCGATCAATCTGGGATGTGCTCGGCCTCGAGGCGACCGACGAAGAGCGGGAGCTGAAACGCGCCTATGCCCGCCGCCTGAAGCTCACCCACCCCGAGGATGATCCGGAGGGATTCCAGGAGCTGCGGGCGGCCTACGACATGGCCCAGCGCTACCAGTGGCATCGCCGCCAGGAGGCCTTCCACGCGGAAATGGAGGCCCTGGAGGCAGCCGATGCGGAGGCCGCTGAGGGGGGCGAGGAGATCCGGCCGCCTGAGCCTCCGTCCGAACCGGAACCCACGCCGGTTGTGGAGATCGTCCAGCCGCTGCCTGATCGGCCGATGACCGACGAAGAACGGTTCAACGCCGCGTTTCAGGCCGAGGTCGATGCGCTGCACGAGGATGTCGCGGCGATGCGCGAGATGCTGGCGGCCAAACCGATGCCAAGCATCACGGTCCGCGAGAAGTTCGAGGCCATCCTGGCCTCGCCGGCCCTCGACAACCTGGGCGTGGCGGGCAATTTCGAGCCCTGGATCGAGCAGGTTCTGATCGCCGAGGCGCCAGCCTCCGACCTGTTGATTCCCGTCGCCATTGATCACTTCCGCTGGCGGGTTGATGAAGACGCGCGGTATCGGCGGGTCGGCGACATGGCCCTGGCGCGCGAGGCGGACCTGCATGTTCTGCGGCAGCTAGGGCGACGCAGCCACTCGCAGTACAAGCCCTACAAGGCTTTGACGACCCCGCCGACCCGTTGGAATCGCCTGCGCTGGCAGGCCGAGCCTGGTCTGGAAGAGCGGGTGATGGTCTTGCTGGACGGGATCCGCGACTCCCGGCCGGGTCTCGTTCAGAACCTGAACGCCGAGGCCGTCGCCTGGTGGGACGCAACCGCCTCAAGGCCGCGGATCGGGCTCGTAGCGGCCACCGCGTTCCTGGTCATGCCGTTCCTTGTTCTGCTGGCCGTCGCACCGGGCGAGGTCAGCGGTTGGTGGCCCCTTTCGCTGCTGCTCTCCGGAGCGATCAGCGGCGCCTATTTCTACGGCGTGGTTCGCTCGCGCATCGCCTGGCTGGCCGGCAAAGGCGAGGGCGCCGCGGCCTGGAAGCGCTACGGCTGGGCGGGTCTGGGCCTGTCGCTGCCGGCCCTTGGGGCTGTGGCCGTGGTTTCCGGCATCGACCTGTCCATCGGCGCCCTTCTGCTTTGGGGCGTGGGGCTGGTCGCGTCCGGCTGGGCGCGGGTGACGGGCGAACCGGCCTTTCCCGCCCCCATCCAGCGTACGGTCGCCCTGGTGGGCTTCCAGCGCACCGTGAGAGGAATGCTGAGGTTCGGATATCTGCTGGCGATGTGGGTGATCGCTTCGCTGTACGCCGGTGACGAGCGGTGGTTGCTGATGCTGGTCGCGGGGGCGGCGTCGACGCTGGTCTTCCTGACCGGCGGCGGAAGTCTTCAGGCCATCGTGGAGCGGATCGAGCCCAAGGGGCGAGCGCCTTACTATGTGCCGGTGGCGACCGGGGTGCTGATTCTGGCCGTGGCCTGCGCCGCCGCTTCCAGGGTTCCGGAGCTGACGCCGTGGCTGGGGGCGATGGTCGGCGCTGTCGCCCTTCTGGACGTGGTGCTCGACAGGGTATTGAGCGAGGACCAACTGACCCGCCGGGCCTGGCTGTCCGCGGCCTTGCTGCCGGGGGTCTGGATGGTGAACTCGATGATGCACGGGATCGATACGGTCCCGATGGGCGTGTTCGGCTCCTGGATTCTGATGCAGTCGGTCATGACGCTGTGGCAGGCCAGTCGCCGGGATTCGGGCAAGAGCGAGTTGAGCGGGCTGTAGGATCCTGCCGGGGAATTCTCGACCCCAGCCCGATCACGGGCTGGGGGAGATGCTGGTGCCGCCGGGCAGGATTGAACTGCCGACCTCAGCCTTACCAAGGATGCGCTCTACCACTGAGCTACGGCGGCGAAACAGGCGAGGCGCGCCTAGTAGCGAAAGTCGGCGAGGAGGCAAAGGGAAAAATCGGCTTGACCGCAATTCATCGCATGGCTCCCTTTGCGGCCATGTCCAAACCTGCTGACGACAAGGCCGAAAAGGAGGCGCGGTTGGCGGTCGCCCTGCGGGCCAACCTGCGGCGCCGAAAGGCAGCCAAGCGAGCGTCTGCACCGGAAAAGCAAGACGATCCCGACAAGGCCTGACAGGGTCGTGACAGCTTGGACGTGGCGCGCGGGGCTCGCGCCCGCTAAAGGCCATTCTTTGCGCCCGATTGCCCCGGCGCGAACATCTGAGGGACTGGATGGACAGCATCGCCATCACCGGCGGCACTCGCCTGAACGGGGAGATCCCGATCAGCGGCGCCAAGAACTCGGCCATCAAGCTGATGGTCGCCAGCCTGCTGACCGAAGAGCCCCTGCGCCTGACCAACATGCCGCGCCTGCGGGATACACGGTTCCTTGGCCAGTTGCTGCAGCACCTGGGCACCAACATCACCGAGAGCGACGGGCCGGACGGGCCGGAATCGGTGCTGCACACCAGGACCATCCGCAGCCATTTCGCCACCTACGACCTGGTCCGCCAGATGCGGGCCAGCTTCAACGTTCTGGGACCCCTGGTGGCCCGTAACGGTCAGGCCAAGGTCTCGCTGCCGGGCGGTTGCGCCATCGGCGGGCGGCCCGTCGACCTGCACCTCAAGGCCATCGAGGCGCTGGGGGTCACCATCGATCTGCACGAGGGCTACGTCTACGCCCAAGCCCCGCGCGGCCTGAAGGGCGCCGACATCGAGTTTCCCATCGTCTCGGTCGGGGCGACCGAACACGCCATGCTGGCCGCCGTGCTGGCCAAGGGCGTGACCCGCCTGGGCAACGCCGCCTGCGAGCCGGAGATCGAAGACCTGGCCGACTGCCTCAACGCCATGGGCGCCCAGGTGGAAGGGGCGGGGACCCCGGTCATCACCATCACCGGCGTCAAGAAACTGCACGGCGCCAGCCATGCGGTGATCACCGACCGTATCGAGGCCGGCACCTATGCGGTGGCGGCGGCGATGGCCGGCGGCGAGGTCCGCCTGACCAACACCCGTGCCGACCTGATGGAGGCCCTGCTGGTCAAACTGGAGGAGGCCGGCGTCGGCGTCACCCGGCTGAACGACGGGGTGGTCATCAAGCGCAACGGGGCGCGGCTGAAAGC